>SBBG01000167.1 GCA_005240065.1 Gammaproteobacteria bacterium | reverse complement strand
GGCGTGCAGGTACACCCGCGCCGCACCGCGCTCCACAGCCAGCCTGGCCATGGCCTGGATGTGCTCTTCGTGACTATGCACGCCTTTCTCGATGGCCGCGATACCTCACCCAAAAGCGCCGGGGGCTCCATCGCCGCCATGGAAAAGCTCTTCGACAGCCTGGGACGAGGCCGCTTCGCTTCGGTGATCGGCCGCTACTATGCGATGGACCGCGACCAGCGCTGGGCGCGCGTCCAGGCGGCATACGACCTCATCACCCAGGGCAAAGCCGCGCACCAGGCCCCTACCGCCGCCGCGGCACTGGAGGCGGCCTATGCGCGCGGCGAAACCGACGAATTCGTACATGCCACAGCCATCGTGCCCAAGGGAGAAAACCCTGTACGCATCGAAGACGGTGATGTGGTGGTTTTCATGAATTACCGTGCCGACCGGGCCCGCCAGCTCACCCAGACGTTCGTCGATGCCGATTTCGACGGCTTCACGCGAGAAATTCGCCCTCGCCTGGCGGCGTTCGTCTGTCTGACCGAATACAAAAAAGGTTTCAATACTCCGGTCGCCTTCCCTTCCGAGCGACTGGAGAATGTGTTCGGCGAATATATTTCCAGGCTCGGGCTGCGCCAGCTGCGGATTGCCGAAACGGAAAAATACGCCCATGTGACGTTCTTCTTCAACGGCGGCCAGGAAGAACCTTTTCCCGGCGAGGACCGCATCCTGGTACCTTCGCCGAAAGTCGCCACTTACGATCTGCAACCGGAAATGAGCGCGCCCGAGATGACCGATCGGCTGATCGAAGCCATCGAGAGCGGAAAATACGATGTCATCATCTGCAACTACGCCAACCCCGATATGGTCGGACACTCCGGCAACATGGAAGCCGCCGTCAAGGCGATCGAAGCCCTCGATACCTGCCTGGGCCGCCTCTACGATACGCTGAAAAAGACCGGTGGCGAAATGCTGATCACCGCCGATCATGGCAATGCCGAACAGATGCGGGGCGAAGGCACTGGACAAGCCCATACCGCCCATACCACCAACCCCGTGCCGTTCGTCTACGTCGGACGCCCGGCAACGCCCGCGCCACGGGGTATTCTGGCCGATGTCGCGCCCACCATGCTGTATCTCATGGGCCTCAAGAAACCGGCTGAGATGAACGGCGCGTCGCTGATGACGCTGATAGAGCACTCTTGAATACCAGGATTGTGACATCACTAGTGCTCACCTTCATGGTGAGCACTACTCAAACGTTGGCCGCCAATTTCCAAGCTTCCTCTCCTTCGCCCAAAGCCAAAGCCGCCGAACTAAGAGAACTTCGCGGAGAAATCGGCACACTGCGTTCGACGCTCGCCACCGATCGCCGCCAACAGGAGGCGTTGCGCTCGCAATTGCACAGTGCCGAGGCCGCCATTGGCAAAGCCAGCCGCTCTCTCGCGCAATTGCAACAGGAATTGCGGCGCCACAGCGGAGAACTGGAAAAGCTCCGCCAGCGCCAGCGGCAATTGCAGGAAAACCTGGTTGCGCAACGCCAGGCCCTTGCGCAGCAACTACGTGCCAGTTATGCAATGGGACGCCAGGATCTTCTGAAAATCCTGCTCAACCAGCAAGACCCCGCAGCACTGGGGCGCAACCTGATCTATTATGACTTCCTCAACCGCGCGCGCGTCTCGCAAATCGACGCCATCAACGGCGATCTTGTCGAGCTGGCGGCGGTGGAACAATCCATCGCGGAAAAAAGCCAATTACTGATTCAGGCTAAAAACAACACCGAGGAAGAAAAGAACCGTCTCGAAGAAAGCCGGAAACAGCGTGGCCTGGTGCTCGCCCGGCTCAGCACCGATATTCAGACCAAGGAACAGCAGTTACAACGCCTGCTGGAAGACGAGCGGCAACTGGGACAACTATTGAAACGCCTGGAAGAGGCGCAACGGCGCGCCAAGCGGACACAGCGGCCGCTGGCGCCGGCCAAACCGGACAAGCCATCCACCACCGTTCCGCCAGGCAGACCGGTCCAGCCTGAAACGCCGCAAAGAATCGGCGACGCATCGCTTTTCGCCGGCCTGCAAGGCAGGCTGCGCTGGCCGGCCCAAGGCCAGATCGCCGCTCATTACGGAACTTCCCGCGGCCTTGGCGCATCAAAGTGGCAAGGCGTATTGATCGCCGCCCCCGAAGGTCAGGATGTCCACGCCATTTCCCGCGGCCGGGTAGTCTTCGCCGACTGGCTGCGCGGTTTCGGCTTGATGCTGATCGTCGATCATGGCGAAGGCTATATGAGCCTGTATGGCCAGAATCAGAATCTGCGCAAGAGTGTCGGCGATGCCGTGGAGAGTGGCGAGGTCATCGCCAGCATCGGCAACAGCGGCGGCCACATGAACCCGGGACTGTACTTTGAAATCCGCCGCAACGGCGCACCCGTCAATCCGGCGCTGTGGTGTCGATAGCCTTGTTTTCAAAACATATTGCATCCATATACTTGCAGCTTGTATGCTGTGCCATTCATGAAGCCGCATATTCATGCGGCCTGATTCCCGGAGCAAATTCATGCAGTTCAACACCCGCAATTTCGTGATCCTGGGCCTGGGTCTGGTCTTGGGCGTATCCATCAACGTCGGGCACAGTGTCTTCGCCGAGCGCGACAAGCCCGCCGCCTCCCTGCCGCTCGATGATCTGCGCGCCTTCACCGAAGTGATGAACAAGATCAAGACCGATTACGTTGAACCGGTGGAAGACAAAACCCTGCTGCAAAACGCCATCCGCGGCATGCTCTCCGGCCTCGACCCGCACTCGGCGTATCTGGACAAAGAAGCCTTCAAGGATTTGCAGGTCAGTACCACCGGTGAGTTCGGCGGCCTGGGCATCGAAGTCGGTATGGAAGACGGCGCCGTCAAAGTGATTTCTCCCATCGACGACACCCCCGCCCAGCAAGCGGGCATCCAGGCCGGCGACCTGATCATCCGCATCGACGACACTCCCGTCAAAGGTATGACCCTGAGCGACGCCGTAAGCCGGATGCGCGGCAAACCGGGCACGGAAATTACCCTCACTATCGCGCGCGAAGGTGCGGAAAAACTACTCAAGATCACCCTGAAACGCGCGGTCATCAAGGTCAGCAGCGTCAAGGGCCGCACGCTGGAGCCAGGTTATGGCTATTTGCGTATTTCCCAGTTCCAGGCCAACACCGGCGACAACCTGGCGCAGTTCATCACCAAACTCAAACAGGAAAGCGGTGACAATATGAAAGGACTAGTGCTGGATCTGCGCAACAATCCGGGCGGCGTCCTGAATGCCTCCGTCGCCGTCTCCGACGCCTTTCTGGACAAGGGGCTGATCGTTTACACCGACGGCCGAGTCAAGGATTCGCAACAGAAATTCCGCGCCACGCCGGGAGATATTCTCAAAGGCGCGCCCATTGTGGTGCTGATCAACGGCGGCTCCGCCTCCGCTTCGGAGATCGTCGCCGGCGCGCTGCAAGACCACAAACGCGCCATCGTGATGGGCAGCAAGAGCTTTGGCAAGGGATCGGTGCAAACCGTTATCCCGATGGACGAAGGCTCTGCGCTGAAGCTGACCACCGCGCGTTATTACACGCCCTCAGGGCGATCCATCCAGGCCGAAGGTATCACTCCCGACATCGCCTTGGAAAACATCAAGGTGACAGCGGTGGAAGGCTCCGGCGTGGACCCCGTGAAGGAAGCAGATCTCAGCGGCCATCTGGTCAACGGCAGCAAAAAGAAAACCCCCGAAGATTCAGGCAAGACGACAGAAGAGACCAAGCCCGCTGCCGACGCCAAGAAAACACCGGAAAAGCTCGCCAACACCGACTACCAGTTGTACGAGGCGCTGAATCTGCTCAAAGGCTTGAGCATCATGCGGGAAAGAGCGCCGTGACAAGGGCTCACATCGCATAACGAAGAAGGGGGCATAATGCCCCCCTTCTTCGTTTCTATCTTTTTCCAAGAGGATAGTGCGTCTCACGCGCCATCCGCCAGAATAAATCACTCCCCCTCGCGCGCCTCTCGCGCCTCCTTCTCCATCTGCTCCAAGCTGATGTGGCGCACGTCCTTGCCTTTCACCAGGTAAATCACATACTCGCAGATATTACGCGCGTGATCGCCGATACGCTCGATGGCGCGGGCAGCCCAGATGATGTTGAGCACGCGAGATATGGTGCGAGGGTCTTCCATCATAAAGGTGACCATCTGACGCATCACGCCGTCGTATTCGTGATCGAGTTTACGATCCTCGCGCGCTACCCGCACCGCCGCCTCAGTATCCATGCGCGCGTAGGCATCGAGCGCATCATGCACCATCCAGCGCGCATGATTACCCAATGATTGAATTTCCCTGTAGTTGTTCTTGGGACGTTCCTCTCCCGCCAACTGCACGGCCATGCGGGCGATCTTTTCCGCCTCGTCGCCGATGCGCTCCAAATCGGTGATGGTCTTGATCACTGCCAACACCAGGCGCAAATCTCCGGCGGCTGGCTGCCGGCGTGCAAGAATCTGGGTGCATTCTTCGTCGATGGTCACTTCCATGTTGTTGACCTTGTAATCGGCGACAATAGTCGTCTCGGCCAAAGCCTGGTTGCCCTGCACCAGCGCGGTGATGGCCTGATCGATCTGCTGCTCGACCAGGCCGCCCATCTGCAGAACGAGCGAGCGGATATTTTCCAACTCCACGTTGTATTGACGGGAAATGTGAGTATCCAGGGGTTCCATATTATTTCTCCTGCATCTACCTTTTAACCGTAACGCCCGGTGATGTAATCCTCGGTCTGTTTCTTGGCGGGATTGGTGAATATTGTGCCGGTATCGCCAAACTCGACCACCTCACCCAGGTGCATGAAGGCAGTATAGCGGGACACCCGCGCCGCCTGCTGCATATTGTGTGTGACAATCAGGATAGTGACTTGTTCTTTCAACTCGGCGATCAGTTCCTCGATACTGGCGGTGGCGATCGGGTCGAGCGCCGAGGTCGGTTCGTCGAAGAGGATGATTTCAGGATCGGTCGCCAAGGCGCGTGCGATGCACAAGCGCTGCTGCTGGCCGCCGGAGAGATTGAACGCCAGACTGTTGAGGCGATCCTTGACCTCATTCCACAACGCGGAGCCACGCAGCGCCTGCTCGACTTTTTCGTCCAGCACCCGCCGCTTGGTGGTGCCCCGCACCCGCAGACCATAAGCGACATTTTCATAGATCGACTTGGGAAAAGGGTTGGGCTTCTGGAACACCATGCCGATGCGCATCCGTACCTCGATCGGATCGATCTTCGGGTTGAGGATGTTGACGCCATCGGGATGCAGATTGATCTCCCCTTCGTAGCGATTACCAGGATATAGATCGTGCATGCGATTGAAGCAGCGCAGGAAGGTCGATTTGCCACAACCGGAAGGACCGATCAACGCGGTGATCTCCTTCTCCGCCACGGGAAGATCGATGCCCTTGAGCGCGTGATAAGCGCCATAGTAGAAGTTCAGTCCTTTGGCTTCGGCCTTGAGGGTGGACATATTCGTTGCAGGCATTAAATCCGTGCTCCTACCACTTGATACGTTTGCGGAAATGATAACGAATGAAAATCGCCATGGCATTCATTATCAGAGTCATAAAGATCAGCACCAGCCCGGCGGCGGCGGCGTTGACATGAAATTCTTCCTGCGGCCGCGACACCCAGTTGAACATTTGGATCGGCATCACGGTGAAGGCGGACGACAGCCACTCGAAGGAGATGAAGGGGAATTCACTCTTGATCGGCGACTCGGGCAGGAAGGCGATGTACGTCAGGGCACCGATAGTGATAATGGGCGCGGTCTCGCCGATGGCGCGCGACATGCCAATGATCACGCCGGTGAGTATGCCGGCGGTCGAGTAAGGCAACACATGATGCGCCACGGTCTGCCATTTGGTCGCCCCCAGCGCGAACGCACCCTCGCGGATAGTGCCTGGGATGGCGCGGATCGCCTCGCGCGTCGAGACGATCACGACTGGCAGGATGAGTATCGCCAGCGTCAGACCCGCCGCTACGATGCTCTGGCCGAGGTCCAGCTTGTAAACGAACAGCCCCAGCGCGAGCAGGCCATAGACGATCGACGGCACGCCGGCCAGGTTGGTGACGTTGATCTCGATCAGATCGGTCATCCAGTTCTTGGGGGCATATTCCTCAAGATAAATACCGGCGGCAACTCCCAGCGGCACGGCGGTGAAGGCCGTGACCAGCATCACCAGCGTGGTACCTACCCAGGCCGACAGGATGCCCGCCTGATCGGCATGACGCGAAGGGAAAGACGTGAAGAAATCCCAACTGATGCGCGGCGCGCCATCCATTGCCATGCCGGCGATCAAAGCAGCCAGGGTTACCACGCCGCCCAGCATGGAAAACAGGCCAACGACGGCGAAAATCACATCCCAGCGCTTGCGCCGGGCGATCATGGATCGCAGCGTCTGGATTTCTTTGTCTTGCATCAGTAGACCTCCCGGAACCGCTTGCGCAGCAGATGGCCGGCGATATTGAAGAACAGCGTCATCAACACCAGCACCAACCCCGCAGCGAAGATGGTCTGGTAGCCAATGCTGCCGTGAGGTAGATCACCCAGACTGACTTGCACGATATAAGCAGTGATGGTCTCGGCAGGCTCCATCGGGTTCCAGGTGAGATTGGGCTGCATCCCCGCCGCCACCGCCACCACCATGGTCTCGCCGATGGCGCGGGAAATTCCCAGAATATAGGCGGCAGCGATGCCGGAAAATGCTGCCGGCGTCACCACGCGCCATGCGGTCTGGAAACGGGTGGAACCCATGGCATAGGAACCTTCTCGGATGTGCATCGGTACGGCGCGCATGGCATCTTCGCTGATCGAACTGACATAGGGGATGATCATCACACCCATCACCAGGCCCGCACTGAGCATGTTGAATCCGGGAAGATCGGGCAGAAAATGTTGCAGCAGCGGCGTGACAAACAGCAGCGCGAAATAGCCATACACCACAGTCGGGATGCCATCCAGCAGTTCCAGCACTGGCTTGATGATCTCGCGCATGCGATGCGGCGCGAATTCACTCAGATAGAGAGCGATGATGGTGCCAAAAGGCACGGCAACCGCCAGCGCCACCGCAGCCGTCACCAGCGTGCCGGACACGAGCGGCAGGATGCCGTAATGGGCATCGTCGAATAACGGCGTCCATTCGGTATCGGTCAGGAAGTCCTTCAACGACACATGCTTGAAAAACTCCAGCGATTCGCTCACCAGAATCCACACGATGGCTACCGTGATGGCCACCGCCGACAGCGCGGCAAGAAACAACAAAGACTCGACCAGCCGTTCACGCAACTGGCGCATGCGGCGCGGGGCGAATCGGGATAGCTCGGGACTCACGGACAGGTCTACCCTTGGTTGGCGGCGAAAGCGCATACTATGACAGAATTATGACAATTCGATGACAACGCAAAAATCACGTTGCTTCAGCCAGCCTCACAAAAAAAGGGGTGCTCATCACCGGCACCCCCATCCCCTTCATCACTGCTTGGCTTCGCGCGCCAGCAATTCCTCGATTTTCAATCCAACCGAAGGCTCGCCGCCAAACACGGTGCCCATCTTGCGGCTCTTTAGGTGCTCGGCCGCGAGCGTATAAGCCTTGGCGGGCAAAGGAATATATCCCACCTCCTTGGATAAGGCAGCCGCGTTCTGCAAATAGAAGTTCACAAAATCCTTTACCTCGGGGCGATCCAGCGACTTGGCGCTGACATAAATAAAGATTGGACGCGCCAGGGGTTGATAGGTACCGTCGATCACCGTTTTTTCGGACGGTATCACCGGCCCCTTGCCACCATCGATCGGCGCAACCTTCAACTTCTTGGCGTTTTCCGCATAATAGGCGAAGCCAAAGTAACCCAAGGCATTCTTGTCGGTGGAGACGCCCTGCACCAGCACGTTGTCATCCTCACTGGCGGTGAAATCGCCACGGCTGGCCTTGGCCTTGCCGACCACCGCCTCGGTGAAGTAGTCGAAGGTACCGGAATCCACTCCCGGCCCGAACAGATTGAGGGGCGCGTCCGGCCATTCAGGACGCACCTGATTCCACTTGGTGACGACGCGCTGGGCCTCGGGTTCCCACATTTTTTTCAGATCGGCGACGGTCAGGCTCTTCAGCCAGGTGTTTTTGGGATTGACCACCACCGTCAGGGCATCATAAGCCACTGGCAATTCGACATACTGGATGCCTGCCTGACGGCAAGCCTCCATTTCCTTGGCCATGATGGGACGCGAGGCATTGGCGACATCGACCTCGCCGCGGCAAAACTTCTTGAAACCGCCGCCCGTACCGGAAATACCGACGGTCACCTTCACCGCGCCACGCTTTGTTGCCTGAAACTCTTCAGCCACCGCCTCGGTAATCGGAAACACGGTACTGGAACCGTCCGCCTTGACCAATGCATCGGCATGCGCCAAAACCGGCACGGCGAAACTCGCAGCCAAAAAGGCAGCCGCCGCGAAATTTTTCATCATTCTGCTCTCATTCATTTAAAAGCCTCCGTTGTGCAAGTGAAATCGGCATACTATTAACCCAGCAATCAAATTCAGGACGCCTCTAAAAATTCGATCAAGGCGCGAGGGCAAAGCGGAAATGCGCGAAAAAGCGCAGCGTACACGCAACACATGAGCATTTTGAGCGCATTTCCAACACCGCCACGCGGCTTCAGCGAATTTTTAGAGGTACCCAGCTCTGCTTTCAGCTTTTCTCCCATGTGTAGGGTGCGCGCGCACACCATCCGTGTGGTGCGTGAGACGCACCCTACGAAACAACTGGGCTAAGAAACACAAATCAAATGAGCAGGAAAATCGCAGACGAACGTGCTTCCCTTGCCCAATTCGCTTTCAATCCGCAACTGCCCTTCATGGCGGTTCAGCACATGCTTGACGATCGCCAGTCCCAATCCCGTACCGCCGCTTTCACGGGAACGGCCGGCATCGACCCGGTAAAAGCGCTCGGTCAGCCGGGGAATATGCTCGGCGGCAATGCCGACGCCCGTATCCCGTACCTCGAAATGCGCCCCTGCATCGTCGGCATACCAGCGAATATGAATGTCGCCACCGTCGGGAGTATATCGCACGGCATTGAAGACAAGATTGGAAAACGCACTGCGCAATTCCTCGCCGCTGCCGCGCAGTTGCAGACCAGGATCGACGTCAAGGTGAATAGCGTGGCGGCGCTCGCCGCTCAAGACCAGCGCCTCCTCTCGTATCGACGCCAACACGGTCGTGATAGGAACCACGTCGCGGTGATGCAGCCCTTTTTCCATCTCCAGCCGCGACAGCAACAGCAGATCTTCCACCAAGCGCTGCATCCTGTCCGTTTGCTGCCTCATCAGATAGAGCGACCGGCCCCAGCGGCGGCTGCACTCGTCATCGTCCTCGCTCATGGTCTCGAGAAAACCGCCGATCACCGTCAGCGGCGTGCGCAGCTCGTGAGAGACGTTGGCGACGAAATCGCGGCGCACCTGATCGAGACGGTAGACGGGTGTGATGTCGCGCGCCACCAGCAGCAAGTGGTCCCCGCCATAAGGCACGATGCGCACGGCCAGCATGATTTGTTCATTCACCGGCGCGGGAAATTGCACGGTCAGCGAGTAATCGCGCGCCGCGAAAAATTCCGCAAAAACAGGATGCCGCACAAGATTGACGATACGCCGCCCCCTGTCCTGCGGCACACGCAACCCCAAGAGGTTGCCCGCCGCATCATTCCACCACTCGATCTCCCCTTGTGTCCCCATCACCACCGTGGCATCGGGCATCACCGCCGTAGCTTCCTGGAAACGATTGAGCATACGCACGATCCGCCGCCGGCGCAGACGGTTACGTTGCTGCAAGCGGTAGATGTTGTAGTATACGTCTTCCCATACTCCCCTCACCTCGGGCGGATGGAATCGTTTCCCCTCCTGAAACCAGCGCAGCAAGCGCACAACATTGAACAGATGCCAGCCGAGGTAACACAGCACGCCAAGCAGCAAAAAAAGCGCAACATATCCTGTGAGCAGGCCGAGGATCAGCATGGCAAGCGCGAGAGCGACCACCCATCGCACTTCGCTCAACCAGGAATCAGACAAGGAACAATCCCTTCGTTAGAATGGCAAGAGGGGAAATTTTACACGGATCAGACATTCATTCCGAGCGCCTTGCCTTGCGCTCCATGAAAGAGCGTCATCAACTGTGGACGGAAAAACGGTAACCCGCGCCCCTGACCGTCTGGATCAGCCGGTCATGCCCATGGGCGACCAGCGCCTTGCGCAAACGCCGGATGTGGACATCCACGGTGCGTTCCTCGATATATACATCGTTGCCCCACACCCTGTCGAGCAATTGTCCCCGGCTGTAAACCCGCTCCGGATGGCTCATGAAAAAATGCAGCATGCGGAATTCGGTAGGCCCCAGCTCGACCGGCGCATCGCCCGCCGTAACGCGATGGCTAACCGGATCCAGCCACAAACCTTCAAACTCGATCGGCTTTTCTTCGCCCTCCGGCGCGGCACGGCGCAGCACCGCCTTGATCCGCGCCACCAGCTCGCGGGGAGAAAAAGGCTTGGTAACGTAATCGTCCACCCCGATTTCAAACCCCCTGACCTTGTCCATTTCCTC
Organism: Gammaproteobacteria bacterium; assembly: GCA_005240065.1. Classification (GTDB taxonomy): domain Bacteria; phylum Pseudomonadota; class Gammaproteobacteria; family Ga007554; genus SBBG01. Next base: position 6,595 of record SBBG01000167.1, on the reverse strand, counting down.
CCCGCGGGCGGTCAACATGATGATGGGAATCTTGCGGCTGCCATCCTCCTGTTTGAGCCGCCGCGCGAAATCCACCCCGCTCACACCGGGCAGCATCCAGTCCAGCAATACCAAATCTGGCACCTTGTGCTCGATTACCTTTTGAGCCTGCGCAGCGTCCATCGCCGTGATCGTCGAAAAACCGGCACGTTCCAGAGCGAACGTCACCATTTCACGAATCGCCGATTCGTCTTCAATAAGAAGGATAGTGTCTGCCATGTTTCTATCGTAACTCACATACGAGATAACCCTTACAATTATTACAATTGAAATATATTACAGCCATATTACAAACGAATATTCATTCTTATCGGCATGGAGTCAAAAAGTCGCAATGCGTCAAAGATAAGGCGCCCTTTCTTGACGCTACAACAGGCATGTTGCGCCAAAATCGCGCAACAAACAGGTTATCAAACCGGAAATATGGCAAAAATAGCCGCAAATCATGCCTGGCACAGCTTATGCTAGATTTAAAACGTGCCGTTCCCCCTCCCCCTTAATACGGCACATTCTGCTTTACCCTCCCACCCTCGGGGACACGGAAGTGTCCCCGTTTTTTTTCAGGAAGCATGCACAGCCAATAGCAATCACGTCCTCGGTACGGTTGCGCCTGGAACACAACAGATGCCGGAGACCGTCGAATAACGCCAGCGCTTACGGCGGTAGGCCGTGGAAGTATTTGTTGATATCGCGCACGATAGGGTAGCGAGCAACAGCAACTCCCCCGATACTGTGCATCATTACGATGAGGTAAGTGGTAAGCTATTGTTTTGTTTTTGGTGGGCGATGCTGGGATTGAACCAGCGACCCCTGCCGTGTGAAGGCAGTGCTCTCCCGCTGAGCTAATCGCCCCTTTTGAGGATGAGGAAACCGCCTTGCGCGGCCCCCGGTGATGCGTGAGGGGTGAATTTTACGGATATCGAGCTGGCGCGTCAAATTTTTTGACGGCGCCGCCATAACCAAAATGTCTGCGCTAAGGCCAGCAGAGTTTTGCTAATATGGTTTGAAACAGGCACAGGAAATATCAACATGATCGACCCCAAGATACTCGACGATTTGGCGAAAAAGCTGGCCGATGCCGTGCCTTCCGGCATCCGCGACTTGCAGCACGACATGGAGAAGAATTTTCGGGCCATGCTCCAGTCCGCGTTCACCCGGCTGGATCTGGTGACCCGTGAGGAGTTCGAGGTGCAGACGGCGGTGCTGGGCCGCACGCGCGAAAAGGTGGATGCGCTGGAAAAGCAGATCGCGGAACTGGAAAGTCTGCTGAAGGGACAGGCGAAGTAACGCCGTGTCGCTGGCCGTAGTCTACAGCCGGGCGCAGGCCGGTATCGACGCGCCGCTGGTGACGGTGGAGGTGCATCTCTCCAACGGGCTGCCCAGCCTGTCCATCGTTGGCCTGCCGGAGATGGCGGTCAAGGAGAGCAAGGACCGTGTGCGCGGGGCGCTGCTCAACGCGCAATTCGAGTTCCCGGCACGGCGCATCACCGTCAACCTCGCCCCGGCGGATCTGCCCAAGGAGGGCGGGCGCTTCGATCTGCCCATCGCGCTGGGCATACTCGCCGCTTCCGGACAGATTCCCTCTCAAGGCTTGGCCGAATACGAATTCATCGGCGAACTGGCTCTGAGCGGCGAGCTGCGGCCGGTACGCGGCACGCTGCCCGCCGCCGTGCAGGCACGCAACGCCGGACATGCCTTGGCCGTACCGCTGGAAAATGCCGAGGAAGCGGCGCGGGTGGGCGATGCGACGATCTTCGGCACCCGTCATCTGTTGGAGGTATGCGCTCATCTCAATGGCAGCCGCCTTATCTCCCCCACCCGCCCCGAGGCCCGGGAAACAGCAGCAGCCGCGGAACACGACCCGTACGACTTATCCGAAGTACGCGGCCAGCGCCACGCCAAGCGCGCGCTGGAAATCGCCGCGGCCGGCGGCCACAGCCTGCTGATGGTGGGACCGCCCGGCACGGGCAAGACCATGCTGGCCAGCCGTCTGCCCGGCATCCTGCCGCGCATGACAGAGGACGAGGCACTGGAGGCGGCGGCAATCACGTCGATCAGCGATACCGGCCTCGACACCGCGCAATGGAACCGCCGCCCATTCCGGGCGCCTCACCACACCGCTTCAGGGGTCGCCCTGGTGGGAGGGGGATCGCACCCGCGTCCCGGCGAGGTGTCCTTGGCGCATAATGGAGTGCTGTTTCTCGACGAGTTGCCGGAATTCGACCGGCGCGTGCTGGAGGTGCTGCGCGAACCGATGGAATCCGGCCACATCACGATCTCGCGCGCCGCGCGTCAGGCGACTTTTCCGGCGCGCTTCCAGCTCATTGCAGCCATGAACCCCTGCCCTTGCGGCTATCATGGTGATCCGAACGGACGCTGCCATTGCACTGTGGAGCAGGTGCAGCGCTATCGGGCGCGCATCTCCGGCCCGTTGCTGGATCGCATCGACATGCATATCGAAGTGCCGCGCCTACCGCGCGAAACCTTGCGCGCCGCGGCGGATGGCGGCGAAACCAGCGACCAGGTAAGAATCCGCGTCGAAGCGGTCCGTCTCCGGCAGATAGCGCGCAGCGGCAAACCCAACTGCCATCTCAACAACCGCCAGATCGACCGCATCTGCCGCCTCGGCGACAGTGACGCGCGGCTGCTGGAGCAGGCCATCGAAAGGCTCGGCCTGTCGGCACGCAGCTACCATCGCATCCTGAAAGTCGCGCGTACCATCGCCGACCTGGCGGGCAGCGATGCCATACAAACCGCCCATCTGACCGAAGCGATCTCCTATCGGCGGCTGGACCGGAATTTGCCGGCTTCGGCTGGTTAACGCACCGTCTTCTGTAGGGTGCGCCGCGCGCACCGCAACCAACTTTAGAGACACCCTTTACCGCCAAGCGGTGCGCGAGACGCACCCTACCGATGATCCTAAAAAGCTGATGTCGTTACTGGTTGATGCGTGTAATATTCTCCCCAATCCCCTCCTCATTTCAGAAACAGGCGCTCTGACCGATACACAAAGCATCGCCACGTCGTGATGACCAATCAAGGAGAAATGGAAGATGGCAATGAAAAGCACCATGCGTTCGTTCAAGTATGACTACATGGGTTTGGACGCCGAATCCATCAAGTATTCCCTCGCCAATCGCCTGGAATATTCGGTGGGCAAGGATCTCTACACCGCGACCGACCGTGACTGGCTCAACGTCACGTCCTATGTGGTTCGTGATCGCCTGATGGAGCGCTGGATGGAAACCATGCGCAGCTATTACAAGGAAGATGCCAAGCGCGTCTACTATCTCTCGCTGGAATTCCTGATTGGCCGCACATTGGGCAACAGCCTGCTGAACATGGGCATCCATGATGCGTGCCATCAGGCGTTGCGCGACATCGGCCTCAACCTCGAAGAAATCCGCGAACTGGAACCGGACGCGGCGCTGGGCAACGGCGGCCTGGGACGGTTGGCGGCCTGCTTTCTCGACTCCATGGCGACCATGAATATCCCGGCTTACGGCTACGGCATCCGCTATGAATATGGCATGTTTACCCAGCGTGTCGAGAACGGGCGCCAGGTCGAGCACCCGGAAAACTGGCTTCGTTATGGCAATCCCTGGGAATTCCCGCGCTCCGAGGTACTCTACCCCGTGAAATTCCACGGCCGGGTCGTCGAATATCCCGACGAATCGGGGCAGCGCCGCTATCACTGGGTCGAGACCGACGAAGTCATGGCGATGGCTTATGACACCCCGATCCCCGGCTACAAGACCAACACCACCAACAATATGCGCCTGTGGTCGGCAAAAGCGACGCGCGACTTCGATCTGAAGTATTTCAACGAAGGCAATTACATCAAGGCGCTCGAAGAGAAGAACGAGTCAGAAAACCTTTCCAAGGTGCTCTATCCTGACGACACCACGGCCATGGGACGCGAGCTGCGGCTCAAGCAGCAGTATTTCTTTGTCAGCGCCTCGCTCCAGGATATCCTGCGCCGCTTCCGCAAATCGCACTTCCATTTCGACAAGCTACCGGACAAGGTGGCGATCCAGCTCAATGACACCCACCCCGTACTGGCCATCCCCGAACTGATGCGCCTGCTGATGGACATTCATGGGCTGGAATGGAAACGCGCCTGGGACATCACCGTGCGCACCTTCTCCTACACCAACCACACCCTGCTGCCCGAGGCTCTGGAGACCTGGCCGGCAAAACTGTTCGAAGATATGCTGCCGCGCCATCTGCAAATCATTTACGAAATCAATCATCACTTCCTTAAGGATGTGATGCATCAGTTCCCCGGTAACATGGACCTGCTGCGCCGCATGTCGATCATCGACGAAGACAATGGCAAACGCATCCGCATGGCGCACCTGGCGGTGGTCGGCAGTCACAAGGTGAACGGCGTCGCGGCGCTGCACACCCACTTGATGAAGACGACCATTTTCGCCGATTTCCACCGCTTCTACCCCGGCAAAATCGTCAACAAGACCAATGGCATCACACCGCGGCGCTGGCTGCACCACGCCAATCAGGCGCTGACCGAATTGATCAGTTCGCGGATCGGCGAAGACTGGACGACCAACCTCGACGAACTGAGAAAACTCGCGCCGCTGGCCGATGACCCGGTATTCAGGAGCCAATTCCAGGCCGTCAAACGCGCCAACAAGGAACGGCTCGCGGTCATGATCAAGAAAACCCTCGGCGTCACCGTCAATGTCGACTCGATGTTCGACATCCACATTAAACGCATTCACGAATACAAGCGCCAATTGCTCAACGTTCTGCACGTGATCACGCTCTACAATCGCATCCGCGCCAACCCGTCCGCGCACGTTGTGCCGCGCACGGTGATCTTCGCCGGCAAAGCGGCGCCGGGTTATGCGATGGCCAAGCTCATCATCAAACTCATCAACGACGTGGCCGACATCATCAATAACGACCCGGCCGTCGGCGACCGGCTCAAGGTGCTGTTCATCCCCAACTACAACGTCTCTACGGCGGAAACGCTCATCCCGGCCAGCGAACTTTCCCAGCAGATCTCCACCGCCGGCACCGAAGCGTCGGGAACCGGCAATATGAAACTCGCGCTCAACGGCGCGCTCACCATCGGCACGCTGGATGGCGCGAACGTGGAAATTCGCGAGGAAGTGGGTGAAGACAACATCTTCATCTTCGGCCTGACCACCCATCAAGCCGAAGAACTGCGCAGGAACGGCTACAACCCCTGGGACTACTACCACGGCAACCACGAACTGAAGCAGGTGCTGGACATGATCGGCACAGGCTATTTTTCGCCCAACGAGCCCGCCCTGTACCAACCGGTCATCGACGCCCTCACGCATCACGGCGACCATTACCTGCTGCTGGCCGATTACGCCTCGTATATCGCCTGCCAGGAACGGGTCGCCGAACTCTACGCCGACCCGCAAGAATGGACACGCAAGGCAATACTCAACGTCGCCCACATGGGCAAATTCTCCAGCGACCGCACCATACGCGAGTATGCGGAGGAAATCTGGCAGGTGAACCCGGTGAAAATCACGCTGGAACCGCGTGAGGAAGGGAAAAAGGTGAAGCAGAAATAAAGGGAATACCGCACATTCCTTGCTATACGTAGCGACAAAAGTAGCGCGCATAGCGCCCGCTACGATTTATGCCGTTGTGTGCATACAATGGCATCAAACGATGCCATTGTATGCGCCATATGATACCGATAACGGTGTATCAACTAACGCGAAGCCTATCCCAATCCACCGCCATGCTCGAAATGCTGGCTCATACCAATATCGGAAAACTCCCACGCTCCCATCAAATGATCATCATCGAAATCCCCGCAACTCTGACCATTGAAACAATCCCCCCGGCACCGTGACGGAATGGGATCGCCGCAGCATGGATTCCAGCCAGCGGTTTGGCGATGGATGGATGGATCGCCAACCAACGCTCCGTCGCCCTCATCGTGCCTTCCGTCATTGCCCGGCACGACAGCAACATCGTCATCAATCAAATGCACCCGGATTTCCATAAAATCAAGGCTCGAGAACCGGAAACCATTCAGTGGGATCAGCGGCTATTCGAAGAGCGATAAGGGTATTTTCATTGGATACCCATAACGGAGAGACCGGCGCTGGAAACGGGACATCCGTCCCACGAGGTGCGTTCGCGTCACACCAAGACCCTCATGATCCCGTCGCCTTCCTCAAAAGAACCCGGACATGGCGTAGGCCGTTTTCTGAAACATGAGATCCTGCGCCTCTTCCAGCTTCAGATTGACTTTATTCGCCGTTGTCACGATACGCGTACGGTATTCCTTCTTGTTACGCGCTTCCGATACCGTTTGCTGGCTGGTGCCCGCATCGGAAACTTTGGCGTCGATCTTGGTATCCTTTCTGACTATGACCCCCTTGGCGGCTTTTTCTGTGATCTGGATATCGGATACCAGCATGTAGGTCACGTCTTTCACAAAACTGTCGGCAATCGTCACGGCCGCCGCACCCACCAGGCCGCCCGCAACCATGCCTGGAAAGGGATTGCCTGCGGATGCCTGGCCAACCAGACCTCCCACCGC
>SBBG01000068.1 GCA_005240065.1 Gammaproteobacteria bacterium | reverse complement strand
GGCGAGGGGCGAGGGGGAGACTGGTAAAGCTTCCTTGCGGACCATGGCCTCTTCTTTTTCTTTCCTCGCTACTCGTAGCTCGCTACTCGCTACTGTTTTATCAACCACCTGCTCCGGCTTCTCGACCAGATAACCCATCGCGCCACCGACCGGCACCATGCTGTCCACGGCGGCAAGCGGGCCGGACAGATAACCTTCGCGGAACACCTCGACATCCATGATCGCCTTGTCGGTTTCGACTTGCGCCACGATATCGCCGCGCTTGATCTTGTCGCCGGGCTGCTTGCTCCAGCTCACCACCATGCCTTCGGTCATGGTGTCGGAGAGTTGGGGCATTTTGATGATGTGGATCGTCCCCGCCGGACCTTCCGCCGCCACTGTCGTGGCAAGGGCGGATGCGTGACGGGACTCGGTCGCGGGTGCGGCGGCGGCCGTCTCGATCTTTTTACTCGCCACTCGATCCTTGCCACTCGACACTTCTTCGGCGGAGGCGACGATATAGGCAATCGCCTCACCGACCGGCACCACGCTGTCCACAGCGGCGACCGGACCGGACAGATACCCGTCACGGAACACCTCGACATCCATGATCGCCTTGTCGGTCTCGACGGTGGCGACGATATCGCCGCGCTCAACCTTATCACCGACGTTCTTTTCCCAACTGACGATCACGCCCTCGGTCATGGTGTCCGAAAGTTGGGGCATTTTGATGGGGTAGGAGCCAGACATTCTTCATCTACTTCCGCGTTAAATCCAAGGAATCGTAGGATACGCCGCACGCATCCTACGGTTTATTGTTTCCCAAACATCTTCAACACGGCATGGACCACATCCTTGGCGCCGGGGATGGCGGCCTTTTCCAACCTGTGATTGTAGGGGATGGGCACATTCCGTGCGGACACGCGCACCGGCGCGGCATCCAGTTCGAAGAAGCATTCCTCGTTGATGATCGCCATCACTTCCGAACCCACGCCGACCGGGGCCTCGGCCTCTTCGGCGATGATCGCGCGATGGGTCTTGCTCACCGAGGCCTTGATGCCGGCGCGGTCGAGCGGGCTGAGGGAATACAAATCCACCACCTCGCAGTCGATGCCGTGATGGCTGGCGAGAAATTCCGCCGCTTCCAGACACCAGTGCACCGAGATGTTATAGCCGAACAGCGTGACATCGCGGCCCTGGCGCGCCACTTCGGAGCCTTCCAAGGGATGGAAATATTCCTCGTCGGGCACCTCGCCCTTCATGTTATACATCAGCTCGTGTTCGTTGATGAACACCGGGTCGTTGCAGCGCACGGCGGATTTGACCAGGCCATAAGCTTGCCTCGGATTGGAGGGGGTCACCACGCGCAGCCCGGCCACGCCCATGAAGACCTTCTCCATGCGCGCCGAGTGTTGGGCGCCGAGCTGGTGGGCGGTGCCACCCGGAGAGCGGATCACCACCGGCGCTTCAAGTTGGCCGCCCGACATGTAACGCACCTTGGCGGCGGAGTTGAAGATCTGGTCCATCGCCAGCCAGGCGAAGTTCACCGACATGATCTCGATGATCGGCCTCACGCCGATGAAGGAGGCGCCGATGCCAAGACCCGTGAAGCCGTTTTCGGAGATCGGCGTGTCGATGACGCGCTCGGCGCCGTATTTCTCGTACAGCCCCTTGGTGGCCTTATAAGTGCCGCCGGCCACGCCGACATCCTCGCCCATCACAATCACCATCGGATCGCGCGCCAGCTCTTCATCCTGGGCGCGCCGGATCGCTTCCCAATACATCATTACGGCCATTAGTGTTTACCCCCGCGGACATAAGGATCATTGTCCGCCAATACATATTTTTCCAGTTCATCGACCGAGGGTTCGGGCGATGCTTCGGCGAATTTGATGATCTCGTTTTCGATCTCTTCGAGCACGGCGGTGTCCATCGCCTTGTAGTCGTCCAGCGTGATCTGCTTCGCCTCGATCAGCCGGTCGCGCAGCATGATGATGGGGTCGCGCTTGCTCCACATGCGTTCTTCGTCCTTGGGACGGTAGGCGTTGGAATCAGACATGGAATGGCCGCGGTAGCGGTAGGTCATCAATTCGAGGAAATACGGGCCTTTGCCGGACCTGACATGGTCGACGGCGATTTTGGCCGCCTCATATACCTTCTCGATATCCTGGCCATCGGTCTGCGCGGCGGGAATGTCGTAGCCACTGACGCGCTTGTACTGGTCGATCACCGCCGTGGAGCGATCAATGCGGGTACCGATGCCGTAGAGGTTGTTTTCACACACGTACAGGACGGGCAGGTTCCACACCTTGGCCATGTTCAGCGACTCGTGGAATGTGCCCTGATTGTTCGCCGCATCACCGAGAAAGCAGATCGAAATCGCATCCGAGCCCTTCATTTTCAGACCCTTGGCGATGCCCGCCGCCAGCGGAAACGGTCCACCCACCAGCGCGTAGCCGCCCATGAAGTGATGTTCCACGTCGAAGATGTGCATCGAGCCGCCACGGCCCTTGCTGGAACCGGTCTCCTTGCCGTACAGTTCGGCCATCACCGCTTTGGGGTCGGCGCCGCACTTGATGGCGTGGACATGATCGCGGTAGCCGGTGATAACATAATCATGGCCCGGCCGCGCCGCCTCCATCACACCGAAGGCGCAGGCTTCCTGACCGGGATAGAGGTGAAGAAAGCCGCCGATCTTGCGCTCCACATAGGCTTCATAGCAGCGCTCTTCGAAGCGGCGCGCGAACAGCATCTCGCGCAGCACGCGTTTTTTGTCAGCAGGGGTCATGGGACTCCTTTGTTTGAGGTATCTGAAATTCGCCAAGCAGGATATGATCTGTTTTTTGCGGCGTAAGGTCAAGGTAAACCATGATTTACTTAAGGGATTTTAAGTGATTAAAATCAGCATAAAACAGCATCGCGGCCTGCCGGACGAGGGGTATGCGGATGGCCAGACCAACCTCTTCATCGCCTTTCCCGAGACCAAGTCCGGCAAGGACTGGCCGATATTTCCCTACGCCGGCCTGTTGAAGCAGCGCTGGGCGCGCCTCAAGGAAAAAGACGACACCTCGCCGCTGACCACCGACTTGCCCAATGCCACGGGCAGCCGCGTCACGCTCGCGCCTATCAAGCCGGATATTTCGGCCTTCGACCTGCTGACCCTGGCGCGCAAACTGTGCGTCACGCACCTGGAACAAAATCCCGCCGCTGTCACCCTGCTGTTGGCGGGGCTGGATCCGGGACTGGCCGCGCGCGTCGCCGAGGCATGCGTTGCGGCACTGCTGGCGGGCATCCACACCATGCCCGTCCTGAAAAGCAAACCAGCCAGCGAAAAGCGGCTGGCCGGTATCGACATCCACGGCCTGGACGCCACGCTCGATTTTTCGCGCACCCTTGCCGAGGCCGAGGGCAACAATCTGGCGCGCTATCTCACCATGCTGCCACCCAACCAGCTCACCCCGGCACGCTACCGCGAACGCATCGCCGAACTGGCCGAGGAAAACGGCTGGAACATGCACTTTTTCGACACTAAAACCCTCAAACGCCAAAACGCCGGGGCCTTTCTCGCCGTGGCACAGGGCAGCGCCGATGACGATGCGGGCATCGTCCAGCTCTGCTATTCGCCCCGCAGCCGCAAGCGCGGTACGGAAAAGAAGACCGGGCGGCGGCTGGCGCTGGTCGGTAAGGGCATCTGTTACGACACCGGCGGCAACAACCTCAAGCCCGCCAAAAGCATGTTCGGCATGCACGAGGACATGGAAGGCAGCGCCGTGGCGCTCGGGGTGCTGCTGGCGCTGACCCGGCTCAAGGCGAATCTCTCCGTGCACTGCTGGCTGGCCCTGGCGCAAAACCACATCGGCCCGAAAGCCTATAAGCAGAACGACGTCGTCACCGCCAGCAACGGCGTGACCATCGAAGTGGTGCACACCGACGCCGAGGGCCGCATGATCCTCGCCGACACCCTGGCGATGGCCAGCGCCGAACGCCCCGGCCTGCTCGTCGACTACGCCACGCTGACGGGCTCCTGCATCTACGCCCTCGGAACGCGCTACAGCGGGGCGTTCACCAACCGCGACGCGCTGCTCAACGACATCATCGCAGCGGGCCGCGCCTCTGGTGAGCGGGTGTGGCCCTTTCCTACCGATAGTGACTACGACAAGGAGCTGGAAAGCGATATCGCCGACATCAAGCAGTGCATCCTCGCCGGCGAGGCCGACCACATTCTCGCGGCGCGTTTTCTGAGCCGCTTCGTCAAGGAAGAGGTGCCCTGGTTGCACATCGACCTCTCCGCCGGCAACAACAAGGGCGGACTGGCGCACATCCCCACCGATATCACCGGCTTCGGCGTGCGGTTTACACTGAATTTGTTACTGGAGCACGGGGTGATGGGGGAAGGGGTGATTTCAGGGAAATAACAAAGAGAGGGTAATGCAATGAAAACCGCTATTGCTGCAATAATCGCGCTGCTCAGTCTTGGTTTGTTGACCACCACGCAGGCCGAGGAAAGTCCGCTGTATGGCGGGCTCAAGGTCGGCGCGATGCTCGCCGACAAGATGAGCCTCGACGATGGTGTGAGAATGTCGAGCCCGGATGCCGTGGCGAACGCCGGCATCATCGGCGGCTATCAATTCAAAACCGGCAAGCTCGGCTTCCTGGGCGCCGAAGGTGAGCTGACCACCAGCTTCGGCCGCGGCCGCGCCGACTTCTCCCGTAATGGCGCGAAGATTCCCCAAGGCGACAACGTCTGGAGCGTCACCACCGCCGCGCTCTATGGCGTTTACCAGACCCCGGGGAAGTTTTACGCCAAGGCCAAAGCCGGCATCCTGTACGACCGGATCAGCGCCAGCGGCAATACCCTTTCCGCCAGCGCCACCGACTGGCACGGCTCCTACGGCCTCGGCGGCGGCTGGAAAATCGGCGAGGGAGCGCTTGAGCTTGAATACACCGTGATCGAAAAGAATATTGATTTTGTGAGTTTGGGTTATCGGTTTCAGATTGGGAATTGAGTGGAACTGATGGGTCCCCCCTCCTCCTGTACCCTCGTCGCCCCCGGTCTCTACGGCCCGCGAGGACTGCGTGCCACGGGTTTTTCCGGAATCAACTTTGCACCCCTGGAAACCCTGCTGGCGCGTGCGGTGATGGAGAACGTGCCGGCCGCGGGTCTGGAGGCGACGCTGTTTCATCTGTTCGGCGTGCAGTGCGACCCGGCGCGGGATCTGCCGGTAGCGGCCGTGGCATGGACAGGCGACACCGGCGAAGCGTCACAGGATTTCTGGCTGCGCGCAGACCCGGTGCATCTGCGTCCCGATCAGTCGCGCCTGGTGCTGTTCGGCGGCCGTATACTGAACATGCAACAGCACGAAGCGGATACTATCGCCAAAGAGTTCAACGCCTTGTTCGGCGCCGATGGCTGGTGCCTCGAAACTCCGCATCCCGAGCGCTGGTATTTGCGCCTGCCGGAGGATCCGCATATCCGCACCTATGACCTGCACGAGACGCTGGGGCGTCACATCGACGGCTTTCTGCCTTCGGGCGCGCGCGGCAAGCGGTGGCATGCGGTGCTCAATGAGATTCAGATGCTGTTGCACTCCAGCGTGGTGAATCAGGCGCGTAGCGCGCGGGATGCACCTGCCGTCAACAGCGTGTGGCTGTGGGGCGGCGGTTATGCGCCACGTGATGTGCCGGCGCACTGGGCACAGGTATGGAGTGGCGAGCCCGTGGCGACAGGGCTGGCGCAGCTGAGCGGTGTTCCCGCCGCACTGCTGCCGGCCTCCGCCGCCACCGTGCTGGAACACCGTTCCGGCGGCGCACAACTGGTGGTGCTGGATGCCGTCCACAGCGCGGCGCTGTATGGCGACATGAGCGCGTGGAGCGAGGTGATGGAACCCTTGATGCAAAACTGGTTTGCGCCGCTGCTGGATGCCCTGAAAAGGCGTGACATCGACAGCCTGGACATCCTCGCCGCCGATGGCCGTGCTTACCGTATCACTCCCGCATCATTGCGGCGTTTCTGGAAACGCCGCCGCTCGCTGGAGACCTATACGTGACAGAAAAACAGATCGTCCGGCGCATCTTCGAGGACAACACCGCCCTGCCGGATAGCCTGCACCCCGTGCTGCGCCGCATCTATGCCGCGCGCCGGGTGGCGAATGCTGGCGAGCTGGAAAACCTGCTGGCGCGCCTACCGCCCGCCTCGCGGCTCACGGGCATCGACGCCGCGTGTGACTTGCTGTACACCGCGCTGCGCGACAGCAAGCGCATATTGATCGTGGCGGATTTCGATGCCGACGGCGCGACCAGTTGCGCGGTAGCGGTGCGGGCGCTGCGTCTGCTCGGCGCCGGCGATGTGCGCTTCGTGGTGCCGAACCGCTTCGAGTTCGGCTACGGCTTGACGCCCGAGATTGTCGCGGTGGCCGCCGAACACCAGCCTGAGCTGCTCGTCACCGTCGACAACGGCATTTCGAGCATCGACGGTGTGGCGGCGGCCAAGGCGCGCGGCATGCAAGTGTTGATTACCGATCACCATCTGCCCGGCGCAACGCTGCCCAGGGCGGATGCCATCGTCAACCCCAACCAACCCGGCGACAGCTTCCCCAGCAAGAGTCTCGCCGGCGTGGGCGTGCTCTTTTACGTGATGCTGGCATTGCGTGCGCGGCTACGCGAACTGGACTGGTTCACGCGCCGCGGTATCGCCGAACCCAACCTCGCGCAACTGCTGGACTTGGTGGCGCTGGGCACCGTGGCCGACGTGGTGCCGCTCGATCACGTCAATCGCATCCTGGTGGCGCAGGGTCTGGCGCGTATCCGCTCCGGGGCGTGTTGCGCCGGCATCCGCGCCTTACTGGAAGTGGCGGGCCGGCGGTATGAGCGTATCGGCGCAGCCGATCTTGGATTCGCGGTCGGTCCCAGGCTCAATGCCGCCGGGCGTCTCGACGACATGACGCTGGGCATCGAGTGCCTGCTCACCGACGACGATGCCCGGGCGCGCGATATCGCCAGGCAACTGGATCATCTCAACCGCGAACGCCGCGGCATTGAGAACGAGATGCAGGAACAGGCACTGGCGTTGCTTGAGAGTGGAGTAGCGAGTATCGAGGGACGAGTAGCGAGGGCTGAGGAAAGACCTGACTTAACGCCCGCGACTCAGCTCTCGCTACTCCCCTACAGCCTCTGCCTGTTCGACGAATCCTGGCATCAAGGCGTGATCGGCATTCTCGCCTCACGCATCAAGGATCGCTATCACCGCCCGGTGATTGCCTTCGCCCCCGCCAACGCGCAGGAAATCAAAGGCTCGGCGCGCTCCATTCCCGGCGTTCACATCCGCGACGCACTCGACAGCGTGGCGGCGCATCATCCGGGTCTGCTCAGCAAATTCGGCGGCCACGCCATGGCCGCCGGGCTGACCCTCAAGCGCGAACACTTCGAAGCCTTTCGTCAAGCCTTCGACGACGAAATACGCGCACTCCTCGGCAACCAGCCGCCGCAAGCCACCATTCTCAGCGACGGCGAACTACCCGCCTGCGACCTCGGCCTGGAGTTGGCCGAAACACTGCGTAACGCCGGCCCTTGGGGCCAAGGCTTCCCCGAACCCGTGTTCGACGGCCGCTTCGAAATCGCCAGCCAACGCATCGTCGGCGAAAAGCACCTCAAGATGGTGCTCAAAATACCCGGTTCCACGGCATTACTCGATGCGATCGCGTTCAACAGAGGACAAGGTGCGGGTGAGGTGGGTCCCCAGGTCCACATGGCATACAAGCTGGATGTCAATGAATATCAGGGACGGCGTAGCGTGCAGTTGATTGTGGAGCATATTGCAGAGATGTAGAGTGCGCTTCACCCAGCACAGTTTTGGATTACGGTTTGTAGTTCAACAGCAAAGGAGACCCCCATGCTCATCGGCCTTCCCAAAGAAACCAAAGATGATGAATACCGCGTCGGCATGACCCCCGGCGCGGTCAAGGCGCTCATCCGGCGCGGCCATCGTGTGCTGGTGCAGAGTGGCGCGGGAATGGGCAGCGGCATCACCGACGCCGAATATCAAGCGGCGGGCGGCGAGATCGTACCCGATGCTGCGGCGGCATGGGCGGCGCAGATGGTGGTGAAGGTGAAGGAACCGATCGCCGCCGAGTACGGCTATCTGCGCCCTGATTTGCTGCTCTTCACCTATTTGCACCTGGCGCCCAACCGCGAGCTGGCGGAGCGCATGCTGGCCTCGGGTGTGACTGGCATCGCCTACGAGACGGTGACGGCGCCGGACGGCCATTTGCCGCTGCTCGCACCGATGAGCGAGGTGGCGGGGCGCATGGCCACGCAGGTCGGCGCGACGTATCTGGAGAAACACCTGAGCGGGCGCGGCGTGCTGCTGGGCGGCGTGCCGGGCGTGCCGCCGGGACAGGTGGCGATCCTCGGTGGCGGCGTGGTGGGGCTCAATGCGGCCAAGATCGCTGTGGGCATGGGCGCGCAGGTGACCCTGCTCGACACCCGGCACGCGCGCCTGCAATACCTGGACGACATTTTCATGGGCCGGGTGCAGACCCGCACCAGCAATGAGGCGAATATCGAAGAGGCCGTCTTGCACGCCGATCTGGTGATCGGCGCGGTGTTGATCGCCGGCCGCAAGGCGCCTTGGCTGGTAACGCGCGACATGCTGGCGCAGATGCGGCCGGGCAGTGTGATCGTCGATGTCTCCGTCGATCAGGGCGGTTGCGTGGAAACGACGCATCCCACCACGCATCATGCGCCGACCTATGTCGTCGATGGCGTGGTGCACTACTGCGTCGCCAACATGCCCGGCGCCGTGCCGCGCACCAGCACCTTCGCCCTGGTCAACCAGACCCTGCCTTATATCATCGAGCTGGCGGGCAGCGGCCTGGATGCGCTGCGCGGCGACGCGGCCTTGCGCGCCGGCCTCAACACTCATCGCGGCATGTTGACTTGCCGCGCCGTGGCGGAGAGTCTGAGGATGCCTTATACGGAGGCGGAAACTGCGCTATCCGCGTTCTCGTAACGGCACATAAGACCGGACTCCTTCGCCGGTATAAACCTGCGTAGGCCGGAAGATGCGGTTGTCGGCGAGCTGTTCGCGCCAGTGGGCCAGCCACCCCGCGCAGCGCGAGATGGCGAAGATGGAGGTGAACTGGTCGGTAGGGATGCCCATCTCCGAGTAGAGCACGCCCGAATAGAAATCGACATTCGGATAGACTCCTTTGTGCGCCAGCCGCTCGCGGCAGACTTCTTCCACCGCCAGAGCGGTCTCGAACAGCGGACTCACCTGACCGCCCTTGTGCGCCGCAAGTTTTTCCACCAGCTTTTCCAGGATCACGGCGCGCGGGTCCTTGACCTTGTATTCACGATGCCCCATGCCCCAGATCTTGGCCTTGACGGCGAGTTGTTTCTCCACCCAGGCGCGGGCGTTATCCGGGCTGCCGATCTCTTGCAGCATCTCCACGACTTTCTCGTTCGCCCCGCCGTGCAGCGGCCCGGAAAGGGTGCCGATGGCGGCGGCGATGACGCCATTGGGCGCCGCCAGAGTCGAGCCGGCCACCAGCGCGGCAAAGGTCGAGGCGTTGATGGTGTGTTCGGCGTGCAGCACCAGGCAGGTGTCCATGATATCGGCGTGGAATGGATCAGGTTCCTTGCCGGTCAACATATAGAGAAAATTCTCCGCATACGTCAAATCGGTGCGCGGCAGCACGGGATCGTAGCCGTTACGGATATGCTCCCACATCGCCACCAGCGTCGCCATGCGCGCCAGGATCTTCACCGTCATGCTATGGATGTAGTCGAGGTTTTCGCGGATATCACGGCCAGTCAGCCCCGCCGGACCGGGATAAAACATGCCCAGGCTCGCCACCGCCGTCTGGAGCATCTCCATCGGGTGGCCACTGGCCGGCAGATTTTTCATCATCTCGCGGATGTTGTATTTGACGCGGCGGTTGGTGCGCAGTTGCTCATCGAAACCGGCGAGTTCACTCGGCGTGGGCAAACGGCCGTCGAGCAACAGCAGCGTGGTTTCCTCAAAGGTGCTATGCTCGGCAAGTTCATCAATGGGGTAACCACGATAGGCCAGTATGCCGCGCTCACCATCGATAAAGGAAATGTTGGACTTGGTCGCCGGAACACCTTCCAGACCGGGCAGATACTCGCTCATTGCACACCTTGACTTGATGCTGAATTAATGCGGGAGAACAAGCATATAACAGAAAAAGGAAAAGAGGGTATCTTTTCCTTGGGGAAGCGCTAGGGAGCGCCAGGATACGGTCCACCACATTTATCGCGCGGGGACTTATCGTTTCCCTAAGGAAGTTCTGAATAATTCCACACTGGAGTTCTCATAGTACGAAAAGAAAAAATGTGATTTTTTTCTTTCATTTTTCAATCACTTGGAGTGATTGAAAAATGAAAGCCCCTCCGTGTGCCGCAGAACCTCTGAATTGATCAGAGGTTTACTAAAAACCTTTTCGCCCCCTCGGAAATTTTTGTCTCTCCGACACCCGGATGGCTTGTGACCCCCATGGCTTTGCATATGTCCAGGCTTATTGTCAAATATCAAACCATCTGCAAACTATGGCTAACAAGGGACATAATCCTCTTGTTACGATTCAAAAGACCCTCACGGGTTAGATTGAATTGATCGGTGGTGAGTAATTACTTGAAAAAATTGAATTATTTCAATTTCTCTATTCCCAGTAATTTAAGGATATATTTTTCATAAACCGGCTCCGTTGATCCTTTCTTCATTTTGCCGATGAAGTACTTTTCGAATGCGACCTTGGCCAGATGTACCCACTTTCCCTTTTTCATCCATGCGACGTTGCGGGGCGGGATCTGCGGCATGGCGACGAAGGCGGCGCCTGTATCACCCATATCGGCCAGGCAGATGGCGTTCCAGGTGGCTTCGTGGCTTGGTTCGATACCCACGATAGCGTCCCTGATATTGTGGGCGGTGGCGGTGACCATGGATTCGATCATATAGCCGGTCTTGGGTGCGCCAGTCGGTACGGGGGTGGCCTCCACCGGCGGGATGGCGATGCAGACGCCTACGGAATAGATGTTCGGCCAAACAGGGCTGCGCTGGTATTTGTCGACCTTGACGAAACCGCGCGGGTTGACCATCTGTTCGCCCAGCGCTGCCACGGCATCCACGCCCTTGAAGGCGGGGAGCATCATCGAGAACTTGAAAGGCACCTGGTGTTCCTTGATCGGTTCACCCTTATCGTTGTGCTCGGTAACAAACATTACGCCATCTTCCACCTTGGTGGTCTTGGCATTGGTGATCCATTTAATGTCATGCTGGCGCAGCTCGTGTTCCAGCAGACCTTTGGAGTCACCGACACCACCCAGGCCAAGATGGCCGATGTAGGGTTCTGAGGTGACGAAGGTCATGGGCACGCGGTTGCGCAGCTTTTTGCGCCGCAGTTCCGTGTCGATGATAAATGCAAATTCGTAGGCCGGACCGAAACATGACGCCCCCTGTGCCGCACCCACTACAATCGGCCCGGGATCTACCAGGAAATGCTTCCAGCGTTCATAGGCCTCCTCGGCATGACCAATGGTGCATACCGAATGTGTAAAGCCGCCGGGACCCAACCCCGGCACCTCATCGAAGGCCAGTTTCGGCCCCGTGGCGATCACCAGATAGTCGTAATCAACAATCTGCCCATCGGCGAGCACCACTTTGTTGTCGGCGGGTTTAATCTCCTGTGCCCCCACGGCAATGAACTCAATCCCCTTTTTGCGAAGTGGCGGCGCCAGCGCGAAGGAGGTGTCTTTGCGTGAACGCCAGCCGACGGCGACCCAAGGATTGGAGGGTACAAAATGAAAGGTGTCGGTATTGGAGATGACCGTGACGCGGTGTTGTGGCCCCACGGCTGCCTTGATCTCATAGGCGGCGGGTAGCCCGCCGGTGCTGGCGCCGATGATAACGATGTGTGCCATGATAATGCTCCTCCATGCTCGATCGGGCTGAAAAAGCCGCGCCCACAATATTAGATTGTACTAATATATCAGTTGGCGGTCACGAAAACAAACATCTTTCACACAAACTCTGAAGTCCACACAAACATGGGGTCAAGCAAAACATGGGGTCAAGTCTTGACACAGCGCCCTCACTCCTTTTTACCCTCTACTCACGATTTACTCACGATTAAAATACCCCGGTAAAGGGCGATTGCCACTGTGGCGATTTGATTTTTTACCGGCGCGGGCATGAACCCGGGATCACTGCCCAAACCGTCGCATGGTCTCGTTCAGCAGTTTATGGTCGGGCGCGGTCTTGATGACGCGTTGCCATAGCTCTTTCGCGCTCGACTGGTCGCCTGTGCTCCATAGTACCTCGCCAAGGTGGGCGGCAATTTCCGGATCCTGGCTCATGTCGAAGGCTTGGCGCAGATATTTAATCGCCTCTTCCTTGTTACCCATCTTGAATTGCAGCCAGCCCATGCTGTCGATGATGGCGAAGTCTTGCGGGCGCAGCTCCAAGGCGCGCTTGATGTAGCCTAGCGCTTCCTGGTAGCGGTTGGTGCGGTCGGCGAGCGTATAGCCCAGGGTGTTGAGCGCAGCGGCGTTGTCCGGTTCGCGCTTGATGATGCTGGAAAGATCCTGTTCCATGAGGTCGATCTGACCCAGTTCGGCACGCGCCAGAGCGCGGCCGTAGAGCAGGTCAGTGTTGTCCGGCACTTCGCTCAGCGCGGCATCGTATACGGCGATGGCCTGGTTATACTGCCCGGCCTGAAACAGTATCGTGCCCTCGGCGAGGTAGAGGCGCAGTTTCTGACCCGGATCGCTGGCCTCAAGGCCGCGCAGATGTTTGCGCGCCCCGTCCACGTCGCCCTGTTTGGCCAGTATGTCGGCGATGCGGATCTGGGCATTGAGATAGTTGGTCTCGCCCACTGGTACGGCGGCATACCATTTTTTCGCCGTGGCATGGTCCTTTTTGGCCTCCGCGACGGCGCCGAGGTAGAAACTGGCTTCGGCGGCGCGCTTGGGCTGGCGGCTCAGCCGGGTCAGGTATTCTTCGGCCTTGTCGAAGCGCTTGAGATCGAGGGACAGCAACGCCGTGCCCAGCAGCACTTCCGGGCTGTCGGGGTACTGTTTCAGCAGTTTCTCGAACTGCTCCAGCGCCTCCTCGTGACGGTTGGCGCCCGCCAGCGCACGGGCATAGATCAGGCGCAATGGCATGTCTTGCGGCTGCTGTTTAAGCACCTCACCCAGAATCTCCAGCGATTTGGTCGTGTCGCCGCTCAATTGCAGGACGCGCGCCTGAACGATCATGGCGCTGGGCCAGCCCGGCTTGAGGCGCAGCGCCATGTCGATGGCGGTGCGGGCGGTATCCAGCGCCTCGGCACGCAATGCGAGCTGGGCATAGGCAAAATGGGCGTGGGGGTCGTCGGCGTGCCGGGCGACGAGCTTTTCCATCGTGGCGAGCGCCGCTTTGCTGTCAGGAAGGTTGGACAACACTGAGATTACTGCGGCATAGCCACGATCGGGGGTGCGGGCCTGTGCCGCCAGCACGATTTCCAGGTGTTCCAGGGCGGCGTCGATCTGGCCGCGCCGGATCTGGCTGGCGGCGAGCAGCAGGCGGGCATCCAGGCTGTGCGGGTCCTGCTCCAGCCACAGCTTGGCGGATGCCTGGGCATTCGCATCGTCGCGCGCCAGAAGGGCGATGCGTGTGGCGCGCTCGGCGATCTTTGCATCCGGCACGCTGCGCGCCAGACGCTGATAATAGTCGGCTGCAATATCGAACTGTCCGCGCTGCAATGCCGTTTCTGCCACCAGCGCCTGATAGATCGCGGCCGGAGGAAGGGGCGCTATCTGCTGAGCCGGCGCCACTTTGGGCTTGGGCGCTGCGGCGCCCGTCGGGCGAACCGTGGCGCAACCCGCCGCCAACACGGAAATCCCCAGCGCGGCCATTAAAAGCAAGGTTCTCATCATGGGTAGTCCAGCAACCAAAAGTTGTTACAAGTGTCACATATTACGGCGCGCAAGTCTGCACCCCTTTCCCCCGCAAAGGAAAGCTTGATATATTAGCAATTTACGTTCCTTTATCGGACCGCAGGGGGAATCCCGCATGATGATGGGTTTGGGCCAACCGATAAGACTTTGTTTTATAACAGGCGAATAAGTTCCATGCGCCTTCTGGCCGTTGGCATCAATCACAAAACAGCGCCCGTGGACATCCGGGAGCGGGTGGCGTTCGCCCCCGACCGCCTGCCGGAAGCGCTGCACGATCTTCAAACCCGCTCGGGCGTCAACGAAGCAGCGATCCTGTCCACCTGCAACCGCACCGAGCTGGTGTGCTGCGCCAAAGGGGGCAACGATGACAATATTGTCGAATGGCTCGGCAATTACCATCATCTCCGCTCCGAGGATGTGGCCCCTTATGTTTATCTGTACCCCGAGCAGGACGCGGTGCGGCACATGTTGCGCGTCGCCAGCGGCCTGGATTCGCTGATTCTCGGCGAACCGCAGATTCTCGGCCAAATGAAAACCGCCTATGCGACGGCGATGCAAGCCGGCACGGTCGGCACGACGCTGGGACGGCTGTTCCAGCACACGTTTTCCGTCGCCAAGCAAGTACGCACCGACACTGCCATCGGCTCCAGTCCTGTGTCGGTGGCCTTCGCCGCCGTCAGCCTGGCCAAGCAGATTTTCGGCGAACTCACCGGCTATACGGTGCTGCTGATCGGCGCGGGCGAAACCATCGAGCTGGCAGCGCGTCACCTGCACGAAAACGGCATCGGCCGTATGATCATCGCCAACCGCACCTTGGAAAAGGCGCATGTCCTGGCCAGCGAATTCAACGGCTATGCCATCGAGCTTGGCGAAATACCCTCCCACTTGGCGGAAGCCGATATCGTCATCTCCTCCACTGCCAGCCCGCTGCCGATCCTGGGTAAGGGCGCGGTGGAACGGGCGATCAAGGCGCGCAAACATCGCCCAATGCTGATGGTGGACATCGCCGTACCGCGCGATATCGAGCCCGAAGCCGGGGATCTGCGCGATGTGTATCTCTATACTGTGGACGATCTGCAAGAAATCATCCAGGAAGGACTCAAGTCGCGCCAGGAAGCCGCCAAGCAGGCCGAGGAGATCATCGACGTGCAAGTGGCGCACTTCATGGGCTGGCTGAAATCACTGGAAGCCGTATCCACCATCCGCGCCTATCGCGAACAGGCCGAGCGGCTACGCGACGATGAGCTGGAAAAGGCACGCCGCCTGCTGGCGAGCGGCGCCTCCGCCGAAAAGGTGCTGCAACAACTGGCGCGCACCCTCACCAACAAATTGCTCCACGCCCCCAGCGCGCAGATGAAGCAGGCCGGCTTCCAAGGCCGTTTCGACCTGCTCGAGGCGGCGCGCGAATTGTTCGACCTGAAGAAATCCCAATGAAAGCTTCCATCCGCGGCAAACTGGAGAGCCTGCACGAGCGTCTCCAGGAAGTCAGTGCCCTGCTCGCCGACGCCGAGACCATCGCCAACCAGGAGCGCTTCCGTGCCTTGTCGATGGAGTATGCCGAACTCAAGCCGGTGGTGACGTGCTTTGAAAGCTACAAGACGGCGCTGGCCGACATCGCCGCCGCCGAGGACATGATGCGCGACCCGGACCCCGAGCTGCGCGAGATGGCGGAAGAGGAGTACAAGCAGGCCCAGCTCCGCCGTGATGCACTGGAGCTGGAACTGCAAAAGCTGCTCTTGCCCAAGGACCCGCATGATGCCAGCAACATCTTCCTCGAAATCCGCGGCGGGGCGGGCGGCGACGAGGCGGCGATCTTCGCCGGCGATTTGTTTCGCATGTATTCGCGCTACGCCGAAAAACAGCGCTGGCAGGTGGAAATCATCAGCGAAAGCCCGGGTGAACACGGCGGTTACAAGGAAATCATCTCGCGCATCATCGGCCACGGCGCTTATTCTCGGCTGAAATTCGAATCCGGCGCGCACCGCGTGCAGCGCGTCCCCGAAACCGAGGCGCAGGGCCGTATCCACACCTCAACCTGCACCGTGGCGGTGATGCCGGAGATCGCTGAAGTCGACGAAGTGGAAATCAACCCCGCCGATCTCAAGATCGACACCTTCCGCGCCTCCGGTGCGGGCGGCCAGCACGTCAACAAGACCGACTCGGCGATCCGCATCACTCACCTGCCCAGCGGCATCGTCATAGAATGCCAGGACGAGCGCTCGCAGCACAAAAACCGCGCCCGCGCCATGTCACTGCTGCAATCGAAGCTGGTGAGCCTGCAGCGCGAAAAGCAGGCCGCCGAACAGGCCCAGACACGCCGCCTGCTGGTCGGCACCGGCGACCGCTCGGAACGCATCCGCACCTACAACTTCCCCCAGGGCCGCCTCACCGACCACCGCATCAACCTCACCCTGTACAAGCTTGCCAATATCATCGAGGGCGACCTTGACCCGGTGCTCAATCCCCTTAGCAGCGAGTATCAGGCGGATTTGTTGGCGGCGATGGCGGAGTAAAGGAACCTCTGATCAATTCAGAAGTTCCTGAACAGAAAACTACCTGGCGGGCGGCACATACCCCCCCGGCATTGCCGAGCCATCACCGAAGAAGAATTTTTCCATCTCGCCCTCGAGAAACTGGCGCGCCTTGGGATCGACCAGCACCAGACGGTATTCGTTGATCAACATGGTCTGGTGCTTGAGCCACATCTGCCACGCCTCTTTCGAGACACTCTCATAAATCCGCTTGCCCAACGCCCCGGGGTAGGGTGGAGTGGCCAGGCCCTCGGCTTCCTTATTCAACTTAGCGCAGTGGATCATGCGTGTCATGCTCTTGATTCCTCTTTCAGCTGCAACAGCAAACGCTGTACCGGCGCCGCCAGCCCTAGCGCCGGGGGTGATGCGAGATTGTACCAGACGGCATTGGCGCCCTCCATAACGGCGCTGGCGGTGTCCATTCTGGCATGGACCGGCGTGATATCGAGATGGAAGTGGCTGAAGGTATGGCGCAACGCCGACCAGATCTCTGGCGGCGAGATGTGGCAAGCCAATCGCCGCTCGCACCACTGCCCGACATCCTCATCCACCGGGCATTCCGGAAAAATCCACAGCCCGCCCCATAGCCCCTCCGGCGGACGCTGCACCAGCAGCACCTCGCCGCTGGCATTGCGTAGCATGAGCATGACGGTATCCCGTACCGGCAGCGTCTTGCGCGGCTTGGAGGCGGGAAAATCCGCCACCCGGTCTTGCCGGCGGGCGGCGCAATCCTCGCTGAGCGGACAGCGCC
Organism: Gammaproteobacteria bacterium; assembly: GCA_005240065.1. Taxonomy (GTDB): domain Bacteria; phylum Pseudomonadota; class Gammaproteobacteria; family Ga007554; genus SBBG01. The sequence goes on along the minus strand of SBBG01000068.1, from coordinate 26,925 downwards.
CGCAGCCCGGCGAGGCGCGCGTGCAGAGCGTGGCGCCCAGATCCATGATGGCCTGGGTATAGTTCGCCACGTGCTGCGCGGGCGTATGCCGCTCGGCCAACGCCCACAGCCGTTGCTCAACCTCCGTCCGCCCCGGCCAGCCGTCGATGGCGTGGAAGCGCGTCAGCACCCGCTTGACGTTGCCATCGAGAATGGCATGACGCTGACCGGATGCGAGCGCGAGGACGGCGGCTGCCGTGGAACGGCCGATGCCTGGCAGGGTCTGGACGGCGGCAATGTCGCACGGAAACTCGCCACGATACTCATCACGAATCACCCGCGCCGCGCGGTGCAGGTTGCGCGCACGGGCGTAATAGCCCAGCCCCGTCCAGAGATGCAACACCTCATCGAGCGGCGCATCCGCCAGCGCCAGGACATCGGGAAAGTGCTCCATGAAACGCTGGTAATAGGGGATGACGGTGGCAACCTGGGTCTGTTGCAGCATCACCTCGGAGACCCAGACACGGTAAGGCGAGGCATGGCGCTGCCAAGGCAGATCCTTGCGCCCGTGATCGTCAAACCAGGCGAGGAGGCGATCGCTGAAGGTCATATTGTCCATGAATTCATTATAGGACAACGGTATGCTATCCTCGTGTTTTTAAGAAAATGATTCGTTCTTTAGCTTGTGGCCATCGTTGAGCAAAAGCACATCTGGATCAAGGGTAATGAGGACGCTCTTCAAGAGCAAGGAGTGTTTTCCCTCACCTCTTATGATCCGCGCGATCGCCTGATCAGAGCGGCAAAGGCCTGGAGCATCTGCTGGGTGCTGGCGGTACTGGCGCTAGCGACCTTCATTCCCGTCGTTCATCTTCTGGCGGCGGCGGGTCTTTTCATCGCCGGGCCCATCATGGGGTATTCGCGGTATCGCAGCCTGTCCATCGCCAACGATGTAACCGGGGTGTGTCCGTCTTGCCGAAAAGACATCACCCTCAAGATTCAGCCCGAAGACAGCTTGCCGATCTGGACGTATTGCCCTGTTTGCGGCGCACCATTGCATCTGGTCGCCAAATAAATTCTTTGTTATTCGCCCACTTACCTGAGAGATTGATTGATATGCGTGGCGTATTTGCCATTTTTGTCCTGATTGTACTGATATTGAGCTTCACCGGCATGGTCCTCACCGGACTGTACGCCCTTGGCGTGATTGGTCCTGAGCATTAGGGAAGCACTGATTTATTTAGCCCCCTTGGTTTTTTTCGCTCATATTTGATCTAGCGCAAAGCAAGAACGGTGGTTATTGGTCATACTTTGGCCGCAAGAGCAATCAAGGGAGGAAAATAACCATGGCTGAGAACTATACTGTCGTTGTCGCGGACGGAACGCGCGCCCGCTTCTTCACTCTGAAGCCAGGCGCGCCCAAGGGCGAAGCCGGCGCCACCCTGCTGGAACACGAGGATCTGATCAGCACCGAGAAAGAAGTGCCAGGCAAGGAAATGTGGAGCGATGTCAAATCCGGTCGTGGCGCCGCCCCGCTCGGCGGCCCGGCCCACGGTTATGACGATCAGCGTGAGCGCCACGAACACGAGTTCGAACGCCGCTTCGCCCAGCGCATTACCGACGAAGCCGTGCGCTTGGCGCAACAGGAAAAAGCCTCGCATCTGATACTGGTGGCGGAAACGCGCCTGCTGGGCTATCTGCGCACCGCCTTGCATATCCCCGCCCACATGAGCTTCGGCGTGCATGAACTGGCCAAGGACATGACCAAACTAAGCGTTGCCGAACTGCATGAAAACCTCGCTGCGGCGGGGCTGGTGCCGGAACGGCATGCGGTGGCGGGGTGGCAGAAGCGGGGCGAACCTGTGTAGCTGCTTTTTTGGCGCCGTAACCCGCCAGCCACAGATGCGCATTGAAAAATATGTGTGTGCTTCGCACGCTTGGCGGGTTACGCAAAAACGCCAACCCGCCCTACATTTATTAGGACATCTGACGCCCGTTAGCGAAGACTGGAGCGGGTGATGGGAATCGAACCCACGCCATCAGCTTGGGAAGCTGAGGTTCTACCATTGAACTACACCCGCGCGAGGTAGTTCACCATTTTCACGTCTTTTGCTATTCTGGTCAATCCTGCTTTCAGCGTATTACCCTCAGCACACTGGTCATTAAATTCATGGAAATCATCGTCAATGGCGAGGCGCGCCAGATACCGGATCATTGCAGCGTTGCGGAGCTGGTCGCCGCGATGAACCTGACCGGCAGGCGCATCGCCGTGGAAATCAATCTCGACATCGTGCCGCGCAGCACCTACGAAACTCGCCGCCTGCAAGCCGGAGACCGGGTGGAGATTGTGCATGCCATCGGTGGCGGTTGAGCTGTTATAATTGCTAGAAACGGCCCAGCTACGCTGCATCACTGCATTTTTCAGGATTTCACTATGTCGCACCCTACTTCTCCCGCCGACCCCTTGATCATCGCCGGCAAGACCTACCACTCCCGTCTGCTGGTGGGCACGGGCAAATACCGTGATCTCGATGAGACGCGCCGCGCCACCGAGGCGAGCGGCGCGCAAATCGTCACCGTAGCGGTACGCCGCACCAACATCGGCCAGACACCGGGGGAACCCAATTTGCTCGACGTGTTGCCACTGGACAAATACACCTTGCTGCCCAACACCGCTGGCTGCTATAACGCGGAAGATGCGATCCGCACCTGCCGCCTGGCGCGTGAGCTGCTGAATGGCCACGATCTGGTCAAACTGGAAGTACTGGGCGACCCCAAAACTCTCTTCCCCGACATCGCGCAGACCTTCAAAGCAGCCGAAGCGCTGATCAAGGACGGCTTCAAGGTCATGGTCTACACCAATGACGACCCCATCGCCGCCAAGCGCTTCGAGGAGATGGGCTGCATGGCGGTGATGCCGCTGGCCGCGCCGATCGGCTCTGGTCTGGGCATCCGCAATCCGTACAATATCCGCATCATCATTGAGAACGCCCAGGTACCGATCCTGGTCGACGCGGGAGTGGGCACGGCATCGGATGCGGCGATCGCCATGGAGCTGGGCTGCGACGGCGTGCTGATGAATACCGCCATCGCCGGGGCGAAAGATCCGGTGCTGATGGCCTCGGCGATGAAAAAGGCCGTCGAGGCCGGTCGCGAAGCCTATCGCGCCGGGCGCATTGCGCGCAAACTGTATGCCACAGCCTCGTCGCCGCTGGATGGGACGTTTTTCTAGCGCTGTCAAAAAAATGCAAACTAAAGCTGTTAAACCTGCGGCCGACAACTAAATAAACTGATTTCTAATCCCCCCGCATGGACGAGGCCAACCTCAAACAGCCCGATCTCTACATCAACCGCGATCTGAGCCTCCTCCAGTTCAATCGGCGCGTGCTCGAGCAGGCGCGGGACGAGAACGTGCCGCTGCTGGAACGGCTGCGCTTTTTGTGCATCTTCAGCAGCAATCTCGACGAACTCTTCGAAACAAGAGTGGCGGGGCTGAAGCAATGGGCGGCGCTGGAGTCGCCGCAGACCGGGCCGGATGGCTTGGGTCCGCAAGAGGTGCTGAGACAGATCTGCGGCGAGGTGCGCGCGCTGGTGGAAGATCAGTACCGCCTGCTCAATGAGGTGCTGACACCGCAGCTTGCGGCTGAAAACATCCGCTTTGTCAGGCGCACGCACTGGGATGCCCGACAGAAACGCTGGGTGAAGCGCTATTTCGAGAGCGAACTGCTGCCGGTGTTGAGCCCGCTGGGTCTCGACCCTGCCCATCCTTTCCCTAACATCCTCAACAAGAGCCTGAATTTCATCGTCCCGCTCACCGGCAAGGACGCCTTCGGCCGCGCCGGCGAGGTGGCGCTGGTGCAAGCGCCGCGCGCCTTGCCGCGCCTGATCCGCATGCCCGAGGAATGCGCGGCGGGACCGCACGATTTCGTTTTCCTCTCCTCCATCATCCACGCCCACGTCAAAGACCTGTTCTCCGGCATGAAGGTGGAAGGCTGCTACCAGTTTCGCGTCACACGCAACAGTGAGTTGTTCGTCGACAAGGAGGAAATCGACGATCTGCTGCGCGCGGTGGAAGGCGAGCTGCCGTCACGGCGTTACGGTGAGGCGGTGCGGCTGGAGGTGGCCGACAATTGTCCGCCGCAGATGACCGCTTATCTGCTCGACCAGTTCGAGCTAAGTCAGGACGACCTCTATCAGGTCAACGGTCCGGTCAACCTGGCGCGACTGATGGCCATCCCGGATGCGGTGGATCGCGCCGACCTGAAATATCCACCCTTCACTCCCGGCCTGCCGAAGCGGCTCATGCGCAGCAGTGATATTTTCCAGACCCTGCGCCAGGGCGATGTACTGCTGCACCATCCCTATGAATCGTTCGCACCAGTGGTGGATTTCGTGCGCCAGGCTGCCGCCGATCCGCATGTGCTGGCCATCAAGCAAACCCTGTACCGCACCGGCCGCGACTCGGTGCTGGTGGATGCCTTGCTGGAAGCGGCGCGCGCCGGAAAGGAAGTCACCGTGGTCATCGAGCTGCTGGCGCGCATGGATGAAGAAACCAACATCAACATGGCAAACCTGCTGCAGGAGGCTGGCGCCCATGTGGTGTACGGCGTGGTCGGCTACAAGACCCACGCCAAGATGCTGCTGGTGGTACGCCGCGAAGAAGGCGGGCTGCGCCATTACGTCCACCTCGGCACCGGCAACTATCATGCCCGCACCGCGCGGCAATATACCGACATCGGCCTGTTTACGCGCAACGAAGCAATCGGCGCGGACGTGCATAAGATCTTCCTTCAGCTCACCAGCCTGGGCCGCTTCACCAAGCTCGACAAGCTGCTCCAAGCCCCCTTCACGTTGCACAAGGCAATGCTGGAGAAGATCGAACGCGAAACCAGCCACGCCCGCCGCGGCCGTCCGGCACGCATCATCGCCAAGATGAACGCGCTGATCGAGCCTCATATCATCCGCGCCCTGTATCGCGCATCACAGGCCGGCGTGAAGATCGACCTCATCGTGCGCGGCATCTGCTGCCTGCGCCCTGGCATCAAGGGTGTCTCCGAAAATATCGCCGTCCGCTCCACCGTCGGCCGCTTCCTCGAACACTCTCGCGTTTATTACTTCCACAACAACGGCGATACCGAAGTATTCTGCGCCAGCGCCGACTGGATGGACCGCAACTTCTTCCGCCGCGTGGAAACCTGCTTCCCCATCGAAAACAAAACCCTGAAAAAACGCCTGGTACAGGAGGCACTACTGACTTATCTGGCCGACGATACTCAAAGCTGGGTGCTGCAAAGCGACGGTAATTACCAGCGACTCACACCTGGAAACGAAAAACCCTTTTCCGCCCAGACCGCGTTGATGAAGAAGCTGGCGGGGGAGGAAGTGGAGGAAGAGGGGAATGGGCATTAATCCTGGGGAAAGAGAAAAAAGAGGAAAAGAAGAAAAAAGAAGCGTCTCCGCTGAACGGGGAGAAGGGGATACATACCATCACCCCGCCAGATGAACCCCCTCCGGCACGGCGATTTCCACAGCAATAGGGAGATGATCGGATATCGCGTGATTCAGCACTTGGATGTTGCTGACCTTGATCGAGGGGGTGACGAGGATGTGGTCGATGTTGCGCAGGGGACGCCAACTGGGGAAGGTGTGCAGTTCTTCGAGGGGTTCGCAGAGGTGGGTGCTTTCCAGGAAGGTGTACATTTCCTCGCTCTGCGGCTGACAGTTGAGGTCGCCCATCAATACCACATGCTGGTATTGGTTGACGATTTCGCGGATGAAATCCAGTTGCTGGAAGCGGGCGCGCTTGCTCAGGGCGAGATGGGCGAGCAGCACCACCAGCGGGTTGTCGCTATGGCCGTAGCGCACCATCATCAGGCCGCGGCCGGGAATCAGGCCGGGCAGCTTGTGCTCGACCACTTCGTGCGGCTGGATCTGACTCAACAGACCGTTGCTGTGCTGGGCGAATTTGCCGAGCTTGCGGTTGGTCTGACAGTACCAGAAAGGGAAGTGGCCGCGTTTGGCCAGATATTCCACCTGGTTGATGAAATAGCTGCGCAGACTGCCTGCGTCCACCTCTTGCAGTGCAACCACATCATAATCGCTCACCAGATGCGCGATGCGGTCCAGATTGTCGAAGCTGCCAAGATGCGGTAGCACATGCTTCCAGCCCTGGGTGAGATAGTGGTGCGGGCGCGTCGAGGCCACCGCAGCCTGGATATTGTAACTGAGCAAGCGCAACCGGTTCTTCGCCACCGGCTCGTTGCGATGGCGAGAATGGATGCTGGGGTGCACCCAATGGGTAAGGGCATTCATAGTTGAAAAATCATTTCCCCGAGTTTTTCGGTGAGTTTGAGGTTTTCAGTGTAATCCACCGGGCAGTCGATGATGCTTACAGTACTGTCGGCGATGGCGATTTTCAAGATCGGCAGCAGATCTCCGGCCTTTTCCACGCGATAGCCCTTGGCGCCGAACGATTCGGCGTATTTGACGAAATCCGGGTTGTTGAATTTGACGTGGGCGGCGCGTCCATAGGTCTTCATCTGCTTCCATTCGATCAGGCCATAGCCGCAATCGTTCCAGATCAGGATCACGATCGGCGTGTTCATGCGCATCGCGGTCTCGATTTCCTGCGAGTTCATCAGGAATCCGGCGTCGCCGGTCACCGCCACGATCTTGCGTTCAGGATAGGCGAGCTTGGCGGCGATAGCCCCCGGCACGGCGATGCCCATGCTGGCGAAGCCGTTGGAGATGATGCAGGTGTTGGGATATTCGCAGCGGAACATGCGCGCCATCCACATCTTATGCGCGCCGACATCGCAAATGACGATATCCTCCAGCCCCAGCGCAGTGCGCAGATCCCAGATGATCTTTTGCGGCTTGACGGGAAAACCCTGGTCTGCGCGATGCAGGTTCATTTCCTCGATCAACGCATCGCGCAACGGGCGCAGACGGTGCCCTTGGTGCGGCGCGGCCAGTTCCGCGATGCGGTCGAGGGTGATGCCGATATCGCCGATCACGCCAGCCTCGACGACATAATGGGCATCCACCTCGGCGGGCGACATGTCGATATGGATGATCTCACGGTCGCGCGTCGGGTGCCACAGGTAGGGGTGATACTCGACCAGATCATAGCCGACGCAAATGATGACGTCGGCCTGGTCGAAACCGAAATTGGCGTAATCATGCGCCTGCAAACCGGCACTGCCCAGCGCCATGGGATGCTTGAAGGGCATCACGCCCTTGGCCATGAAGGTGTTGGTGACCGGGATGTTGAGCTTGCCGGCGAACGCGGCAAGCTGTGCGGAAGCCTGAGCGCGGATCACGCCATTGCCGGCCAGAATGATCGGGTTACGCGCGCTGGAAATGATTTCGGCAGCGCGCCGCACCCGCTCGGCGGGCGGTTCGGGCGGGGTGGGATATTGCGAACGCAGCGGCGTGGCCTCGATGGGCATTTCGGCGAGATTTTCGGGAAACTCGATGAACGACGCGCCGGATTTTTCCATCTGCGCCTGCTTGAACGCCTTGCGCACCACCTCGGGGATGGTGTTGGGCGTGAGTAGCCGCGTGGAATATTTGGTGATCGGCTCGAAGATATTCTCCAGATCGAGCACCTGGTGCGATTCCTTGTGCAGGCGGTAGGTGCCCGCCTGCCCCGCAATCGCCACCACCGGCGCGTGATCCATGTTGGCGTCCGCCACGCCGGTAATCAGGTTCGTCGCCCCCGGCCCCAAGGTGGACAGACATACTCCGGCACGCTGCGTCAAACGCCCATAGACATCGGCCATGAACGCCGCGCCCTGCTCGTGGCGGGTGGTGACGAAGTTGATGGATGAACCCAGCAGGGCATCCATCACCGCCAGATTTTCCTCGCCGGGGATGCCGAAGATGAATTCCACGCCCTCGTTTTCCAGGCATTTTATGAAGAGTTCGGCGGCTTTCATTAGGGCTTTCGGTACTATCCCTACTATGTAGGGTGCGCCGTGCGCACCATTCATATTTTATGTGGTGCGTGAGGCGCACCCTACAAAAATAGCGGCATTACCCGGTCAGTTTTTAGCCACCAGATAATCGACGATTTGCAGCATCCGGTCATTGAGGCCGCCCGCCATCTGACCATCGACGCGATATTTACCGTTGACCACGATGGACGGTGTGGAGTTGATGCCATAACGTCGCGTCAGCTCCTTGGCTCGCCGCACCTTGCTATCCACGGCGAAGGAATTGAAAACCTTTTTGAAATCGGCGTTACTGACACCATGCTCGGCGAAGAAAGCCGCCATTGATGGCTCGTCGGACAATCTGCGCTTTTGCGAGTGAATGGCACTGAACAACGGACCGTGGATCCTGTCCACCACACCCAACGCCTCCGCCGCATAATAAGTTTTGGCATAGATTGCCCACTCATCGCGGAAAATCACCGGCAGGCGCACAAATTTGACGTTTTCCGGTTTGGTCTTGAGCCAGCGCTCGATAAACGGCTCGAAACGGTGACAGTGGGGGCAGGCGTAGGAAAACAACTCCAGCACCTCCACTTTTTCGCCGCTGGCGGTGGGTTGTTCGGGGATGATCACCTGATAGGCGACACCTTCCTCGAAGGAGGGAGAAAACAGCCCTGCCGAAGCCACCAACGGCGCCATCAGCAGCAGGAACAACACCTTCTTCAGATACCTCATAGAACTTCCTTTCTTTTTCATCAAGAAACCTAGCCTATGCAACTTAGCGCGGTAAAGCAATACTTGCTATGCTATAGACCATACTGCTCAAGGAGTGTTTACCATGTCCCCGAAAGAAAAGATCAATCTCACCCAATTCCTCAACCAGCAATACCTGTGCGAGTCACTCACCATCAAAGAGGTGGAAACGCTGCTCGACTACACCGAGCACGTCAGCTATGAAAAGGATGCCGTGATCGCCAATATCGGCGAGGTCGGCGAGGCGCTGTACTTCGTCGTCAAGGGCGAGGTCGCCCTGCTTCATGACGACGGCACCCAGGTGGTCGAGGTCGGACGCATGACTGAGGGCGAGCTGATGGGCGAGATGTCGTTTTTCGATCGCCTGCCGCGCCTACTACGCATCGTCGCCACCACCGACGATACCCAGCTTCTCAAACTGCCGCGCCGGAAGTATCAGCGCCTGCGCGTCGAGCATCCCTACATCGCGGTAAACCTGCTGGAACACGCCATCATCAGCCTGGACCACCTGGTACGCCGTGTCAGTGAGACGGAGGCTACCCTATCGCGTTATATCTTCGGACCGGGAAAAAAATAAGAATATCTCCAAGTGGTTTTAAATCCTCTCTACCGGCGTGCAGTTTTCGCCCTGGGCGCGCATGCCCCGTCCCAGTTCCCCCCCGACACCGGCCAGGAAGTCGCCTTTGCTGGCCGCTCCAATGCCGGCAAATCCAGCGCCATCAACAAGATTACTGGCCAGTCCTCGCTGGCCCGCGTCAGCAAGATTCCAGGCCGCACCCAGCAAATCAATTTCTTCACCCTCGATGAACAGCGCCGCCTGGTGGATCTACCCGGCTATGGCTATGCCAAGGTGGCGCACAGCATGAGGCAGCATTGGCAGCATGTCATGGAACGCTATCTTCGCCATCGCCAAGCATTGAAAGGCTTAGTTATCGTGATGGACATCCGCCATCCTCTCACCGATTTCGACTGGCAAACGCTGGAACTGTGCCGCAACGCCGGTTTGCCTGCTCACCTCCTCCTGACCAAGGCCGATAAACTGAGCAAGAGCGCCGCTGCTGCAACTCTGCAACAAGTCCGTCATGCCTTGAACAAGATCTATACGGAACAGCAGGCTGTACCGCCTACCGTGCAACTCTTTTCAGCGCTGCAAGGAAAGGGCATCGAAGAGGCCCATGCCAAGCTCGACGAGTGGCTGGTATAGCTTACTGTTTTTGGGATAAAAAAACCCCGGTCTCAAAAAGGGGGGAGAGAGACCGGGGTCAAGAATACCCGGCTTGGGGAAACCGGGTACAGGGGTTGCCGTCCCGGGAGGGGGTGGGACGGACAAAGTGCAACATGATCGCACTCTTTCAATTAGATGGGGTGTTCTTGCAAAAGTTCAAGGAAAATTCAAAAAATTGACGCGAAAAAACCTCGTCCATTAGACGATGATTTAATATTATTTATTTAAAAAATAATAATATATAGTTTTTCCTCAAACATCCAGATTCGCCACGCTGAGGGCATTTTTTTCGATAAAATCGCGGCGGGGCTCAACTTGATCTCCCATCAGGGTGGTGAACATCTCGTCGGCCGCCACGGCATCCTCGATCTGCACGCGCAGCAGGCGGCGCACGTCGGGATCGAGTGTCGTCTCCCGTAGCTGCTCCGGGTTCATCTCGCCCAACCCTTTGTAACGTTGGATATGCTGCCCACGTCGCGCCTCTTCGAACAGCCAGTTCAGGGCTTGCTTGAAGCTGCCTACTTTGAGCTGCTGCTCGCCGCGCTGCACATAGGCGCCTTCGCCGATCAGGCCATTGAGCTTTTTACCCAGATCGACAATGCTACGGTATTCCCCGGAATAAAAGAATTCGCCATTCAAATCGCGGGTCTGCGGCACATTATGGGCGGTTTCAGTGATGATGGCGCGACAGGGAGCGCCTTCTTCGTCCTGATCGACGCGGATTTCGTAGCGTGCCACCAAGCTTTCGTCGCTGTTAAGACGGTTTTTTAGCTCAGTAAACCACTGCATCACCTGCTCCTTGTTGCGTGCCTGGGCTTCGCTGAGCGGCGGCATGAAAATCATCTTTTCCATCGCGCTGGCACTGATACGACGTGACAGACGTTTGATGGATGCCATCACCGTCAACCAGTTTCTGGCCAGCTCCTGCAAGGCGATATCGCTCAGAGGCGGTGCCTCGGCATTGACGAACAGTTTGGCGTTTTCAAGGGCGGTCTGGAGCAGATAGGCATTCATTTCCGCATCGTCCTTGACGTAACGCTCCTGCTTGCCCTTTTTCACCTTGTACAGGGGCGGCTGGGCGATATACAGATGGCCGCGCTCGATCAATTCCGGCATCTGGCGATAGAAAAAAGTCAGCAACAGGGTGCGAATGTGCGAGCCGTCGACATCGGCGTCGGTCATGATAATGATGCGACGATAACGCAACTTGTCTGGGTTGTATTCCTCGCGGCCGATGCCGCAACCCAAGGCGGTGATCAGGGTACCGATTTCAGCCGACGACAACATTTTGTCGAAACGAGCCTTTTCCACATTGAGGATTTTTCCCTTGAGCGGCAGAATCGCCTGGTAGCGGCGATCACGACCCTGTTTCGCCGACCCGCCTGCGGAATCGCCCTCGACCAGGAATAGTTCGGACTGAGCAGGGTCTTTTTCCTGACAATCGGCAAGCTTGCCCGGTAGGCCAGCAATATCCAGCACACCTTTGCGCCGCGTCAGTTCGCGGGCCTTGCGCGCCGCCTCACGGGCACGCGCCGCCTCGATGATCTTAGCGGTGATGATTTTGGCCTCGCTGGGGCGCTCGAGCAGGAACTCCTCGAGTTTTTCCGTCACCGTTGATTCGACGGCAGTCTTGACCTCGGAAGAGACCAGCTTTTCCTTGGTCTGGGAAGAGAATTTCGGATCGGGCACCTTGACCGATAATACCGCCGTCAACCCCTCGCGGGCATCGTCGCCGATCGGGCTGATCTTGGCTTTCTGCGCGATACCTTCCTTTTCGAGATACTGGTTCAGCGTGCGGGTGAGCGCACCACGGAAGCCGGCCAGATGGGTGCCGCCGTCGCGCTGGGGAATATTGTTGGTGAAACAGAAGATGGTTTCCTGGTAAGAATCATTCCATTGCAACGCTACTTCGACACCAATACCGTCTTTTTCGGTACTGAAGTGCAGCACCGTGCCATGAATGGGCGTCTTGTTGCGATTAAGATATTCAACGAAAGCGCGGATACCGCCAGCATACTCGAACACCTCGCTCTTGTCGGTACGTTCATCCAGCAACTCGATACATACCCCGGAGTTGAGGAAGGATAGTTCTCTCAACCGTTTGGCAAGAATGTCATAGTGGAATTCAATGTTGGTGAAGATGGTGTTGCTCGGCTTGAAGCGCACTTCGGTGCCTGTCTGGCGCGTCTCGCCCGTTTCGCGCAACGCTTCGACGGGATCGCCCAGCCGGTATTCCTGGTAATAGCTCTTGCCATCGCGGCGGATCGTCAGGTACAGATATTCGGACAGAGCATTGACCACTGATACCCCGACGCCATGCAACCCGCCCGAGACCTTGTAGGCATTGTCGTCGAACTTGCCGCCAGCGTGGAGCACGGTCATGATGACCTCGGCGGCGGAACGGCCTTCCTCGGGGTGGATATCGACCGGGATACCACGGCCATTATCGGTAACCGTCACCGAGCCATCGCTGTGGATAATCACCTTGATCTGGGTGCAGTACCCCGCCAGAGCCTCGTCGATGGCGTTGTCGACCACCTCGAATACCATGTGATGCAAGCCGGTGCCATCGTCAGTGTCGCCGATATACATACCCGGACGCTTGCGTACCGCATCCAGGCCCTTCAACACCTTAATGCTCGATGAGTCGTAACCCTTCCTGTCGTCGTTCATGGCCCACCCTGCTGGAAATCCGGCATCAATTATAGCATTTTATTGGAATTTAAAGATATTCTTGCTCGTTAAATACGCCCTGTTCCACGTGGAACAATCTGTACCCGGCTGCTTGCGGAATCTCAATTAAGTCCTTGTCAGTGGCCGTAACGATGACCTGTGCACCGGACTCGCATAACAAATCCATCAGCCTGGCGCGATGCCTCGTATCCAGTTCCGCAGGCAAATCATCAATCAGAATCAGACACTGGCGGGAGGTACGGTTCTTCAGCAGCGCGGCCTGAGCCAGGTACATGGCGCACATCAATAATTTTTGTTGTCCTCCAGAGGTGTGTTCATGGGCCGGTCGACCGTCCACCTCGACAATTACATCGGCACGATGAGGCCCTTTACTGGTGTAACCAAGAGAGCGATCCCGCTCCAGCAAACGGGTAAGGGATTCGTGGTAGTCCTCGTCTTGTGCCCACCCAGGAAGGTAACGCAACGAAATATCATTTCTTTGTAGCAGTTTCTCGACAAACCCGGCCAACAGGGGCAAGAAACCGCGCAGATAATTGCGTCGAAACTGATCTATCTGTTGTGCGTTTTCCGCCAGTACCTTATCCCACACATTTTCCGGCATCTGGCGGGCCGCCAAACGTAACGAGGCATTGCGTTGTCGTAGTGCGCGGCAATATCGGCTCCATACCGCCATGAAATCATGTTCCACGTGGAACACTCCCCAATCCATGAAACGGCGGCGCAGCCTTGGAGCAAGGCTGAGTATCTTGTGGCTATCGGGAGTAATTAACAATAGGGGTAGATGACCGGCAAGGTCAGAAGTACGGGTAACAGGCTGTCCTGCCACCTTCATGCGTATCTTGTCTGCCGACCACGCGATTCCCACCGGGATACACTGCTCTTTCTCGCCCGCAATCTGACCAAAAACCGTCAAACCGCTGGCGCCCCGGCTGATCACTTTCTGGAGTTGGGCGGAACGAAAGGACTTTGCTCGTCCCAACAGATAAATGGCTTCCAGCAGACTAGTTTTACCGCTGGCATTCAGACCGCAGATGACATTCAGGTAAGGGGCCAGTTCAATCCGTGCCTCGGCAATGTTGCGGATGTTTTGTATATGCAGATGAGTTAATGCCATAGAGGCAAAGGCGTGAGTCGTGGATCACAGCCGCATCGGCATCACGACATATTTGCAATTTTCTCCATCCGCCGCCTGGATGAGACAGCAGCTATTGGCATCCGACAATATCAGTCGTACTTGCGGCGTGGTCACGGCGGAAAGCGCATCGACAACGTAATTAACGTTGAAGCCAATTTCCAGTTTTTCGCCACTGTAATCGACTGCCACTTCCTCCTCGGCTTCTTCCTGTTCCGGATTGTGGGCGAAGATGCGCAGTTTTCCTTCGGTGAACAGAAAACGGACACTACGGTATTTCTCGTTCGACAGAATCGAGGCGCGAATCAGTGCCTGCTTGAGCGTTTCCTTGTCGGCGATGACGATCTTGTCCCCGCCTTCAGGCACTACACGCTGATAGTCGGGAAAACGTCCATCAATCAGCTTGGAGGTGAAACTCATATCTGGAGACGAGAGCCGGATGTGGTTTGAGCCCAGATGTATCCGCACTGGCCGATCGCTGTCTTCGAGCAGACGCGTCAGTTCGTGTACGCCTTTGCGCGGTACGATGATTTGCAAGGTTTCGTTGATTTCAACTTCGGCCGAAGCGTCACAAAGAGCCAGGCGATGGCCGTCGGTGGCAACCGCGCGCACCCGGCCTGGTGATAGTTCCAGCAGCAGGCCGTTCAGATAGTAACGGATATCTTGCTGCGCCATCGCAAAGTGGGTGCGGTCTATGAGCCTTTTTAGCGTGTTCTGGGCAATGGAAAACCCGGCGATTTCCTGAAAAGAGCCAATATTGGGGAAATCGCTGGCCGGCAGTGTTGCCAAGGTGAAACGGCTCTTGCCGGAACGAATTACAGCGCGCTCGCCGTCGATCGTCAGATCGATTTGCGCCTGTTCAGGTAAAGTGCGGCAGATATCCAGGAATTTGCGGGCGGGCAAGGTGGTTTCAGCGGCGGACGAACCGTCAAAAGGTGTGTTCGTCACCATTTCGATTTCCAGGTCGGTTGCCGTGAGCGACAATCCCTGTTTGCCTGCCCGAACCAGAATATTGGAAAGAATTGGCAGTGTTTGTTTGCGTTCCACGACACCACATACCAGTTGCAGGGGTTTGAGCAGGTTTTCGCGCTGGATTGTGATTTTCATAATATTTACCTAAGAGAATATTATCTAGTTATTATTATAACTAGGCCTTGTATTTTCCTGAATTACTCTTAAATTTTATTTATAGTCAATATGTTAATAATATTAAAACTATGTCATTAAATACCGTGGAAAAGGTCTTTGATGCTGTGGAACGATTGTGAATAACTTTGATTTCCGAGAAATTAACGAAATTATCCACAGCTTTCTCACGTTAACTTGTCAGAGTTCTCAACAGGTTTGAATAATCCTCGTTGAGGTGGTTGTCATTACTCCGTAATTCCACTACTTTCTTGCAGGCATGCAGTACGGTGGTATGATCCCGGCCACCAAAGGCGTTGCCGATCTCCGGCAGGCTGTGCCTGGTCAGTTCCTTGGCGAGCGCCATGGCCAGTTGGCGGGGGCGGGCCACCGACCGTGAGCGTCGTGGTGAGGTCAGGTCGGAAACGCGCACTTTGTAGTATTCTGCCACGGTTTTTTGAATGTTTTCGATGGTTACCAGTCTTTCTTGTACCGCCAGCAGATCTTTGAGCGCCTCCTTGGTGAATTCCAGGGTGATGGGCTCGCCGGTAAAGCGGGCGTTGGCGATGACACGGCGCAGCGCGCCTTCCAGCTCGCGGACATTGGAACGAATACGTTTGGCGACGAAAAAAGCGACCTCCCGGGACAGTTCATAGCCCGACTGGATGGCCTTGTTCATCAGAATAGCAACGCGGGTTTCCAGTTCCGGGGGTTCGATGTGGACCGTCAGTCCCCAGCCGAACCGCGACTTGAGCCGTTCCTCCAGGCCATCAACCTCTTTTGGATAACGGTCACAGGTCATGATGATCTGCCGCTGGCCTTCCATAAGGTAATTGAAGGTATGGAAGAATTCTTCCTGGGAGCGATCCTTGCCGGCGAAGAACTGGATGTCGTCGATTAGCAGGGCGTCGACCGAGCGGTAATAGCGCTTGAAGTCGTCGATGGAATTGTGTTGCAGGGCTTTCACCATATCGCCGACGAATTGTTCCGAGTGCAGGTAGACGATTTTGGCGTTCGGTTTCTTGTCGACGATCAGATTGCCGATGGCGTGCATCAAGTGGGTTTTGCCCAGACCGACGCCGCCGTAGATGAACAACGGGTTATAAGCGCCACCCGGGTTCTCTGCGACTTGCAATGCTGCAGCGTGGGCCAACTGGTTGGATTTGCCGTTGACGAAGGCGTCGAAGGTGAATTCGGGTTTCAGGTTGCTGACATGGTCGATCTCCGCCGCTTCCTCTCTGGGTGTCGGGTGCAGCCTCTTTTTCAGGGCGGTGGGTTTGCTGGCGGGGGACATTGTTTTAGTCGTGGCCGTTTTTGAACTGCCGATTTCCAGAATCAGGCGCGGTGTCCCCGTTCCCTGGTCGAACTTGGCGAGGGTATCGGTAATCTGGCCGCTGAAGCGGTTGTTCACCCAGTCCAAAACGAACTGATTGGGGGCCAGCAGGCGCAGCGATGATTCTTCCTCGACAACGTGCAGCGGCCGTATCCAGGTGTTAAATTGTTGCGGGGTCAGTTCCCTTTCCAGCCGTTCCAGGCAGGCTTGCCATAATGAGGCATTCACGGGCCAATCTCCTAAAAGCATCGTTGTTATGTCCGGCAGCGTGAAAAAAACGCGCCCTTCTCCCTGATATTCCCACGAGGAAAGGGCTGATTCGGTCCCGGCCGAAAAGCGATGAAGAGCGGCAAGTGTATACCCGTTGAGAAAAGTTATCCACACCCGTGTTATTAAATAACTATTTGAAAATAAATGAATTTTTATAATACATTGTTTGTTAATGAAATTTTTTTCAAGAAGCGGTTTTTTGCAGCGCAATGGCATAGAACCCATCGGTGCCATGGCGATGTGGATACAGACGCAGCGCCCCGTCCGCGCTATAGGCGCCGGGAATCTGGATGTGGCGGCGCGCCATGATTTCCTCGGCGGGCAGCACCCGAAACGCCGGGTGCCGGACAAGAAATTCATGTACGATGTCCTCGTTTTCTTCGCGCAGCAGGCTGCATGTGGCGTAGACCAGGCGCCCGCCGGGTTTGACCAGGGCGGCGGCGGCGATGAGAATGCGTTGCTGGATGGCGGTGATATCTTCCAGGTTGATCGTGCGCCACTTGATGTCGGGGTTACGGCGCAAGGTACCGGTGCCGCTGCACGGGGCGTCGACTAGCACGCGGTCGATCTTGCCGTGGAGGCGCTGTACACGGGCGTCGCGCTCGTGGGCGATAGCGACGACACGCACCGTGTCGAGGCCAGCTCGTTTGAGACGGGGTTTGAGTTCTTCCAGGCGTTTTTGCGCGATGTCTAAGGCGTACAGCGTGCCGCTGTTGGCCATCAACGCACCCAGGTGCAGCGTCTTGCCGCCGGCGCCGGCGCAGAAATCGACGACCATTTCGCGGCGCTTGGGTTCCAGCAACAGCCCCAGGAGTTGGCTGCCCTCGTCCTGCACCTCGAACAGGCCCGCCTTGAACGTGGCGCTGGTGAACAGTGACAGGCGTTCGCGCCGCCGCAGGCCCAGCGGAGACCAGGGTGTCGGTTCAGCGGGAAAACCCTCTCCGGCCAAGTGCTGTGCCACCGTCTCGCGGTCCGCCTTGAGGGTGTTGACGCGCAAATCGAGCGGGGCAGGCTGGTTGAGGGCGTCGGCCAGAGTCACGGTTTCGCTTTCCCCGAGCTGGACGAGCAGTCGTTCCAGCAGCCAGTCCGGCAGGTCGGTGCGCACCGCGAGAGGCAGGGTGGTCTTGTCCAGGGTACGCGTCCTCGCCACCAGGCCGTTGGCATCGCCGGCAAAACCCGCGTCCGTCAGCGCCCGCGCGCTCCAGCCTTGGCTGGCAAGCAAATAGACGGCCACCAAAGTATCGCTGGAGGCGTTCTCTCCTGCCAGGTATTCCAGAAAGCGCCGGCGCCGCAAACAGCCATAAACCGTCTCGGCGACAAAGCCGCGGTCACGCACGCCCATGGCCTTTTGCTGGCGAAAGTAGGTTTCCATGTGCTTGTCGGCGGGTTTTTCGCTATGGCGCATGATGAGACCCAGCAGACCGGCGGCCTGGCGGAATTGCGCGCCACGGAGCGCGGGGGGTGGGTTTTCTAATTTTTTCATAATAGCCTTCGATAATGGCGCAGACTCTTGCGGAATATCTGGCGTTGTTTGTTCCACGGATCGACCCACGGCAGATCCGGTTTGAGCAGCGCTCGGCACAGTGCCAGCTCGCCCGCGATGTCATCCAGATGCACGAATTCGGGGGCCGGGCCGTCGGATCGGGGGCAGTCCGGGCCGCCCTCGAAGCCCTGATTGTGATAGTTGCCGAGTGGCACGGACAGGCCGATGGCATCGAAACCATAGACCGTCGCCGCCGTTGCCTCGCAGGCGCCGCCGTCCATGATGCGGCGCTGATGGCGACCGGGCAGGATTTGTTCAGCGAGATCCGCCAGCACTTTTAGACCGCCGGGTTGGAACACGGTACGCCGGTCGCCCAGCCGCACCACTGGACCCTTGCCGACCACCGCGCCCGGCAGCGTTCGCGACGCCTCCAGACTTACGCATACCGCTGGTCGCCGCCCCCGGCTTTGATCCAGCCAGCCCAGCTCGAAGTGGCCGATAGCACCGATAAAACCCACTTCTTCGGCGCGCGTCAGCAGGCCGAGAAAGGGCGGCTTGGCGGTGCGCCGGCGGCGGAAAAATTCCTGTGCCGTGGCGACGATGGCGAACACCCCGGCCAGATCGTCGGCGGCCTTGGTATATAACCGCCGGCCGCTGCGCCACACTGGCGCACGAAACTGGAAACCGCCGTAGAGCGTCTTTGCCGGCAGGTCCAGCGGCGTGTCAAGACGCACCTCGGCGCTGGCGATGGTACGTTTCGAGGCAGTAAGCTTGATGTTGGCGAGCAAGCCCGATCCCGCCCAGCCGTTGCCGTCGGCAAGCCATACCCGCGCCCCGGCAAGGTGCTTGACCGGCGCGCCGCCATGCCACCGTACCTTGAGCCGGCGTGCCGCCAGCCACTCCACGCCGTGAAAGCCGGGGTGATCCATGTGGGCGATGAACATCCGCAACGGCTCGGCGCTCTTTTCCCGTGCCAGATCCAGATATTCCTTGCGTGAGCCGGCACCCACCACGAGGTTGCCCATCGGATCGGCGAAAAACGGCACCTTCGATTCTTCCAGTGCCCGGCTGACCGTGGCGATGACATGCTCCTCGCGGAACGGCGCGGTTGGTTGGGCGAGGATGTCGAGCAGCAGTCGGTATTGGTGGTCGTTCATCAATGTCACAGAATTTCCAATATCCGTTCCGGCGGCCGGCCCAGGGCAGCTTTGCCGTTGGCAAGGACGATGGGCCGTTCGATGAGGATGGGGTATTCGATCATGGTGGTGATCAGCGCGTCGCGGCTGAGATTGGGATTATCCAACCCAGCTTCCTTGTAGACCACTTCTTTGGTGCGCATCAGCTCGCGCGGTGACATGCCGAGCAGGGAAAGGATCTTCTTCAGTTGCCTCTTGCCAGGCGGATTTTTCAAGTATTCGATGACAGCGGGTTCGACGCCCTGATCCCGCAAAAGCTGGAGCGTTTCGCGCGATTTGCTACAATGCGGGTTGTGATAGATAGTGACGTCGACGCGCATGGGGATGACTCTTGAAGTATGGAAGCGACTCTTATCTTATTCTATCAGGCGAGCAGGAATTACGGTTTATGAGCAAGAATAGCAATTACAATATAAGCGTCGAGGCGGAGGCGTTCTTCATTGCTGAACAGTCCGTTCCCGAACAAAACCAGTACGCTTTCGCCTACCGCATCACCATCCGCAACGCCGGCGCCGTGCCGGCCAAGCTTTTGACCAGACACTGGATCATCACCGATGCCAACGGCAAGATTCAGGAAGTGCGTGGCAAAGGAGTGGTAGGCGAGCAGCCGCATCTCCGGCCGGGGGAGTCATTTCAATACACCAGCGGCGCGGTCATCGAAACGCCGGTGGGCACCATGCAGGGCAGCTATCAGCTGATAGCCGATGACGGTGCGCGCTTCGAGGCGGAGATTCCCGCGTTTACACTCGCCGTGCCGCGGATATTGCACTGACAGTAGAGACGCCCATTACTCAGATTCCAACAGTATCAATGGCGCGCAAGCCTTGCTCAGCAGCACCAGACAAACGGTGAAGGAAGATAATAAGACAACAAGGCGTTCGAATTCCATGAGGCCCCTCCTCTGAAGATCTCCCGCTATTGAGATCATCCCGGAAGACACGAGCGTTCAGTTACTTGCCAGGCGCTGCGCCAGTACCTGGACAAGCCGCTGCGTATCCACTGTGCGGGTACAACCGGGCCGGCGCGCTGCGGCCCAGACCGGGTCTGGGAAGTGCGTATCGTCGGCGAAGCGCGGGATGACATGCCAATGCAGGTGCGGCGCCTGATTGCCCAAGGATGCGAGATTGATTTTGTCCGGTCGCAGCGTTTCGCGCAATACCTCTTCCACGACGAACACCACCATCATCAGCTCCTGCCGTTCGGCGGACGAAAGATCGGTCATCTCCTTGACATGATCCTGCCAGATGACGCGGCAGAAGCCGGCATAGCCGGGGTCATCGACCAGGATGATGCGGCAGCGCTCATTGCGCCACAGCACGGTTTCCTGTTGGGGGTGACATAGAGGACAGGCGGACATGGCGTTATTGCTCCGACCGCCGTACCAGTATTATCACCGGAATCAAACCTACCAGTACCAGCGTCAGCGCCGGCAGCGCGGCTTGTTGCCACTCGCCTTCCGAGGTCAGCTCGAAGATGCGGATCGCCAGCGTGTCCCAGTCGAAAGGACGCAGCAGCAAGGTGGCGGGCAACTCTTTCATCACATCGACGAATACCAGCAGCACCGCGGTCAGCAGGCCGGGGCGCAGCATCGGCAGGTAGATGCGCCACAGCACCTCGCGGTGTCCGGCGCCCAGGCTGCGCGCCGCCTGCTGGATGGACGGGGTGATACGCTCCAGGCCGCTTTCCACGGGGCCGTGGCCCACGGCGAGAAAGCGCACTAGATAGGCGAACAGCAAGGCGATCACGCTGCCGCTGAGCAGCAGCTCTGCCGGAGCGCCCAGCCAGCGCCCGGACGCCGTGTCGATGCCCCGATCCAGCCAACTGAAAAATAGCATCACCCCCACCGCCAGTACCGTGCCCGGCATGGCGTAGCCGAGCGTCGCCAGACGGCTGGCCAGGCGCGTCAGGCGGTCCGGCCAGAGTTTGTGGACATAAGCCAGCAACAGCGCACTGGCCGTGGTCAGCAGCGCGGCGAATCCGCCCAGCAGCAGGGTGTGAATCACGAATTGCGCATAGCGCTCATCCAGATCGGTGAATCCTGCGTTCACCGTCCACACCGCCAGTTGCGCCACAGGAACGATGAAGGCCAGCAACAGCACTGCTCCGGCCGCCGCAGTGGCAAGCAGGGCGCGCGTCCCTTGCAGCCGGTAGCGGTATTGGCCGGCGCGCTTGCCGCCGGTGTGGAACCGCGCCCGCCCGCGGAAACGGCGTTCGCCGTACATCGCCAGGGCGACGAACAGCAACAACAGGGTGGAAAGCTGTGCGGCGGCGTTGATGTCGAAGAAGCCGAACCAAGTCTTGTAGATGGCGGTGGTGAAAGTGTCATAGTTGAAGATGGCGACCGCGCCGAAGTCGGCCAAGGTCTCCATCAGCGCCAGCGCCACACCGGCAGCAATGGCCGGACGCGCCATCGGCAGCGACACGCGCCAGAACACCTGACGTGGAGACAGTCCCAGAATGCGGCCACTTTCCAGCAGGTTGCGCCCCTGGCCGAGAAAAGCGGCGCGCGCCAGCATGTAGACATAGGGGTAGAGCGCCAAGGTGAACACTATGATCACTCCGCCTTCGGAACGGACCTGCGGAAACCAGTAGCCGCCGGGAAACATCTCGCGCAGAGCACTTTGCGCCGGCCCGCTGAAATCGAGCAGACCCACCGCGACGAAAGCCAGCACATAGGTGGGGATGCCCAGAGGCAACATCAATGCCCAGTCGAACAGGCGCCGGCCCGGAAATTCACACATCGCTGTCAGCCATGCCAGTCCCACGCCCAGCGTCAGCACGCCCGCGCCCACGCCCAGCGTCAGCACGGCGGTGTTGCGCAACAATCCGGCCAGGACGGTATCGACGAGATGACGCCATACCTCATTCTCCGCCGTCAGCCAGGCGGGCAGCAGCATCAGGATGGGGGCCGCTACCAGCAGGGCGGCGAGCAGGCTGGCCAACCGCCAGCCCGCGCCACTGGATACAAATCGCCCCGGCATCGCGGCATGAGCCATGCGCACGTATCCGGCCGGTGCCTGCGTCGTCATTTATACCCGGCCCGATCCATCAGCATCACCGCCTTGGCCTGCAACTTGCCGGCCTCCGAGACGTTGATGGTGTCTTGCTTGAACGTCCCCCAAGCTGCGACCAGCGGGTCGGGTTTGACCTTGGGATTGACCGGAAATTCCAGATTGGCGTCGGCGAACAGCTTCTGTGCCTTTTCCGACGACAACCATTCGACGAATTTCACCGCCGCGTCGCGATGCTTGGCATGTTTGGTGACACCCGCGCCGGACACGTTGACGTGCACGCCACGATCACCCTGGTTGGGCCAGAAAATAGCGACTGGTGCGCTGGGGTGCGACCGCTGGAGACGGCCAACGTAATAGCTGTTGACGATTCCCACGTCGCACTGGCCCGCCGCCAAGGCATCCAGCAGGTTTTCGTCATCGGAGAACGGCGGAGTGGCGAGGTTTTTCACCCAGGATTTGACGACTTCCTCGGTCTTGGTCTCGCCCAGTTCGGCGATCATCATCGCCACCAGCGACTGGTTGTAGACCTTCTTTGACGAGCGCAGGCACAGCCGCCCTTTCCATTTGGCCTCTCCCAGCGCCTCGTAAGTGGAAAGGTCGGCGGGCTTCACTTTTTTGGTGTTGTAAACGATGGTGCGGGCGCGGATCGACAAGCCGTACCACTGGCCGTCCGGGTCGCGCAGATGGGCCGGCACATTGTCGGTGAGGGTCTTCGAATCGATCTTCGCCAGCAGCCCGCTTTGTCCCGCCTGCCAGAGATTGCCGGCATCCACCGTGATCAACACATCGGCGGGTGTTCTCGGCCCTTCCGCCTTGAGGCGCTCCAGCAACGGCCCTTCCTTGCCGGTCAGCAGCTTGATGGATGTGCCGGTTTCTTTTTTGTAGGTATCGAGCAAAGGTTTTATCAGCTTCTCGATCCGCGCGGAATAGACCACCAATTCCTCGGCGGCCTGCGCCGCCGCGGGCAGCAAGGTCAGGCAGGCAATGGCCGCGAGGGTAGCGAAAAGAGGGGGGTGCTTGATTCTGGGCATCGTTATTCTCCAGGAAATCCCTTTTAGGGGCATGGTTATGCTAAGTGTTAATGATAATGATTATCATTAGTGGGTGCAACTGGTTTTGTTCTTGTCCACGCACGGGATGATCCTCCTATTAAAGCTTCCCTGTCTTCTGCCGATACTCCTCACACGGAAACCCCGTTGCCAGCCTGGCGGGGTGGTGCCGCAAGAATCCATGGAGAAAGAGAAGCATGTATAACATCATGAAGAGACTGAGCGCCTTTTTGCTGGTCGCCGCGCTGGCGGGCTGTGGTGGTGGGGATGACGCGTTCAAGGGGGCGGGGACTACATCGCCTGGAACGGGTACGGGTACTGGTACGGGAACCAGTACCTCGACGGTTCAGATGTCGCTGACGATAGGTGTGACGACGCTTTCTGCCGGGGGGAAGGCGAGCGTTACCGCCAAATTGACGGATGCCTCCACAGGGGCGCCCTATACCACCGAAACCGAGGTCACTTTTACCTCGGGTTGCGCGGGTACCCAAGCCGCCACGCTGATCTCGCCTGTCAAATCGGTGAACGGCGTCGCCATAAGCGATTATGTTGCCAAGGGATGTGAGGGTACCGACACCATTACAGCTACAGCCACTATAAATAGCAATGTACTCACCGCGACCGGCGTTATCAATGTCCAGCCTGCGGTTCTGGGTTCCATCCAGTTCGTATCCGCTACTCCATCCAGCATCGCCTTGAAAGGGACGGGTGGCGCGGGTTTGTCAGAAACCTCCACCATTGTCTTTAAAGTATTAAATTCGGTTGGGGGTGTGGTGCCGAACAAGGATGTGACCTTTTCGCTGGATACCGATGTGGGAGGGTTGAACCTTTCCCCGCTTGCGGCCAAAACTGACGCCAACGGCCAGGCACAGACCGTCGTGCAAGCAGGAACCATTCCCACGCCAGTACGCGTGACGGCGATCATCGTTGGTACTTCCCCTGTTATCAGCACGCAGTCGGATCAACTGGCGATCACCACCGGTATACCAGATCAGGACAGCACTTCTCTCAGCGCGGAAACCTTGAATCCGGAGGCTTGGGATATCGATGGGGTGACGGTGAAAATCACCGCCCGGCTTGGCGACCGGTTTAACAATCCTGTGCCGGACGGAACCGCCGTCACCTTCACGACAGAGGGGGGATCGATCGGGGGGTCGTGCACTACCATGAAGGGTGCCTGTTCCGTGGATTGGGTGAGTCAAAATCCACGGCCTTCCAATGGCCGGGTGACGATCTTGGCGACAGCCGTTGGCGAAGAAAGCTTTGGTGACGTCAACAACGATGGTTATTTCAGCGATGGAGACAGTTTTCCGGCTATCAATGACTTGCCGGAAGCCTTTCGTGACGACAACGAAAACGGTATGTGGGATGCTGGCGAGTTCTCCGTGGATTTCAACAAAAACTATCTTCATGATGCCGCAGATGGAAAGTTTAACGGCATCCTGTGCTCGCACAGCACGCTGTGCGGCTCGACAAAGACGCTGAATGTGCGCGCTTCCACGGTGTTGGTGATGTCGGATACACAAGCCAACATCGTTATCACTCCCTCTAATATCAATGTCGCGACTGCGCCGCAGACCGTGACGATTGCGGTGGGAGATTTGGCGCATAACCAGCCCATGCCGAGAGGCACGACCATCGCCATCGTTACGGATAACGGCAAATTGTCCGGGTCGACAAGCTATACGGTGGGCAATATAAACTCCAATGGACCGCTGGTCTATACTATAAACGTTGTCACTGATGGAGCATCAAGTAGTGGTACGCTGACGGTAATAGTGACCGCGCCGAGCGGAGAAAAAACGTCTGCGTCGATAACTGTCCAGGACTGAAGTTCTTCAGTGTCGAATACCAACAACGACAGGGCGCTGAAAAGCGCCCTGTTCTTTATCGTTCCCTGTTGTTGCCATCCCAAAACTGGCCCTCCCCGCCCGGTTTTAGGATAAAATCGGTCCCATGTCCAAACCCAACAACATCTTCCTCATCGGCCCGATGGGCGCCGGCAAGACAACCATCGGCCGGCAGCTCGCCCGCGACCTGGGTCTGGCATTTCTCGACAGCGATCACGAGATCGAGCACCGTACCGGGGCGGGCATTCCGCTGATCTTCGAGATCGAGGGCGAGGAGGGTTTCCGCCGGCGCGAGCGCGAGGCGATCGACGATCTGACGCGCCGTGGCGGCGTCGTGCTCGCCACGGGCGGCGGTGCGGTGCTCGATCCCGCCAACCGCGCCCATCTTGCGGCGCGTGGCTGTGTGATTTATCTCCATGCCTCGATCGACCATCTCCTCAAGCGTACTGCGAAAGATCGCAATCGCCCCTTGTTGCAAACCGCCGATCCGCGCGCGCGCCTCGCCGATATCATGAAGGTGCGTGATCCATTGTACCGTGAAATCGCCGATCTGATCATTGAGACTGACAACAGCAGCGTCCGCGCCACGGTGAGGTCGATAGAGGAGTGGTTGGGCCAGGTGGCGGAGCACGAGAAACACATCGGATGAACGACATGAAAACCTTGCGTGTGGAACTCGGCGAGCGCGGCTATCCGATTTACATCGGTCATGGGCTGCTCGGGTGTTCCGATCTTTATCAGCCACACATCCGCGGCAAGCAGGTGATGATCGTCACCAACGACACCGTCGCGCCGCTGTATCTGGACCAGGTGCGCACCGCCCTGGGTGCCTGGCAGTGCGAGGCGGTGATCTTGCCCGACGGCGAGCAGTACAAGACCCTGGAGGTGCTGAGCCGCATCTTCGATGCCCTGCTGGGCAAGCAATTCGACCGCCGCGTCACGCTGGTGGCCTTGGGCGGCGGGGTGATCGGCGACATGGCCGGCTTCGCCGCGGCTTGCTATCAGCGCGGTGTGGATTTCATCCAGATCCCCACCACCCTGCTGTCGCAGGTGGACTCCTCGGTGGGCGGTAAGACCGGCGTCAACCATCCGCTGGGCAAAAATATGATCGGCGCCTTTCACCAGCCGCGCTGCGTGATCGCCGACACCGCCACGCTAGACACCCTGCCCGGCCGCGAGCTGAGCGCAGGTCTTGCCGAAGTGATCAAATACGGCCTGATCCGTGACCCGGCGTTTTTCTCCTGGCTGGAGGCGAACATAAACAGACTGCTGGCGCGTGACAACGACGCGCTGGCCTATGCCATCGAGCGCTCCTGCGCCAACAAGGCCGAGGTGGTGGCCGCCGATGAGCGCGAAGGCGGCGTGCGTGCCACGCTCAATCTGGGCCATACCTTTGGTCATGCCATCGAGACCGGCATGGGCTATGGCGCGTGGCTGCATGGCGAGGGGGTGGGTTGCGGAATGGTCATGGCGGCACGGATGTCTACCCGCCTGGGCTGGCTGAGCGACGCCGACGCGACTCGCGCCGAGGCGCTGGTCAAACAGGCCCGCCTGCCCATCCGTGCCCCGCGTGCGCTCGACACCGCGCGCTTCATCGAATTGATGGGGGTGGACAAGAAGGTGCAGGATGGCAAGATCCGCCTGGTGCTGCTCAAAGCCATCGGCGAGTCGGTGGTGACCGACGATTTCCCGCCCGGTCTGCTGCGCGAGGTGATCGAGGAGTGCAAGGAAACGTAGGGTGCGCCATGCGCACCATTGGTTGGTGCGTGAGATGCGCCCGCCAGTGACAGAGGATAAGCCATGGCCGCGAAACTCGAAAACCGAAAACTGGAACCGGATATCGCCCCCTACGCCGCCCACCCCGCGCGCTCGCGCGGGCCGCCGCTTT
>SBBG01000039.1 GCA_005240065.1 Gammaproteobacteria bacterium | reverse complement strand
GCACTACGCCTGCGACAGCCGCAACAATCGTCGCTTCGCCATCACGATGTTGACCAACGCCAGGGCGGCAAACAGGTGATTGGCGTTCTTGTCCAATCCGGCGAGGATCTTTTAAAAATTTAACAATCCTGAGGGGAAAGAAATAAAGACATGCCGTAATGGACTCTTGCCGTGGGCAACCCGTCCACACATAAGTGTCGCGGGCCGGGCGGCCCGCGAAGTGTAGAGGCACAGATTATTTTTGTACGCCGGGTGCGTGATTATGCGGGTTTCCTTGGGGGGTATTGTTCCCCATATCTTCATCTGCGTTGTGAGATTCCATCATCATCTGCATCATGAAGGGAATCATCATTTCCATATGTTTTCCCATAAGTATCATGTGCTCTTTCTTTAATTTTTCGAGATTCTTAGGATTTTTTTCCCGTTCTATTTTGTGAGCGAGGCTGTGCAGGGCGAGCATGGTGTCTTGCATCTTCTGCATGTATTTTTTGATATCCACCTGCATCGCCTGTTCCTGTGTGGTGGGAGTTTGGCCGGCTTCGGTTTGAGGATGAGCATGGTTATGCTGGTGCGGGTTTTCTTCAGCGAAGGCTAACGGGGAAGAAAGTGCCAGTGTCAAAAGAGCGGCGGGCAGTGAAAAGCGGTTTTTCATGTTGTGTCCTTTTGCTTGGTTATTTGGCAGGGCCAATATGGGTGATGGCGAACATGCCATCGGCTTCTTTGCTGACTTCGAAATCGACCTTCATGCCGGCTTTGATTTTATCCAGCGCGGCTTTGTCCTTGACCTTGAAATCCATGGTCATGCCGGACCAGCCCAGGCTTTTGATGGGGCCGTGGGTGAGGTTGACGATGCCTGCCTGTGCGTCCAGCTTGTTGACCGTGCCCTGGCCTTTGTGGGCCTGAGCCGCCGCTTTGGCGCTCGCCCCAGTGCCGCTCATGTGGTTGTGCATGTCGCCGGCGAAGGCGGGCGGGCTTAGCAGCGCCAGTGCCGGTAGTATATAGGATATTTTTTTCATGGTAGTGCTCTCCTTTCGCTGTGGTTTGACAAAAAAATTGAACCCTAAAACCGCAACTGCCGCCGTTTCCACAGCGCATACAGCGCCGGGATTACCAGCAGGCTGAGCAGCGGCGCGGTGATCATGCCGCCGATCATGGGGGCGGCGATGCGTTGCATGACTTCCGAGCCGGTGCCGTGGCTGAGCATGATGGGCAGCAAGCCGGCGATGATGACGGCGACGGTCATCATTTTGGGACGCACGCGCAGCGCCGCGCCTTCGATGATGGCGGTCTTGAGGTCTTGCCAGTTCTTCAGGCGGTCTTCCGACTGATAGCGCTTGACGGCTTGATCGAGGTACAGCAGCATGACGACGCCGAATTCCGCCGCCACGCCCGCCAGGGCGATGAAGCCCACGCCTACGGCGACGGAGAGTTGATAGCCGAGCAGATATACCAACCAGAGGCCGCCGATCAGGGCAAAGGGCAGGCTCACGACGATGATGGCGACTTCCATCAGGTTGCGGAAGTTGAGGTAGAGCAGCAGCACGATCAGGCCGAGGGTGAGCGGTACGACCAGTTTGAGGCGGGCCTTGGCGCGTTCCATGTATTCGTATTGGCCGGACCAGCTCAGCGAATAACCGGCGGGAAGCTTTACCTGTTTTTCCACTGCGGCCTTTGCTTGGGCGACGAAGCTGCCCACGTCCACACCGTCGATGTCGACATAAACCCAGCCATTGAGTCGGGCATTTTCGCTCTTGATTTCCGGCGGGCCGTCCATCAGACGCAATGTGGCGAGTTCGGCGAGCGGGATCTGGGCGCCGGAAGGCGTGGCGATGCGGCTTGCCGCCAGTCTTGCCGGCGAATCGCGCAGGTCGCGCGGATAACGCAGATTGACGGGATAGCGTTCGCGTCCTTCGACGGTGGTGGTGATGTTCTCACCGCCGATGGCGGTACGGATCATGTCTTGCACGTCCATTACGTTCAAGCCATAGCGGGCGGCCATGGCGCGGTTCACTTCGATGTCTATGTAACGGCCGCCGGTGACGCGCTCGGCAAAGACGGAACGGGCGCCGGGCAGATCTTTGATGACGGTTTCGATCTGTTGGCCCAGCTTCTCGATACCGACCAGGTCCGGTCCCGCCACCTTGATGCCCACCGGCGTGCGTATTCCCGTGGCGAGCATGTCGATGCGCGTGCGGATCGGCATGACCCAGGCATTGGTCAGACCGGGGATTTGGACTATGTTGTTGAGATCTTCCTTGAGTTTGTCCAGCGTCATGCCGGGGCGCCATTCGGACGGATCCTTGAGTTGCACCACGGTCTCGAACATCGACAGCGGTGCGGGGTCGGTGGCAGTCTCGGCGCGCCCCGCTTTGCCGAAGACGCGCTTGACTTCGGGGACGGTGCGGATCAGCCGGTCGGTTTGTTGCAGGATGCGCGCCGCTTCGCCGATGGAGACCGACGGCAGGGTAATGGGCATGTAGAGCAGATCGCCTTCGTCCAGCGGAGGCATGAATTCCGAACCCAGGCGCTGCACGGGATAAATCACCGTCGCCAGCAACAGCGCCGCGACGATGACGGTGAGAATGCGCAGCCGCAGCACGGCGTCGATGACGGGCCGGTAGACGGCGACCATCAGGCGATTGAGCGGGTTCTTGTGCTCGGGCAGGATGCGGCCGCGGATCAGATAGCCCATTAGCACCGGCACCAGCGTGATGGCCAGCCCCGCCGCGGCGGCCATGGCATAGGTTTTGGTATAGGCTAAGGGGGCGAACAGCTTGCCTTCCTGCGCCTCCAGGGTGAACACCGGCAGAAACGAGGCGG
>SBBG01000022.1 GCA_005240065.1 Gammaproteobacteria bacterium | reverse complement strand
CGCATTTTGAACACATTTCCAACTCCATCATCGCGGTTTCAGCGAATTTTTATAGGTGCCCTTTATTGTGAGCCGTATTTCACAGTTTACGAAGGGATATAATGTGCAAGGAAATCTAAACTACCCTAACCATGAAAGTCAAGAGATGCCGGTTGCTGGCGTCATGATGCCCTCTACAGAAGCTGTTGGCCGGGAAGTCGTCGCGGTGCGTCATCTCGGACGCCGGGACTACGTGCCGGTGTGGCGCGCCATGCAGCAATTCACCGAGGCCCGCACGGCGGATGCCCAGGACGAGCTTTGGCTGGTCGAACACCTGCCCGTTTACACCCAGGGTATGAACGGCAAACCCGAGCATTTGATCGATACCGGCGGCATCCCCGTGGTACAGGTCGATCGCGGCGGTCAGGTGACCTACCATGGCCCGGGTCAGGCTGTGATTTACCTGTTACTCGATTTGCGCCGCCGTGGCTGGGGCGTGCGGCGATTGGTGAGCCTGATGGAGCAAGCGGTGATCGAGCTGCTGGCAGGCTATGGTATTTCCGCTGGCGCCCGCCCGGATGCGCCCGGTGTCTATGTGACGGACAAAAAAATCGCCGCGCTTGGCCTGCGCGTGCGCCACGGTTGTACGTATCACGGTCTGAGTCTCAATGTGGCGATGGATCTGGAGCCGTTCCGGCGCATCAATCCGTGTGGTTATGCGGGCATGGAAGTGACGCAGGTGAGCGATCTGGGTGGGCCTGACGACGTGGCTGTGGTGTTCGAGGCGCTGCTCGAGGTTTTACAGCGGCATCTGAGGTAAAATATCCAGCTTATGCAAGCAGCGGAATTCCAATGACTACTCCCGACATCGACGAACCCGCAATCCAGTCTCCCAATCCGCTGAAGGGTGAATCCAAGGTCGCGCGCATCCCGATCAAGGTGACGCCGGCGGCCAGCCCGCTGAAGAAGCCGGCCTGGATACGCGCGCGCTCGCCGAATAGCCCGGAAGTGGCCAGACTCAAAGACGTGCTGCGTGAGCACAAGCTGTATACCGTGTGCGAAGAGGCTTCCTGCCCGAATCTGGGCGAGTGTTTTGGCCATGGTACGGCCACTTTCATGATCATGGGCAATATCTGTACGCGGCGCTGCCCGTTTTGCGATGTCGCGCACGGCAGGCCGGGCGCGCTTGATGCCGATGAGCCGGAAAACCTGGCGCGCACCATTGCGGCGATGGGGCTGCGCTATGTGGTGGTCACTTCCGTCGATCGCGACGACCTGCGCGACGGCGGGGCGGGGCATTTCGTCGCCTGCATCCAGGCGATACGCCGTCGTGCGCCGAACACCCGGCTGGAAATCCTGGTGCCCGATTTTCGCGGGCGCATGGATATCGCGTTGGAGATTCTGAACACCAATCCGCCGGATGTCTTCAATCACAATCTGGAGACCGTGCCGCGTCTCTACAAACAAGCCCGTCCCGGCTCCGATTACGCCTGGTCACTCAGTTTGTTGCAGCGTTTCAAGGCCGTCCATCCCGACGTTCCCACCAAATCCGGCCTGATGCTGGGCTTGGGAGAAACCCTCGAAGAGGTCGAGCAGGTGATGATCGACCTGCGCGCCCACGATTGCGATATGCTCACGCTAGGGCAGTACCTGCAACCCAGCCAGCACCACCTGCCCGTGGCGCGTTACGTCACACCCGAGGAGTTTGCGCGGCTTGCCGGGCTGGGTGAGAAGATGGGCTTCAGCAACGTCGCCAGTGGCCCAATGGTGCGTTCTTCCTATCATGCCGATCTTCAGGCGGCGGGGGAGAAAGTGGGATAGCCCCTTTTTATTCTCCTGACATCATGTTGTCAGGAGCGGTGTTGTACTGTAGTCATGTCGTTTGGCAGTAACTACTTTCGCATTTTCTCGACTCATGGAGGATAAGCAGATGGATAAAGTACAGCATTTTGAAATCCCGGCCGATGATGTCGCTCGCGCGAGAAAGTTTTATGAAGGCGTGTTCGGCTGGAAGACCATGGAGTTCCCCATGCCCGGTATGCTCTATGTGGGGCTGCACACCGGCCCGGTGGATGAAAAGAATATGTGGAAAGAAGCGGGTTTCATCAACGGCGGCATGTTCCAGCGCAGTCCGCAGTTTCCTTTGCAAGGCCCGACGATTGCGATAACCGTCGATGACATCGACGCCGCGCTTGCGCAAGTGAAAGCTGCGGGCGGTACCGTCGTGATGGAGAAGATGGAAATCGCCGACATGGGACTCTACGCCTATGTCAAGGATACCGAGGGTAATGTCATTGGCGTCTGGCAGAATTTGCAGCCGATGGCGTGACCGTGGTTTGGAACACTCACGTAAGGAGGGATGCTCCATGCTTGACCATATCGGGCTTGAAGTAAAGGATTACGAAAAGAGCAAGGCGTTCTACACTGCGGCGCTCGCGCCATTGGGTTATGAGATGGTGATGGAATGGGAGGGGTACGCAGGTTTCGGCGCGGGTGGCAAACCCGACTTCTGGATCAATGGGGGTAAAGCAATCACACCCCAGCTTCACGTCGCGTTCGCGGCCGTCGATCGCGCCAAGGTGAGGGAGTTTTACGCCGCAGCGATGGCGGCGGGCGGCACGGACAACGGCCCGCCGGGCATACGCGCCATGTACCATCCCACTTATTACGGCGCCTTCGTGCTCGACCCCGATGGCCACAATATCGAGGCGGTGTGTCACGCGCCTGAGTGACCAGCCTTCGTGCGCCGTGCCGACCGCCTGTTCCAGATTATCCAGATACTGCGCCGCCGCCGGGTGACGACGGCGCAGCGGCTGGCCGAGGAGCTGGAGGTATCGGAGCGCACCGTTTACCGGGACATGCAGGATCTCATCGTCTCCGGTGTGCCCATCGAGGGCGAGGCGGGGGTAGGTTATGCGCTGCGGCGAGGCTACGATCTGCCGCCGCTGATGTTTACCGAGGACGAACTCGAAGCCCTGGTGCTCGGCGCGCGCATCGTCGGCAGCTGGGCCGATGCCGCGCTGGCCAGGGCGGCGGGCGATGTGCTGGTCAAGGTGGATGCGGTATTGCCGCCAAGGCTCAAGAACCGCCTGGCCGATTCGCTGCTCCATGCCCCGGATTTTCATGTGCCTGGCGAGGTGACCGCAGCGCTGGGTGATTTGCGCGGCGCCATCGCCAGACGATGCAAGGTGTTTCTATCGTATACGCGGGCGGACGGTCAGAAATCCCAGCGCATCGTTCTGCCGCTGGGGCTGTTTTATTGGGGAGCGACATGGTCGCTGGCCGCCTGGTGTGAATTGCGCGATGATTTCCGGCACTTCAGGCTGGATCGCGTCGAGCGGCTGGAGGTTCTCGATGAGCGATTCAGCGATCAGCCGGGACGGACCTTGGAGGATTTTTTTCAGTTTGTCGGCGGCGAGAAGGACAAGACATGAAACAGCGCTGTGAATGGCCACAGGGATGTGGTTGATCCGGTGGGCCATCCCGCGGATTTTCACGATCACTGCCAATAGCGGACCAGGGCGAAATCGAAATACCCCGTTGTTGCGTTGTGGCTTCTTTGGCTTCTTCCCGCCATGATGAGCCTGAGCTTGCCATCCGCCGATTGCTGGGGCACGACCGCGAAGGCCACGTCCTCACCGGAACGCACCGGCGTGAGCACTACCCCGCCCCAGCCAAAGCCGTTGTCGATCGAACCGTTGTCGTTGCGGTAACGGACCACGGCAAAATCGTTGTCCGTCCCATTCGAGGCTGTGCCCACGGCAACGATCTTGCCGTCGCCCTGCAAGGCGATGGTATAAGCCGATGCGTTGCCACCCTGGCCGAGGCGTGTGGTTGTTTTGCCGCCAGCCGAGAACGAGGCGTCTGGGCTGCCGTCGGCATTGTAACGGGCAAGAGCGAAATCCGTATTGCCTGGATCGCTCTCGACATTACCGGCGGCCACGATCTTGCCGTCCTGCTGAATGGCCACGGCCAAAGCGCCACTGTTTTTTTCGGGTACGATAATCGTAGTGACGGCGCCGCTGGGGCCAAACGAATTGTCCAGCTCCCCGCCAGTTTCATAGCGGGCCAGCGCGAAGTTGCTGTTGCTGCTGCCACCGGCGTATCCGGCCACGACGATCTTGCCGTTCTGGAGGGCGATAGCCCGGGCGATGCTGATATTGCTGCCGATGGATGTCGTGACCTTGCCATCGGTATCGAAGGTGGGGTCCAGTGTGCCATCGGCGCCAATGTAACGGGCCACCGCAAACTTTGCCTGAGTCAGGTTGAGGCCCGTTCCGAAAATGATCTCTTTGGTCTCGGCCGAATCAAAAAAAATGTAAGCCTGCCCTTGACTAGGGGTGCCGCTGAACCCTGCCACAACGATGTTGTCGTTTGCGTCAAGCGCGAGCGCATAGGCGACATCGTTCTTCCCGTCGAAATCAGTCATTACAATGCCGTTGCCGTTTGTGCCGAATGAGGGATCGAGGCTGCCGTCGGAATTATAACGGGCCAGGGCAAAGT
>SBBG01000063.1 GCA_005240065.1 Gammaproteobacteria bacterium | reverse complement strand
CCGCGATGGCGGCGTTGGAAATGCGCTCAAAATGCTCATGTACTGCGTGTACACTCCGCTTTTTCGCGCATTTCCGCCTTGCCCTCGCGCCTTGATCGAGTTTTTAGAGGTGCCCATATGAAGAAGTTGGCTACGTTTCGTTCGACCCAATCCACATTTAGTTATCCGAGCACATGAACAACAACCGCAGCGCCATCCTCGAACGGCTCCTGAAAGAACGCATCCTCATCCTTGACGGTGCGATGGGCACGATGATCCAGACCTACAAGCTCACCGAGGCCGATTATCGCGGCGCACGCTTTGCCGATTTTCCGCACGACCTCAAGGGCAACAACGATCTGCTGACGCTCACCCAGCCGCAGATCATCCGCGCCATCCATGCCGCTTACCTGGAGGCCGGGGCGGACATCGTCGAGACCAACACCTTCAACTCCACTTCGATTTCCATGGCAGACTATCACATGGAGGAACTGGTGTACGAGCTGAACAGGGAGGGAGCGACGCTGGCGCGCCAGGCGGCGGACGAGGCCGAGGCGCGCGCGCCGGACAAGCCACGCTTCGTGGCGGGCGTGCTGGGGCCGACCAACCGTACCGCTTCCATTTCGCCGGACGTGAATGATCCCGGTTATCGCAACATCACTTTCGATCAACTGGTGGAGTCTTATACCGAAGCGGTGCGTGGTTTGCTCGACGGCGGGGCGGACATTCTGATGGTCGAGACGGTGTTCGATACGCTCAATGCCAAGGCGGCGCTGTTCGCCATCGAGCGGTATTTCGACATGCGCTCCGTGCGTGTGCCGATCATGATCTCCGGCACCATCACCGACGCCAGCGGCCGCACGTTGTCGGGGCAGACCGCAGAGGCGTTCTGGAATTCGCTGCGCCACGTGCGGCCGATTTCGTTCGGTTTCAACTGTGCGCTGGGGGCGAAGGAGCTGCGCCAGCATGTCCAGGAGCTGTCGCGCATCGCCGATAGCCATGTCAGCGCTCACCCCAATGCGGGATTGCCGAACGCCTTCGGCGAATACGACGAAAGCCCCGAGGCGATGGCGGCCGAGATCCGCGAGTGGGCGCAAAGCGGTTTTCTCAACATCATCGGCAGCTGTTGCGGCACCACGCCCGCCCATATCAAGGCCATCGCCGAGGCCGTTGGCGCCTTCCCGCCGCGCGTCGTGCCGGAGGTCGAGAAGAAGTTGCGCCTGGCGGGGCTGGAGCCGTTCAACGTCGGCGAGGACTCGCTGTTCGTCAATGTCGGCGAACGCACCAACGTCACCGGCTCCAAAGCTTTCGCCCGCATGATCCTGGCCGGCGAGTATGACAAGGCGCTGGATGTGGCGCGGCAGCAGGTGGAAAACGGCGCGCAGATCATCGACATCAACATGGACGAGGCGATGCTCGATTCGGAAAAGGCGATGGTGACCTTTCTCAAACTGGTCGCCTCCGAGCCGGATATCAGCCGCGTGCCGATCATGATCGACTCTTCGAAGTGGTCGGTGATCGAAGCCGGATTGAAATGCGTGCAGGGCAAGCCGATCGTCAACTCCATCAGCATGAAGGAAGGCAAGGAGGATTTCATCGCCAAGGCGCGGTTGTGCCGGCGCTACGGCGCAGCGGTGATCGTAATGGCCTTCGACGAAAAAGGCCAGGCCGACACGCGGGCGCGTAAAGTGGAGATCTGCACCCGTTCCTACAACACGCTGGTCAAGGAAGTTGGCTTTCCGCCCGAGGACATCATCTTCGATCCCAATATCTTCGCTGTCGCCACCGGCATCGAAGAGCACAATACCTATGGCCTCGACTTCATCGAGGCGACGCGCATCATCCGCCAGACCTTGCCCTACGCCAAGATCAGCGGCGGGGTGAGCAATGTCTCGTTCTCCTTCCGTGGCAACGAGCCGGTGCGCGAGGCCATCCACACCGCGTTTCTCTATCATGCGGTGAAGGCGGGCCTGACAATGGGCATCGTCAATGCCGGCCAGCTCGGTGTCTATGAAGAAATTCCGAATGAACTGCGCGAGCGCATCGAGGACGTGCTGTTCAATCGCCGCGCCGACGCCACCGAACGCCTGGTGGAGTTCGCCGAATCGGTGAAGGGCGGCGACAAGATCAAGACCGAAGATCTCGCCTGGCGCAACGGCACTGTGGGCGAACGCCTCACTCATGCCCTGGTGAAAGGCATCACGACGTATATCATCGAGGACACCGAAGAGGCGCGCCGCCAAGCCGAGCGCCCCATCCACGTCATCGAAGGCCCGCTGATGGACGGCATGAACGTGGTTGGCGACCTATTCGGCGCGGGTAAGATGTTCCTGCCGCAGGTGGTGAAGAGCGCTCGCGTCATGAAGCAGGCGGTGGCGCATCTCATCCCGTTCATCGAGGCGGAAAAAGAGGCCGGCGGCGGTGAGCGGAAGGCCAAGGGTAAGATCCTCATGGCGACGGTGAAGGGCGATGTGCACGACATCGGCAAGAATATCGTCGGCGTGGTGCTGCAATGCAATAATTTCGACGTGGTCGACCTGGGCGTGATGGTGCCGTGCGCGAAAATTCTGCAAACCGCGCGCGAGGAAAAGGTCGATATCATCGGTCTGTCCGGCCTGATCACGCCCTCGCTGGAGGAGATGTCATTCGTCGCCAAGGAAATGGAGCGCGAGGGTTTTACCATCCCGCTGCTGATCGGCGGCGCCACCACCTCACGCGCGCACACCGCCGTCAAGATCGAGCCTGGCTACAGCGGCGCCACCGTCTATGTCACCGATGCTTCGCGCAGTGTGGGTGTGTGCACCTCGCTGCTGAGCGACGATTTGAAAAATGACTACATCAACAACGTCAAGGCCGAGTACGAAAAGATTCGCATCGAACACAAGGG
Source organism: Gammaproteobacteria bacterium (assembly GCA_005240065.1). Taxonomy (GTDB): domain Bacteria; phylum Pseudomonadota; class Gammaproteobacteria; family Ga007554; genus SBBG01. The sequence continues at coordinate 7,479 of SBBG01000063.1, read as the reverse complement.
CCGGAAGACCGCCAGCAAGCGCTACACCTTGCCAGAGGCGCGCGAGCATCATGTGCGTACCGACTGGCGTGAGTATACGCCGCCCACGCCCGCCTTCACCGGCCTCAAAGTGTTCGCCGATTATCCGCTGGAGGAGATCAGCGCGCGCATCGACTGGACGCCGTTTTTCCAGACCTGGGAACTGGCCGGACGCTATCCGGCGATTCTCGGCGACGAGGTGGTGGGCGAGGCCGCCACGCATTTGTTCAACGACGCCCAGGCCATGCTCAAACGCATAATCGCGGAGAAGTGGCTGCGCGCATGCGCGGTGATTGGCCTGTTCCCCGCCAACAGCGTCAACGAGGATGTCGAAATCTACGCCGACGAGTCGCGCACCACCGTCATCGAGACCTTTCACTTCCTGCGCCAGCAGATGATCAAGCCGCCGGGCAAGCCCAATCTCTGCCTGGCCGATTTCGTGGCACCGAAAACAAGCGGTGTGCAGGATTACGCCGGTGCGTTTGCCGTTACTGCCGGTGTGGGTCTCGATGAGCGCGTCGCCGAGTACGAAAAGCATCACGACGACTACAACAGCATCATGCTCAAGGCACTCGCCGACCGGCTTGCCGAAGCCTTCGCCGAGCTGATGCACGAGCGCGTGCGCAAGGAATTCTGGGGCTATGCCAAGGACGAACACCTGAGCAACGAAGATCTGATCGAGGAAAAATACCGCGGCATCCGCCCCGCGCCCGGCTATGCCGCTTGCCCCGACCATACCGAAAAAAGCCGATTGTTCGAGTTGCTGCAAGCGCCGCGAAACGCCGGTATCACTCTCACCGACAGCTTCGCCATGCTGCCCGCCAGTTCGGTAAGCGGCTTCTATTTCTCGCATCCCGATGCGGCGTATTTTTCCGTCGGCAAGATCGAGAAGGATCAGGTGGAGGATTACGCGCGGCGCAAAGGCATGAGTGTGGCCGAGGTGGAACGCTGGCTGGCGCCGGTGCTGGCGTATGATGCGTAGGCGGTTTTATTCGGAAGCGGCGGCGTGATTCAGCCGCGCCGCCTTCCGCCTGACTTAACCGGCTTTCCCGCGCCATCACGCTTAGCCGTGAGACCCGTGTGCAAGGTTCGTTTTGCCATCGGCTTCCCTGTATTGCCTTGCCCGGTACGCCTCACCCCTTCCGGCGCCGCGCCCGTCCCCGCCGGTTGCCACGCGGGTACGAGGTGATGCTTGCCGTTACCGATCAGGTCGGCCCGTCCCATGCGCTTCAACGCTTCGCGCAACAGCGGCCAGTTCCCGGCATCGTGGTAGCGCAGGAAGGCTTTGTGCAAGCGACGCTGGCGGCCACCGCGTGGCACGGTCACGTCTTCGCTGCGATGCGTGACTTTCCCTAAAGGGTTTTTGCCGGAGTGGTACATCGCAGTGGCGGTGGCCATTGGCGAGGGCAGGAAGTTTTGCACCTGGTCGAGACGAAAGCCGTTTTTCTTCAGCCACAGCGCCAGTTGCAGCATGTCCTCGTCGGTGGTGCCGGGATGGGCGGCGATGAAGTAAGGGATGAGATACTGTTCCTTGCCGGCCTCTTTCGAGTATTTTTCGAACATCTCCTTGAAACGGTAATACGAACCCATGCCCGGTTTCATCATCTTGGACAGCGGCCCGGTCTCACTGTGTTCGGGGGCGATCTTCAGGTAACCGCCGACGTGGTGCTGCACCAGTTCCTTGACGTATTCGGGCGATTCCACCGCCAAGTCGTAACGCAGCCCCGAGGCCACCAGCACTTTCTTGATGCCCGGCAGGGCGCGCGCCTTGCGGTAGAGCTGGATCAGCGGGCTGTGGTCAGTGTTGAGATTGGAACAGATGTCGGGATAGACACACGACGGTTTGCGGCACGCCGCCTCGATTTCGGGGCTCTTGCAGGCGATGCGGTACATGTTCGCCGTGGGGCCGCCGACATCGGAGATCACACCGGTAAAGCCCGGCGTGGTGTCGCGGATGGTCTCGATCTCGCGCAGGATCGAGCCCTCCGAGCGGCTCTGGATAATGCGCCCCTCGTGTTCGGTGATGGAACAGAAGGTGCAGCCACCGAAGCAGCCGCGCATGATATTCACCGAGAAGCGGATCATCTCGTAAGCGGGGATACGCGCGCCGCCATAAGCAGGGTGAGGCAAGCGGGTGTAGGGCAAATCGAACACCCCGTCCATCTCCGGCGTGGTGAGCGGGATCGGCGGCGGATTGAGCCATACGTCGCGGTCGCCGTGGCGCTGAGTCAGGGCGCGCGCGTTGCCGGGGTTGGACTCGATGTGCAGCAACCGCGAGGCATGGGCATAAAGCACCGGGTCGCGGCTCACCTGCTCGAAAGAGGGCAGCCGGATGACGGTGGTCGCCGGATCGGATTTGACGATGCGGCGCTGGAAGCGCACCACCTGCTCATCTGGCCCTGTCGCCTGCACGGGCTTGTCCGGTTCCATCGCGTAGGGGTCGCGGTGCGGATCGATGCGGCCCGGCGTGTCCACCTCGGTGGAATCGATTTCCGCCCAGCCTTCGGGCGTCGCCTTGCGCATGAACGCCGTGCCGCGCAGATCGGTGATCGTGTCGATGGCCTCGCCGCGCGCCAGGCGGTGGGCGATCTCGGCGATCTGACGCTCGGCGTTGCCGAACACCAGCAGGTCGGCGCGCGAATCGGGCAGGATGGAGCGGCGCACCTTGTCCGACCAGTAATCGTAATGCGCGATGCGGCGCAAACTGGCCTCGATGCCGCCGATGATGATGGGTATGTCCGCGAACGCCTCGCGCAGCCGCTGGCAGTAGACGATCACCGCCCGGTCGGGGCGCTTGCCCGCCGCGCCGTGGGGCGTGTAGGCATCATCGGAACGGATGCGCCGGTCGGAGGTATAACGGTTGACCATCGAATCCATGTTGCCGGCGGTGACGCCGAAAAACAGGTTCGGCGCGCCCAGCGCCATGAAGTCCGCAGGCGAGGTCCAGTCCGGCTGCGCGATGATGCCGACGCGAAAACCCTGTGCCTCCAGCAGCCGCCCGATCACCGCCATACCGAAGCTCGGGTGGTCGACATAGGCATCACCGGTGACGATGATGATATCGCACGAATCCCACCCCAGCGCTTCCATCTCGCCGCGCGACATAGGCAGCACCGGCGCCGTGCCGAAGCGTTTGGCCCAGTGTTTACGGTGGGAGAAGATGTTGGGGGCGGCTTGCATGTTGCTCAGAACAACTTCTCAGAGAGCATCGCTCACTCCGCCGCTTCCTTCCGGGCCTTGATCTCATTCACCATCTGTTGCAATTCACCGCTCTGATAAAGCTCCAGAGTGATGTCGCAGCCGCCGATCAGTTCGCCATTGATGTAAATCTGCGGGAACGTTGGCCAGTTGGCGTAACGCGGCAGGTTTTCATAGACTTCGGCGTTTTCCAGCACATTGACGAAAGCGAAATCGGCGTCGCACGCCATCAGTGCCTGTGCGGCACGGCTGGAAAAGCCGCACATCGGCATTTGCGGTGTGCCTTTCATGTAGAGGACAATAGGGTTATTTTTGACCTGTTGGTCGATGACTTCCAGAATATCCATGCTTTACCTCGTAGTCAGCCTGGTGTAGGGCGGTGCGTGAGATGCACCTTACGCCTGTTGCGACAACCGCAACCTCTGCGATTTAGACACAATTTTACTTGTAAATTCCCGCCAAGACAATCTTGACTTATTTGCTAGGTTATTCGCCACCACCCCGCCACTTGCGGCGGAGACAAGGCCATGGGGTTTCCAAAGGGGAGAAGCGCAGCTCTCCCCCTTTGGTCGCCGTCGCGGTTTCATACCGCGACGAGCGAAATTCAAATTGACTTCGCGTCGACATTCAATTGCAACCAGCATTCCAGCAGCGCCAGGTGCCATAACTTGCTGCCCTGCAAGGCTGTCATGTAGCGCTCCGGCGCGGCGAGCAGTTTTTCGACGTAGCCGCGCTGGAACAGGCCGCGGCGGCGACAGGCGTCGGAATCGAGCACGCCGCGCATGAATTCCAGAAACGGTCCACGCACATATTTCAGGGCGGGCACCGGAAAATAGCCTTTGGGTCGGTCGATGATGGCATCCGGCAAGCGCCCGCGCGCCATGGCCTTGAGCGGGTATTTGCCGCCTTCCTTGAGCTTCAGTTCGGGCGGCATCCGGGCGGCCAGTTCCACGACATGATGATCGAGAAACGGCACCCGCGCCTCCAGTCCCCAGGCCATGGTCATGTTGTCGACGCGCTTGACGGGGTCGTCGACGATCAACGTGGTCACATCCATGCGCAGCACGCGATCCATGAAGGTATCCGCGCCGGGTTGGCCAAGCATTGCGGCGACCAGCGCGGCGGTATGATCCTCGCCGTGATGGCGCGCGGCGACGGTGTCGAGAAATTCTTCGTGGGAACGGTCGAAATAATGCCGGCGGAAACGCTCCAGGTCCGTGCCTTGCCCGGCCTGCATCAGCGGATACCAGAAATAGCCGCCAAACACCTCGTCCGCCCCCTGGCCACTCTGCACCACCTTCACCTCTTTGGCGACACGTTCAGCGAGCAGATAAAAGGCGACGGCATCCTGTCCGACCATCGGCTCGGCCATCGCGGTGATGGCTTCGGGCAGACGGGCGAGAATGTCGTCGTTGGGGATGCGGTACTTGTGATGGCGCGTGTGGTAGCGCTCGACCACCTGGTCGGAATACTCGAACTCGCTGCCACGCTCCTCAGGCTGGTCCTCGAAACCGACCGAGAAGGTCAGCAGGTTTTCCACCCCCGCCTCGGCGAGCAGCGCGACCAGCAGGCTGGAATCGAGTCCGCCCGACAGCAGCACGCCCACCGGCACATCCGCGGCACTGAGATGACTCGCCACCGCGTTACGCAGCGCGGCATGCACGTCCTCCACCCACTCGGCCTCGCTCCTGGCTGTGGCGGGGCGCGTGGCGTCGAGCCGCCAATAAGTATTGATGACGGAATCACCCCGCACACCCACCGTCATCGTCGTAGCCGGCACGAGTTTGCGCACGCCATTGAGGATAGTGCGCGGCGCGGGTACCACCGCATGCAGGGTAAGCTGGTGGTGCAGCGCGACCGGGTCGATCGAAGTATCCACGTCGCCCGCCGCCAGCAGCGCCTGCGTGCTGGAAGCGAAGCGCAATGATGTATCCGTGCGACTCCAGTACAGCGGTTTGATGCCCAGCCGGTCGCGCGCCAGAAACAGCCGCTGCTCGCGGCTATCCCATATCGCAAAGGCGAACATGCCATCCAGCCGCTCCACGCTGCGCTCGCCCCAGGCGGCATAGGCCTTGAGGATAACCTCGGTATCGCCCTCGGAAAAAAAGCGGTATCCCAACGCTTGCAGCTCGGCGCGCAGCGCGCGGTAGTTGTAGATGGTGCCATTGAACACTATCACCAGCCCCAGCGCGCTGTCCACCATCGGTTGGTGAGCGCGCGCCGAAAGGTCGATGATCGACAGCCGCCGATGCCCCAGCGCCAGCGGCCCGTCCGCATAACTGCCTTCGTGATCCGGCCCGCGCCGTACCAGTCGCGACATCATCCGCCCCAGCGCCGCCAGATCCGGCGTACCGCCGTCGAAACGCAACTCACCGCAAATACCGCACATCAAACAATTCTCGTATCGCCACACATCCGAGTCATCTTACCGTACCGCCCAGCGCCGCGTCATTGTAAAGATTCGTCAAACCTTCCTTCAACGCATTGCCCCGCGCATCCTTGCTCATTACCATTTGCCGCTCCTACACCAACAACATGGAGGAAGCAGACATGAAAACAAGAACTCTCATCGCCGCCGCCGCATTCGCCGGTGTTGCCGGACAAGCTATCGCCGCCGAACCCGTCAAGCCATGGAAAGGCGAGGCCGAGCTGGGCGTTGTGTCCACCGGTGGCAACACCGAAACCACCAATGTCAAAGCCCGCGCCGGCGTCGTTTACGAAGTGGAAAAATGGCGGCATACCGCCCGCATCGACGCGCTCAATACCTCCGACAAGGTGCGCACCACCGCCGAACGCTACCTGGCGTCCTGGAAGAGCGATTACAAATTCGACGAATTCAATTACATGTTCGGCCTGATAAGCTACGAGAACGACCGCTTCGCCGGTTTCGATTACCGCGTCAGCGAAGCGATCGGTTACGGGCGGCGCCTCATCAACCGCCCCACCCTGACACTGGACACCGAAATCGGCCCCGGCGCACGCCAGACCAAGCTGAAAACCGGCGAATCGGAAAATGAATTGATCGGCCGTCTGGCGGGCAATCTGGCGTGGAAGATCAGCGACACCGCCACATTCACCGAGAACCTCTCCACCGAGATCGGCAAAAACGCCACCATCACCCGCTCGGTCACCGCCCTGACCGCGCAACTGGTGGGAACCCTGGCGATGAAGTTATCATTTACCGCAAGGCACATTTCCGATGTGCCGGTGGATAGGGAAAAATTGGACACGGAAACTGCGGTGACCCTGGTCTACGGTTTCTGATTGACTTGATTCAGGAGGATAGCGCTATGAGCATGTTGCAAGAATTCAAAACGTTCGCCGTCAAAGGCAATGTCATCGATATGGCCGTCGGCATCATCATCGGCGCGGCGTTCGGCAAGATCGTGTCTTCGTTCGTGGAAGACGTGATCATGCCGCCCCTCGGGATGCTTATCGGCGGAGTCAATTTCTCCGACCTCGCCGTCACCCTGAAAGAGGCTGCGGAAGGAGCAGCGGCGGTGACGGTGAATTACGGCAAATTCATTCAAACCGTGTTCGATTTCACCATCATCGCGTTCGCCATCTTCATCGCCGTGAAGGCCATCAACTCGATGAAGAAAAAGGAAGAGGCGGCCGCCGCCCCGCCGCCTCCGCCCGGCCCCACGGCGGAAGAAAAGCTTTTGACCGAGATCAGGGATTTGCTGCGAACGAAATAGTAAATTCGCCCCATCTCTGACCAAAAAGGGATGGGGCGATGCCTTATGAGGCAATCTCTTCGTCGCTCTTCGCCACCCGCTCCAGCCGGTAACCATGCCGGTACACGGTGGTCAATCGCCATCCGCGATGCGGGCCGATATCCAGTTTGTTGCGCACCAGACTGACATGGGTATCCACGGTGCGCGTATTCAGATCGGGGCGCTGGCCCCAAACGCTTTCCAGAATATGGCCACGGCTGAGCAACTGGCCGGCGTGGCGAAACAAAAATTCGGCAAGCTCATATTCCTTGACCGTAAGCTGCACGGCCTGATCGCCATAGCCGATCGTCCGGCCGCCGCGATCGAAACGGTACGGTGCGAATTCCGTCGCCTGATCCGCGCCGACGCGCCGCTGCACGGCACGAAGACGGGCCAACAGCTCCATGCGCCGCACCGGCTTTATCATGTAATCGTCCGCGCCCGCTTCCAGCGCCGTGACGATATCTTCCTCGCTGTCCCGCGCCGTGACGAACAAAATAGGGATATGCCAGTCCAGGCGCTCGCGAACGCGCGTTACCACATCGAT
>SBBG01000204.1 GCA_005240065.1 Gammaproteobacteria bacterium | reverse complement strand
CTTACAGACTTTCACGATGAAATCGGATTGGCAATTTGCTCTGGCATAATGCCTGCGGACTAACTGTATATAAGGGAGGTGGACATGTTTACGATCAACAAGCACATCGTACGCGCTGGTTTGGTATTGGCGGTTGCTGCCATGGCTGGCTGCACCAGCACGCCGACTTATCCACCCGCACCCAAGCAAACGGGCAGCTACGACTGGAATTATCTGATCGGCCCGGGCGATTCGGTGAACGTCTTCGTCTGGCGTAATCCCGAGGTTTCAACGTCCGTGACAGTGCGCCCCGACGGCAAGATCACCACCCCCTTGGTGGAAGACCTGCCCGCCAGCGGCAAGACGCCCACCCAACTGGCCCGTGATATCGAGAAATCCTTGGCGACATATATCAAGGAGCCCATCGTCACCGTCATTGTCGGTGGCTTTATTGGTCCGTACAGCGAGCAGATTCGCGTCGTGGGAGAAGCCGCCAAGCCTCAGGCGCTTCCTTATCGCCAGAAAATGACGATGCTCGATTTGATGATCGCGGTGGGTGGCATCACGGACTTCGCCGATGGCAACAAGGCCAGTATCGTGCGCTTTGTCGATGGCAAACAGAGGCAGTTTCAGGTGCGCCTCGAAGACCTGATCAAGGATGGCGATATCAGCGCCAATGTGGACATGCTGCCGGGAGATATCCTGATCATTCCCGAGTCTTGGTTCTAACTCTTTTTTTTGTTATGGAAGCGCTGATTTAATCCCCTCTCCCATTGGGAGAGGGCCAGGGTGAGGGGAAGACGTGAGGTAAGTCTTTTGATTTCACAGCCCCCTCATCCCAGCCTTCTCCCTCAGGGAGAAGAGGGGGTCTTGATAAGTCCGCGTTTCCTTAGCTGAGCTCCGAGGTGGATTAATGCAAGAAATAATCGCCCAAGGATTGGTCTATGCGCGCGGCGTCTGGCGCCATCGCTGGTTCATGTTGCTGGTGGCGTGGCTGGTTTGCGCGGCGGGATGGATCATCGTTTACAAGATGCCCGACCAGTACAAGGCGTCGGCGCGTGTCTATGTAGATACCCAGTCGTTGCTCAAACCCCTGTTGCGCGGCTTGACGGTCGAGACAGACATTGGTCAGCAAGTCGCTCTCATGACCCGCACCCTGCTCAGCCGCCCCAACCTGGAAAAAGTAGCGCGCATGACGGACCTGGATCTGAAGGCCCAGCAGCCCGAGCAGATGGAGTCCTTGCTCGAGGGTTTGGGCAAGCAGATCACGCTGGAGGGCACGGGCCGGGAAAATCTCTACACCATTTCCTACGTCAATGCCGATCCACAACTGGCCAAGCGGGTGGTGCAATCGCTGCTGACGATATTCGTTGAAAACAGTCTGGGCGAAAGCCGCAAGGATTCGGACAGCGCGCAGCAATTCATCGACAAGCAGATCCAGGAATACGAGCAGCGCCTCGTCGAGGCCGAAGAGAGGCTGAAGGAATTCAAGCGCAAGAATGTCGGCATCATGCCTTCCCGCGGCGAGGGATATTATGAAAGCATGCAGGCCGAGATGGCGGCGCTCGAACAGTCTCGACTTGAATTGCGCCAGGCGGAAAATCGCCGCAATGAAATCAAGCGCCAGCTTGAGGACGAGGAGCTTGGCTCGGAGTCGGTGATCACCAGTCAGCCGACGACCGCGACCTCGGCCATCGATGGACGTATCCGCGATTTGCAGTCCAAGTTGGACAGTCTCCTGCTGCAATACACCGAGCGCCACCCGGATGTGATCGAGATCAAGCGCATCATGGCCGATCTGGAGAAACAAAAGGCGCAGGAACTCAAGGCTACGGCCAAGAAAGGCCTGCAGGCTGAAACCAATCCGGTATATGCGCAACTGAAGATCGCCTTGAGCCAGGCCGATGCCAACGTGGCTTCCTTGAGAACCAACGTTGCCGAGCACAGCCGGCGAATCGGCCAGCTAAAGGGCATGGTGGATGTCATTCCCCAGGTCGAAACGGAAATGGCCCAGCTCAACCGCGACTATGAAGTGAATAAGCAGAACTACGAAACGCTGCTGGCGCGCAGGGAAGCCGCCAAGATGTCCCAGCAGGCCGGAGAGAGTGCCGATGAGGTCAAATTCAGAGTGATCGATCCGCCTTTCGTTCCCTCCGCGCCTTCCGGGCCGAATCGTCCGCTATTCATGGGGCTGGTCATGCTTGGTGGTGTGACGGCAGGGATGGTGTTCGCATTTTTGATGTCGCAACTCAGACCGGTATTTGACGATCGGCGCACGCTTTCGGAAATCACGGGAGTTCCTGTGCTGGGTAGCGTGGCCATGGTATGGACCGCGGCGCAAACCCAGAAACGGCGCATAGAACTCGGTTCCTTCGCGCTGGCCGGGGTCGGCCTGCTGGCGGTTTTCGCGGGTATCGAGACCTTGCAATTGCTCGACATCGATGTTTTGGGTCGAATCAAAAACCTGGTGGGAAGCTGATTCATGAGCACGATAGAAAAAGCTATAGAAAAACTGGGCAACGTCGTCTCCGCATCGCCGCAATCCAATGATGCGAGAAATCAGAACACCTCCGACCAATTGCACAACACGATTCAGCAAGCGATTGAAACCCTCAACAAGCTGGCCAGTCAACCGGCGCAGACGACGAAGGTCGACATCGCGGCGCCGGACGAAGCGCCAATCCCGGGCAATGACAGCGCGCCGGAGCAGCGGAAAAGCGGGCTGCCGTCGGCCACCGGGTTGTCGCGCGACATCAAACTTGACCTGTTTCGCCTGAGGGCGGCAGGGATGATCACGCCGGACAATGTGCGTAGCCAGATCGCCGAGGAATTCCGCATGATCAAGCGCCCCTTGCTGAAGAACGCTTTCGGTCAAGGCGCCGCTCTGGTGAAGGACGGCAATCTGATCATGGTGACCAGCGCTTTTCCCAGCGAGGGCAAGACCTTCAACGCCATCAATCTGGCTATGAGCATCGCCATGGAGCTGGACAATACCGTGCTGCTGATAGACGCGGACGTGGCGCGACCCTCCGTGACGAGCTATTTAGGTATCGAGTCCGGCCCGGGTCTGGTGGATTATCTGCTTGGCGATCACCCCGATTTGTCGCAGTTGATGATCAAGACCGATATCCCGAAATTGACTTTACTTCCGGCGGGCAGGCGTCATCCTCATTCGACGGAGTTGCTCGCCAGTGAAAATATGCGCGCACTGATGGCAGAGCTGTCACAGCGTTACCCCGATCGGGTGGTGATTTTCGATTCCCCGCCACTCCTCGCCACCACCGAAGCCAGCGTGCTCGCCAGCCTGATGGGGCAGATCGTCGTTGTCGTGGAGTCGGAGAAGACCACCCAGGATGCCCTCAAGGAAGCATTGTCGCTTCTCGATGTGAACAAAGGCATCAATCTCATCCTGAACAAGAGCCGTCAGTCCTTCGGATCCGATTATTACGGCGCTTACTACGGCACTTACGGACAGTAAGCCGCTCGACACATGCGTATTCCGACTATGCGGTGTGGGAGGGGGGGCTGGTTATGCGGCTGTCTGATGGCGCTTCTGGCGGTTCCTGGTGTGTCGGTGGCGGCCGAGTGGAAGGTCACGCCCAGGGTGAATTTGATCGAGACCTATTCCGACAATATCGGGCTGGCGCCGCGCGGCAGGGAAACGGACGATTTCATCACGCAGATCAACCCCGGTATCTCGTTGAGCGGAACGGGGAGCAGATTGAGGTTGAACCTCAACTACACCATGCAGAATCTGTTTTACCTCAAAAACGATCAACGTAATACCATCCGTCACCAATTGAACAGCAATGCCACCGCGACCCTCATCGAGGATAAGCTGTTTGTCGATGGCGGCATATCGATTCGTCAACAACCCACCACGTTGACGGGCCCCCTCTCTTTCGACAATCTTTCGCTCATCGACAATCGCACCAATGTCACGACCTACCGGATCAGTCCTTATCTTCGTCATGCCTTCGATTCCTTCGCCGTCTCGGAACTACGTTATGGCTATAACAAGGTCGACTTTGGCGCAAGCGGATTCGACAGCGAATCGAATCTGTACTCGGCGCGCCTGTCCAGCGGGCCGCGTTTCAACCGTGTGCCATGGGGGCTGAGTTACAATCAGACCATGATCCATTACGACAATCCCCGTGCCCCGGACACAAAGTTCGAGGTCGTTACCGGGCAATTAAGTTATATCATCAGCCGCAAATTCAGCGTATTCGGGAACGGCGGTTACGAGGATAACGATTATTCGTTCGCAATCAACCGTCAGCGGCCCAGCGGCCCTTTCTGGAATGTTGGCGCCACATGGTCGCCGACTACGCGCACCTCCTTGCGTGTTTCTTATGGCAAGCGCTTTTTCGGCAACAATTATTCCCTGAATCTGACACACCGTAGCCGTCACAGCACCTGGCAAGCAAGCTACCTGGAAGATACGGTCACCATGCGCCAGTTGTTTTTCGAGCAGCGTTTTGGTCTGATTTTTATCGATCCGATCACTCTGAAGCCGACCACCGACACGCAGACCGGGATCCCGTTTCTGTTCGAATTCAACTTGCCGTTCCTCACCAATGACGTGTTCATCCGCAAGCGGTGGCAGGGGTCCGTGGGATACAAGCTCAAGCGCAATGACCTGAGCCTTGTCCTTTTCGATGAGCATAGAGAGTTTCAGAGCAGGCCGGATACACAGGATGTCCGGGGTGGACAAGCCACATGGGGGCTACAGTTCGCCCCCTCCACCAAATTGACCGTAGGAGGCGGGTTGCAACATCTGGATCTGCCGTTCCAGGGACGAAAGGATGATATATGGAATTTGACCGCCAGCGTAACCCGTAATCTGCAACCGAATCTGACCGGGGCCATCGAATACCGCTATCTGATGCGCGACTCGAATGCGACGATCGCCGAGTACCGCGAAAACCGCATCACGGCGCGGATAGGCATGACTTTTCAGTAAGGACCGAAAGATGTACGAGTCATTTTACAAGTTGCGGGACAAGCCGTTCCAGTTGAGCCCGGATCCGCGTTTCTTTTTCGGCAGCCGCAGCCACAAACGCGCCATGGCCTATCTGCGTTATGGCGTCAATCAGGGCGAGGGATTCATCGTCGTCACCGGCGACATCGGCACGGGAAAGACGACGCTGATGCGCGCCCTGTTCGCCGATCTGGCGCGCGAGAACGTTGTCGCCGCGCAACTGGTGACCACCCAGCTCGAAGCCGACGATATGCTGCGCATGGTGGCGGCTTCCTTCGGTTTGGCCCATGAAGGAGTGAGCAAGGCCGCGCTGCTGAAGAATCTCGAAGTTTTCCTCACCGCCCGCGCAAGAGAGGGCAAGCGCGTCCTGCTGGTGGTAGACGAGGCGCAGAACATCCCGCCGCGCTCCCTGGAGGAGCTGCGCATGCTCTCCAACTTCCAGGCCGGCGAAAAAGCGCTGCTGCAAAGCTTCCTGCTCGGGCAGGAAGAATTCCGCCATGTTCTGCAATCCGACGGCCTGGAGCAATTGCGTCAACGCGTGATCGCCGCCTACCATTTGAATCCGCTCGATGCCGACGAGACCCGCGCCTATATCGAACACCGCCTGCGCATGGCCGGCTGGACCGGCGATCCCGCATTCAGCGAAGGCGCTTACACCGCCATCCATGAAACGACCGGCGGCATACCCCGCCGCATCAACACCTTCTGCGACCGGCTGTTGTTGTACGGCTTCCTGGAAGAAATCCATACCCTCGACGAAAAGGCCGTCGTTGCGGTGGCCGACGAATTGCGACAGGAGGTGCCGCGTACCCAGGGCTCTGTCGCGCGCCACGAGCGCATTACTCCAACAGGCGGTACCGTCGAGCGGCGCCTGGCGGCGCTGGAGGAGTCGGTTCAGACGTTGCAGGAATCCATTCATCGCGAGCTGGGGTTGATACGG
>SBBG01000202.1 GCA_005240065.1 Gammaproteobacteria bacterium | reverse complement strand
CGAAATTCCGGCGTGTAAGTCTTATCTCGTTTACTCATGTCGTTCTCCTGATGGACCATTCTACCAATCGGGAGTGTCCGTTTTATTCAGGCTACCTCATAGCCCTGGTTCTCCTGGCGACCGCCCTGGCTATCGATCATGCCCCCTCCTACGGCATACTGGTTCAAATATAGACAAGTTTGCCGTATCCTTGCCAAGATTACCACCATCACCGGCCCCTGTTCCGGTACCGGGTGAGGAAGCGATGAAAGACGACACTGGAGAGATATTCACCCTCGATGAAGTGGCGGCCTACCTCAAGGTGGGCAAACGCACGGTCTATCGGTTGGCGGCCGCCAACAAGATCCCGGCATTCAAACTCGGCGGAACTTGGCGGTTTCGTCGTGCCGAACTGGATCGCTGGATCGCCGCCAGCATCAACGAGAACGAGACGAAGCCCAAGGGACGGAAATGACGCAACCGCTGCTGACGCCGCACCAAAGCCAGTACGTCGCGTGGCTGCTTACGCGCCGCGCGGCAGGCGACACCGTGGAGTCGCTGGCCTCGACCCTGGTCGATTCTCAGGTCGATCTCAACCCGCACCAAGTCGAGGCCGCGCTGTTTGCCTGCCGCAACCCGCTGTCGCGCGGCGTGGTCCTTGCCGATGAAGTGGGTCTCGGCAAGACCATCGAAGCCGGTTTGGTCATCTCGCAACGCTGGGCGGAGCGGCGGCGCAAGGTGCTCATCATCGTCCCGGCCAACCTGCGCAAGCAGTGGCATCAGGAACTTCAGGACAAGTTCAGCCTGCAAGGGCTGATCCTCGAAGCCAAGAGCTACAACGCCATCCGCAAGCAAGAGCAGCAGAACCCCTTCCTGATGGAATCCGGCCCGGTTATCTGCTCTTATCAATTCGCCAAGGCCAAGGCCAACGACATCAAGGAGATCGCATGGGACTTGGTCGTGCTCGACGAAGCCCATCGCCTGCGCAACGTCTACAAGACCAGCAACGTCATCGCCAGGACGCTCAAGGAGGCGTTGGCGCACGTCCATTCCAAGGTGCTGCTCACGGCCACGCCCTTGCAGAACTCGCTGCTGGAGCTTTACGGCCTGGTCAGCGTCATCGACGACCGTGTTTTTGGCGACCTCGACAGCTTCCGCGCACAGTTCACGGCCAATGGCCGCGATCAAGCCTTCGGCGCTTTGCGCGAACGACTATCCACCGTGTGCAAACGCACCCTGCGCAAGCAGGTGCAGCCCTACGTCTCCTACACGGCGCGCAAGGCCGTCGTGCAGGAGTTCACCCCGTCGGACGAGGAACAGGAACTGTCCCGTCTTGTGGCCGATTACCTGCGCCGCCCCAACCTCAAGGCGCTGCCGCAGAGTCAGCGGCAACTGATCTCGCTCGTCCTCTGGAAGCTACTGGCGTCCAGCACCCACGCCATCGCGGGCGCGCTGGAAACGATGGCCAAACGCCTGCAGGGCGTGCTCGACGCATCGCCTGTGGTTGACCTGACGGATGCCCTGGACGAAGACTACGAGGCGCTGGATGAGACCGCCGAGGAGTTCGTCGATGGCGAGGGCGACCCGGCACAGGACCTGGCTAGTCCCAGCGAGGAGGAGCGCGCCGCCATCTCGAACGAAATCGACGAGCTGCGTCACTTCAAGACGCTGGCCACCCGCATCCGCGACAACGCCAAAGGCCGCGCGCTGCTCACGGCCTTGGACAAGGCCTTCGCCGAACTGGATCGGTTGGGCGCGGCCAAAAAGGCCATCATCTTCACCGAATCCCGGCGCACGCAGGATTACCTCCTGAGCCTGCTGGCCGACACGCCCTACGGCGATGGCATCGTCCTGTTCAACGGCACCAACAGCGACGCCCGCGCGCAGGCCATCTACAAGGACTGGCTCAAACGCCATGAGGGCACCGACCGCATTACCGGCTCCAAGACCGCCGACACCCGTGCGGCACTGGTGGAGCATTTCAAGGAACGCGGCAAAGTCATGATCGCCACCGAGGCCGGGGCCGAGGGCATCAACCTCCAGTTCTGCTCGCTGGTCATCAACTATGACCTGCCGTGGAACCCGCAGCGCATCGAACAGCGCATCGGGCGCTGCCATCGCTACGGGCAGAAGTTCGACGTGGTCGTGGTCAACTTCGTCGACCGCAGCAATGAGGCCGACGCCCGCGTGTACGAGCTGCTGGCGCAGAAGTTCCAGCTCTTCGAGGGCGTGTTCGGCGCCAGCGACGAAGTGCTGGGCGCGATCGGTTCCGGCGTGGACTTCGAACGCCGCATCGCCGAGATTTACCGGAACTGCCGCGAGCCCGAGGAAATCAAGGCCAGCTTCGAGCAACTCCAGCTCGACCTCACCGGCGAGATCAACGAAGCGATGGTGAAGACGCGCCAGATATTGCTCGAGAACTTCGATGAAGAAGTGCAGGAGAAGCTGCGCGTGCGGGCCGACGACAGCCGCAACGCGCGCAGCCGCTACGAGCGCATGCTGATGGATCTGAGCCGCGCGGAACTGGGCGACTGCGCTACCTTCGATGACGACGGCTTCACCCTGTGGCGCGTGCCGGATGGCATCGAGGCCAGCGGGCTCTCCGGCATCGAACCGGGGCGCTACGAACTGCCACGCCGCTCCGGCGATGCACACCTGTACCGCGTCAACCATCCGCTGGCGCTGTGGATCACGCAGCAGGCCAAGACCCGCGCGCTCGATGCAGTCAGACTGGTATTCGACTACGAAGCCTATGGCAGCCGAGTCAGTACATTGGAACCCTATCGCGGCAAGGCCGGATGGCTCACCGTGAAACTGGTCAGCGTCGAGACATTCGGCAACCCGGAGCAGCATCTCGTCGTCGCCGCCAGCACCAACGACGGTGTCCCGTTGGCCGAAGACGACCCGGAAAAGCTGTTGCGCCTGCCCGCCGCGTCTGTTACTCCCTCGCCCCTCCGGGGAGAGGGCTGGGG
>SBBG01000213.1 GCA_005240065.1 Gammaproteobacteria bacterium | reverse complement strand
GTCGGTGACGGCGCCGCCCTGGGTCAGGCGGGTGCGGTTGCCGTTGGTGTCGTATTGGTAGCTGGAGGTCATCCCGGCGGGAGCGGCGTAGCCGGTGAGCCGGTCTACGGCGTCATAGCCGTAGCTGTGGGTGCCGCTTGGGGTCTGTTGCAGGACGGGGCGGCTGGCGGCGTCGTAGCTGAGGCTGCCTTGGGGGTGGCTGGTGAGGCGGCCGTCTGCGTCGAAAACGCGTTGATAGGCGGTGCCGTTGCCCAATGTCCAGCTCTTGGCAGGGCCGTGGGGCTGGTATTGGATGTTGGAAAGCAGGGGCTGGCCGTTGAGGGTGATGCTGCTGATGCGGCCGGCGGCGTCATAGCTGTAACCCACGTGCCTGACGGAGGGATAGGTGATCTGGCTCAGGCGACCGGCGCTGTCGTAGGCATAGCTGAGATTCTGGCTGACTGTGCCGGTGAGCTGGGTTTTGCTCAGGACGCGGCCTTGAGGGCTGTAGGTCCATTGTGTGTTGCCGCTGGGGTCGGTCATCTTGGTAAGGCGGCCCAGGCCGTTGACGCCGGTGTCGTATTGCCATGCGATGGCGGTGCCGTCGGCGAAGGTGGTGCTGGTTAGGCGATTGAGGGTGTCGTAGGTGTAGGTGGTCTTCCGGTTGCGGGCATCGGTCTGGGCGGTGAGGTTGCCATTGGCATCATAGGTGTTGGTCGTCGTGCCGGCATCCAGGCTGACGGTCTGGGTGAGGCTGTCCAGGCCATCATAGGTGTAGGCGGTGCCGATGCCGCGCGGGTCGGTGACTTGGGTGATTCGGTCGCTGGCGTCGTAGGCATAGCGGGTGATGCCGCCGGCCGGGTCGGTGACCTGGATCAGGCGGTTCAGGGCGTCATAGCTATTGGTGTTGGTGTAGCTCAGCGGGTTGGTGGTGGCGGTGAGGTTGCCGTTGGCGTCGTACTGGTAGGCGGTGCTCTGGTTCTGCGCGCCGAGGTGCTGGGCGAGACGGTTGAGGGCGTCGTAGACGCGAGAACGGGTTTGGGTGAGTACGCCGTTGGGATCGTAAACCTCCTCCTTGATGCGGTTGCCCATCGGATCGAGGGTGTAGGCGATACGGTTGCCGAGCGTGTCGCTGATGGTGGTGAGGCGATGGGCGGCATCGTAGGTGTAGTTGACGACGGAGGCATCCGGCAAGGTGACTTTGATAAGTTGTCCCACGCCGTCGTATTGATAGGCGGTCACCTCACCGCCGACGGTGCGGGAGATGAGGCGGCCGCGTGAATCGTAAGCGACTTGGGTGACGAGGCCGTTGGGATCCTGGAGGGTCAGAGGACGGCCGTGGGCGTCGTGGGCGGTGAGACGGGTAACGTGGCCGAGGGCGTTGGTGACGGTGGCGAGATTGCCCTGGTTGTCATAGCTGTAGGTGGTGACATCGGCGACGTCGGTGCGCGGGCCGTCGGCGGTGAGCACCTGGCCGAGGCTGTTATAGGTGTAGGTCCAGGTGCGGGATTGCGTGCCCGAGGCAAGGGTCTTTTGCAGCAGGTTGCCCTGGGCATCGTAGGTGAACGTGGTGATGCGGTTGGGCTCGGTGATTTTCGTGGGCAAGCGGAAAACCGGATGCCATTCGGTAGTGATGGTCCGCGCCTGGGGGGTGCCGTAGGCTTCGGTGCGGGAGAGTTCGAGATTGCGGGTGAGATCGTGGGTGTAGGTCGTCGTCACGCCGTTGAAATCGGTTTTGGAGGCGATGTTGCCGTTGGGGTCGTGGGTATAACTCATCGAGGACGGAACGCACCCAGCGCAAGACCGGGTTTTGCCTGTCAATCTGACGGTGCCGAGAATGTTCGCGTAGGTATAGAGTTGCGTGGCACCCAGGGCATCAGTCACATTGGTTGTAACACCGTCGGTGTTATAGGTGAGGGTCACGCGGTCAGCACCTCCCGCATGTTCACTCGATACCGCGCGCCCTTGGGCATCGTAACTCCATGTAGCATAGCGATTACTGTTCTCATCGCTGATGCCGGTGAGCGCGCGGGGATACCTTGTATTCTCATACAGATAGCTGCGTACTTTGCCGTCAGGGTAAATCACTGAGACCAGCGTGTTATTGGCCCCGTACCGATAGGTGTAGACGCCACCCCCAGGGTCAGTAAACGCCATTATGCGGTCAGTGTCGTCGTAAGTGAACGTCAACCGCCTGCCAAAGGTATCGGTTACACTGGACAGGCGCTGCTTGTCGTCGTACGCGAGCGTGCGCACATAGCCCGACCGGTCGGAAATGGAAAGCAGATTCCCGGATGCGTCATACGACTCAACCTCATCGCCGCCGGTGGTATACCACCAACCGGTGGCACTTTGTACGAGACCTGTGCTCACGTCCGAATCCGGCATCCACTTTCCGCCCTCCAGCGTAAAGAAAAACACCTTGCCATCGGGTCGCGATACCGAGGCCGTTTGAATGCCCGATATCTGATTCGTCGCTATTGAGCGGCTGTAGCTATGACGCCATCCGCCGCCCAACGCGCCATCCTGATCCGCTTCGATGTCACTGTTGAAGTAGCGAATGAAGGATAGTGATCCTGCGCCGCTTACATAATCCACTTCCTCCTGGAATTTGTTGCCGATCCCCACATGGACCGGATTTCCGGTGAGGCAGCCCATACTAGTCTCATTATCATGCCCACAGCCAACGTTTTTATTCTTGACCGGGGTTACCAGTTGAGCAAAATAACCGCCGTCCCTTATGGAAACACATAAGGGGGGCACATTCCCATCCCCTCTGTAATAGGTAGGGCAGGTATGCATCCAGTTGGCATACACGACCGAATTTGAAGGGCATTCCGGCCTATTCAGCACCTCATCATATCTACCCACCACAGTGCCTGACCACGCATCAAACGAAGCAGGAGCAGGATCCCAGGTCATGGGGCAACCGCGAGCGAAACTCGCCTGCGCTTCCGAAAGGGATGAATATGTTTGGCCGAGGTAACCGGTAAAATGCAGACCAGCAGGCAGCTTCTCCGGAACAGCCGTACACTGCGCTATTACGGTCATTCCGTCAGAGGTGAATGTCACATCAGTGTATTGCTTGGGCAAATCACAAGTGGCATCATGCAAATCACAGATAGCTTCAAGCGCCTTGTTCCATCGCGTGTGATATGAGGGGGCAGATCGGTGGCTGCCGCCGTTCAGACAACTCACGGCGGCGTATTGAAACCATAATCCGCCTTTACTTTTATAAGCCGCAAACGACTCCGATGGC
>SBBG01000047.1 GCA_005240065.1 Gammaproteobacteria bacterium | reverse complement strand
CCCGCCTCTCCGCCGCGGGCGTGTACACCGGTATCCCCCGCCACCGCATCCGCCTCGGCACGGGCTTCAACAACGGCGAGTTGTACAAGGTGCGCGAGTCGAAGAATTACGATGCCCAATTCAATCCGATCGGCCCGGTGATCGACGTTAGCAATGATCCCAATCTGGTGTTCATCCGCCCCCACAGCCGGCAAGTGGTGTATGCCCTGGCGCAGGACGAGTGGTCTGTCCTGCCCGACTGGAATCTCACCGCCGGGCTGCGTTACGACCATTACTCCGATTTCGGTTCCACCACCAATCCGCGCCTGGCGCTGGTGTGGGCGGCCCGCTACAACCTGACGGCGAAGCTGCTCTACGGCCGCGCCTTCCGCGCCCCGGCCTTCGCCGAACTCTACAACATCAACAATCCCGTGGCGCGGGGCAATGCCAGCCTCAAGCCGGAGACCATCGACACGCTGGAGATGGCCTTCGATTACCAGCCCACGGGCGATGTCACCACGCGCTTCAATGTCTATCGTTACGAGATGCGCGATGTCATCCGCTTCGTCGCCGGCGCCCCGGCGGTCAACAGCGGCGGCCAGGATGGCCACGGGCTGGAATGGGAGCTGCGCTGGGCCGCCAGCCGCGCGCTGGATGTGAAGGCCAACTACGTCTGGCAGCGCGCCACGGACATTCTCACGGATCGGGCCGTGCCGGCCGTGCCACGCCAGCAGCTCTATGCCCAGGCGGACTGGCGTTTCCTGCCGGATTGGCAATGGAACATCCAGGTCAAACACATCATGGATCGCGTGCGCGCGCCGGGCGACAGCCGCCCGCCCGTGTCCGATTACACGCTGGTGAACATGACGCTGCGCCGCAATGAAATAGCGCGCGCGTGGGACGTGGCGCTGCTGGTCCACAACCTGCTGAACGCCGACGCGCGCGAACCCAGCCCCGCGCCGGGGTTCATTCGCTACGACCTGCCCCTGCCGGGCCGCAGCGTGTATCTGGAAGTGCGGTACAGGTTGTAGGGTGCGTCATACGCACCATGGCAGTGGTTTCCGGTGAGGCATGTTATCGCGGTGCGCGCGGCGCACCCTACGGTGGTTGTGCGTGGTGTATCGGCTTGTAGGGTGCGTCATACGCACCATGGTGATGGTTTCCGGTAAGGCATGTTATTGCGGTGCGCGCGGCGCACCCTACGGTGGTTGTGCGTGGTGTATCGGCTTGCAGGGTGCGTCATACGCACCATGGCAGTGGTTTCCGGCAAGGCATGTTATCGCGGTGCGCGCGGCGCACCCTACGGTTGCTGTATCCGGTCGCAGGGTGTGTCATGCGGGCCGGGGCGACGCTTCTCTAATGGCCAGAGGATGGCGTGCCGATCTATATGGAATGGTTATTGATTTTCCCCATGTCGACAACGATAAAGAAAACACATGCCGCTGTACGCCGCTCGATAGGGCTGTGCGTCATTTTTTTCTGTTCCTTTCCCGCTTTCATCGCCTCCGCTGAAAGTCTGCCGCCGGTCACCGTCGTGTATCCCGACATTCAGGCACCTTATCGCGCCGTGCTCGATCAGGTGATGGCGGGCATCGCGGATCAGATCCGAGGTCAGGCGGTCAATTATCCCGTGCCCTCCGGGCACGATACGAGTGCCTTGCAGCAACAGCTCGAACGTCAACCGGGTGGTGCGGTGATCGGCCTGGGGCGGCGCGGCTTCGATGCATTGAAGGCGTTGCGGCCAAGCAGGCCGGTGGTGATCGGTGCGGTGAACATAACGCCGCAATCCCTTCCGCCGGGTTTTGCCGGTATCAGTCTCGTTCCCGATCCCGTTATCCTGTTTTCCCGCTTGCACCAGTTGGCGCCGCAAGTGCGGCGTGTTCATGTGATTTTCAATCCCGAAGCGAACGGCTGGCTGATGGCTCTGGCGCGGGAGGCGGCGCGAAGTCATGGTGTGGAGTTGATCGGTCATGAGGCGCGCGACTTGCGCACGGCGGCGCGTCTTTACCGGGATGTGTCCGGCGCGGTGAGCGGCGTCGCAGATGCGCTATGGCTGCCGCCGGAGGATGGCACGCTCGATGAGATCGCTGTCTTGCCGGCGGTGCTGCAAGAGGCGTGGCAGCGCGAGGTGGTGGTATTCTCTGGCAATCCCCTGCATGTCAAGCGCGGCGCATTGTTCGCGTTGTATCCCGATAATTACATGCTTGGGCGCAGCCTGGCGAAGATGGCGCTGGAATTGGCCAAAGGCCGCGGCGCCGGGGTGATTCCTCTGGGAGACTTGCTGGCCGCGGTGAACCTGCGCACCGCGGAACATCTCAATCTCCAGGCGCTGGTGCATAAGCGGGCCAGCTTCGACGCGGTATTCCCCTGAGAACCTGTTTACGGTCTCGCTGAAGGGCGCATCACGGCGTTGAAAATGACCTCAAAATGCTCACATACTCCGTGTATGCTCCGCTTTTTCGGCCATTTTCGCCTTGCGCTGGGAACCCTTCGCTTCGCTCTTCCCTTGATCGAGATCGTAAACAGGTTCTGAGATTCCGTATGAAGATCAATATGAAATGGCTCGATGGATGGGCGGCGCGGATCTTCCCGCCGTCGATGGGTTTGCGGCGTCAGTTATCCATCGCCTTCACCTTCGTCATCGCCGGTCTTGCCCTGGCATCTTCCCTGATCACTTCCTGGCAGGCGAGTCTTGGTATCCGTGACGCGCTGATCCGGCAGGGTATGCAAGTGACCAGCGGTTTTTCCCGGCAGAGCATGCTCGCACTTTTGTATGGCTCGGCCGAGAATGCCCATATTCCCGCCGCCGCGACGCTGGCATTTCCCGATATCGGCTATGTGTCCATTTACGAAGGCAATGGCAAGGTGCTTATGCGCAAGGGCGAGGTTGCGGACTGGGAGCCACCACTACATCCTGTGTTGCCTGGTGAGACCATCCTGGCCAGTGAAACCTCCCGCGCGTGGCACTTCCTCGCTCCGGTATATTCGAATGCGCCTGCCGGAAATGAGGCATCTCCCTTTGCCAGCGGTGAAACCCGTCCCGAATTTCTGGGCTATGTTCATGTTGCAATGAGCAAGGACACGCTCCATACGTTGCGGTTGGATATTTTGGTTCGCATAGGTTTGACCACGCTGGTGGCCGTGGTTATCGTTTTATGGTTGCTGCGTTTCATCGTCGGCCGTATGACCCAGCCGCTGAATGAGCTTGCCGACCTGATGGAGCATGCCAAGGACATCGGGCCGCAGGTGCGCGCGGAAATGTCGGGAACCAGGGAGATATCCAAAATATCCGAGGCATTCAACAATATGATGTTGTCCCTGGCGGAGAGGGATGAGGATTTGACTCAACAGAAAATCATGCTGGAAAGCGAGGTCGAGCAACGTTCCAGGGTGCAGAAGACCCTGAAGGAGAGCGAGGAACGCTTGCGTGCCATTATCAATAATGTCATCGACGGCATTGTTATCATCAATGAGCAGGGATTGATCGAGCTGGTCAATCCGTCCGTGGAGCGGCTTTTCGGTTATGGCCGTGATGAATTGGTGGGGAGAAACATCGGCATGCTGGCCACCCCCGATCATCAGGGCAGACACCAGCAATATCTCGCCAATTATCTGAATACGGGCGTTTCCAGGATCATTGGCGTGGGGCGGGAAATTCCCGCGCAGCACAGGGATGGCCGCGTCTTTCCGGTAGAGATCGGTATCACGGAAATGACGCTTGATAACAGGCGTCTGTTCGTCGGCGTTTTGCGCGACGTGACCGAGCGAAAACAGATAGAAAAGGATCTGAAACAGGCGCGGGACATGGCGCTGGAGGCCGCCCGTCTCAAGTCGGAATTTCTCGCCAACATGAGCCATGAAATACGCACGCCGATGAACGGGGTGATCGGTATGACGCGGATGCTGCTCGAAACGAAGTTGACGCCGGATCAGCGCGATTTCGCCGAGACCGTGAACAGCTCGGCCGAAGCCTTGCTCTCCATCATCAATGACATCCTCGATTTCTCGAAAATCGAGGCCGGGAAGATGCGCGTGGAAATCATCGGCTTCGATCTGCGGCAAGTCGTCGAGGACGTGATTCATCTGTTCGCCGCGCGCGCCTATGGCAAGGGTCTGGAGCTGATCTCGCTGATTCCCGCCGATGTTCCCGTGTTGTTGCTCGGTGACCCCGGGCGTTTGCGGCAGATTCTTTCCAATCTCATCGGCAATGCCATCAAATTCACCGATTGGGGTGAGGTTGTGATACGTGTCACCCTCGTCAGGGAGTCGGAGGATCAGGTTTCGCTTCGCTTCGAGGTCTCCGACACCGGCATCGGTATTGCGCCCGAAACGCTGCGCCTGCTGTTTCAGCCCTTCACCCAGGCTGACGGGTCGATCACCCGCAAGTATGGCGGGACAGGTTTGGGTCTTGCCATTTCAAAGCAGTTGGCGGAGCTCATGGGGGGCGAGATCGGCGTGGAAAGCGAGCAGGGCGCGGGAAGTTCCTTCCGGGTCGATCTGCCTTTTCAAAAGCAGGAAGGAGTGGCTCCGTCCATGAATCACACACTGGAGAACATCAAGGATATCAGGGTGCTGGTCGCGGACGAAAATGCCGCCTACCGCACCGCCCTCAGTCATCAGATCGTTGCCTGGGGCGGGGTGAGCGATGTCGCTGGCGGCGCCGAAGAAGTGCTGTCCATGCTGCGCTCCGCTCAGGCGAGCGGCAAGCCTTACGATCTCGCCATTCTGGATGCGGATATGCCGGAAATGGCCGAATGGCAGTTGCCGCGCACGATAAAAAACGATCCGGCCATCGCAACGACACGGCTGATCATGCTGGCGTCTTATGGGCGGCATGTCTCCGATGCCGAAGCGGCGCGGCGGGCGGGCATCGCGGGTAGTTTGGCGAAGCCGGTCCGATTGGCCCATTTCCACGATTGCCTGAGCGATACCCGCGATGCGAGTGCCGGGCAAGAGGGGTTTCCCGTCGAAGCCGAACCCCTGGTTGCGCATGATGCCCGTATTCTCGTGGTTGAAGACAATGTCGTGAACCAGAAAGTCGCGTTGGGCATGTTGCAAAGGCTGGGGTATGCCGCCGATGTGGCGAATCATGGCGGTGAGGCGCTGGCGCTGCTGGCCGGCCGGCGTTATGGCCTGATTCTCATGGATTTACAGATGCCCGGGCTGGACGGTTATGAAACCACGGCGGTGATTCGCGGCAACGAGGGCGACGGCGAGCATGTTCCGATCATCGCCATGACCGCCAACGCCATGGAAGATGTCTGCAAGAAATGTCTGGATTGCGGCATGGATGATTATCTGACCAAACCCGCCAAGATCGAGACATTACGAGAGATCCTGGCGCGCTGGCTGCCGGCGGGTGAGACGAAAAGCGTTCAGGCCGAGAGCCGGCACGACGCGAATATCGTGTCCGGGTCCATCGATGAACCCAAGCCGCCTACGGTGGATCACGCTACCCTGGACACCCTTCGTGATCTGATGGGGGCCGGTTTTCCTGATTTGATCAAGGTGTTCCTGGCGGCGGTTCCTCAGCGCTTGGCGGCGATGCGCGAGATGGCGCAGAGCGGGGAGAGTCAGGCATTATTGCGCGAGGCGCATACCCTGAAGGGAAGCAGCGCGAATCTCGGCGCGGTGGCGCTGTCGAATCTGTGCAAGGGATTGGAAGAATCCTGCCGGGACGGGATGCCTGCCGATGCGCTATTTCGCCTGGAGAAAATCGTCGAGGAATACGGCCATGTCGAGAGCGTCTTGCGCCGTGAAACGGAGTTGCCGGCGGAAGTTGCCTCGGCGGGCGGGTAGGTGGGTATTAACCCGGCAATCAAATTCATCTGCTTTTCCAGCTTTCTCCCGGTGTAGGGTGCGCCGTGCGCACCATCCGCGCGGTGCGTGAGACGCACCCTACGAAACACAGGGCAATCACGGTCTATTTTATCGCCGGTTTAATAGCATACACGCAGGGTGTGTCCTTTCGCTTCTTGTGGCCTGTATCTTGCTTCTTCCCCGGGAGGTACGACTGACGAGGTTACACGATGCCCGAGATGATGCCCTTGGTGCAAGCGAACGATGGCCGTCCGGCTGCGGTTGCCACAACGTCACAAAAAGATAGCGGGTACTCAGGCCTGTTCTACGATGCGCTGGCGGCGCTGCTTGGCGTGGCGAATGGCGATGCCGCGAGTTCCGCGCCCGCGTTGCCCGTTCTTTCTCAGGGCGAGGCGCCGGCGCCGCGGCAAGAGGCCTCGCCGGACGGCAACGTCTTGCCGCCCTATGCCGCATCGGTGCCTGTGCCGGTCAATCCCGGTGTTCAGAATGGCATGAACGTTTCCGCGGATGATAATCCAGGAGTGACACCCGATGCCGCGCACATGGCTACCATGGCGATGACCGCCGGGAGCCCGTCGATTACCTCCTCGCCGGCAGGGGAAAATCCCCGCGCACTTTCCGATCTTTCCCAGCCCATGTTGCCGGTACTTGCATCCGAATCCGCCATGTCATCGGCCAATTTCGCGTCTGTCCTTGACGATACGCCTGCCGGTGTAACGCAGGTTTCTCTTGTCTCTCAGCCGGCGATACCGGCAGGTTCGCAGGTTAATTCACAAAGCCCGGCTGGTCATGCCACCGCTGCCATGACCCTTCCTCTGGGCGCGGAAGGATGGGGGCAGGAACTGGGAGATCGCGTTCAATGGCTGGTCAATCAAAGCGTGCAGACCGCCGAGTTACGCATCAATCCGCCACACCTCGGCCCGGTGGAAATACGCATCGCCATCGATCAGGACCAGGCCAGTGTGTCATTCACCACTCAGCATTCTGTTACCCGCGATGCCATCGAAGCGGCTATTCCGCGGCTGCGTGACATGCTGGGTGACAGCGGCCTGAATCTGGCCAGTATCAACGTTTCCTCGCAGTCGCAGTCCTTCGCTGACCAGCGCGGACAGCAAACCGTTCCTCAGCAATATGCGGAATACATGGGGGGCGCGGGGCCGCTCGCCGCCGATGAATCATCGGCGGGCGGGCGTGGCGTTTCAGCCGCTGGGCTGGTCGACTATTACGCGTGAGGCGGTGATCTTTCCATTCTTTTTAGCGTATCATGGGCAGGTTTTTCAGTTGAATCTCAAGGAGATTGTCCATGTCCAATATCGCTATCGGCAAGCCCGTCCCGGATTTCGCGCTTCCCGCCACAGGTGGCAAAACCATTAACCTTTCGAATTTGAAGGGCAAGCACGTCGTGCTGTATTTCTATCCCAAGGACAACACGCCGGGATGTACCCGCGAGGGACAGGATTTCCGTGATCACTATGAGGAATTTTCGAGGTTCGATACCGTGATCCTCGGTATATCGCGCGACAGCCTCAATTCCCATGAGAAGTTCAAGGAAGAACAAGGTTTCCAGTTCGATTTGCTGACGGACGAGGACGAGCATCTGTGCAGGTTGTTCGATGTTATCAAGCCCAAGAACATGTACGGCAAGGAAGTGATGGGTGTGGAGCGCAGCACCTTTCTTATCGACAAGGAAGGCGTGTTGCGGCGGGAGTGGCGCAAGGTGAAGGTTGAAGGGCACGTTGCCGAGGTGCTGGAGGCGCTTGCGGCGCTGTGAGAGGCGAACCTTTTTATCCCCGCCTGGACTAAAAGTCAAACCACCCCATTTCGTAGGGTGCGTCTTACGCACCGCACGGATGGTGCGCGCGGCGCACCCTACGGTGGGGGAAAAGCTGGAAAAGCGGATGAATTTGATTGCCGGGTTAATAAAATCGAAGTACCTCCCTGTTGTAAGGATCAATGAATGAAAAAAAGCAGCGCATGGGCCGTTGGGTTGTGCGTGATCGTTGCGCTTTCCGGTTGCGGCAAAAAGGCCGAGGAGGAAAAATCGGGCAAGCGGCCGATGGGCACCCTGATTACCGTGACCGAGGCGAAGCTCCAGGCGGTGCAGCATGTTCAGGAGTCGGTCGGCTGGATCGAAAGCGAGACCTTTCCTTCGGTGGCCGCCGAGGTGGCGGGACGTGTGGTGCGGGTCGGGGCGGACATCGGCCAGGCCGTGAGCAAGGGCCAACTGCTGGCCGAGCTGGATGCGCAGGACGAGCGCATTGCGCGCGCGGCGGCGCAGGCCGAGGTGGCGCGCGTCGAGGCGTCGCTTGCCAATCAGGAACGCCTGGTGCAGCGCTATGAGAAGCTGGTGCGGGACAAATTCATCCCTGTCACGCAACTGGAAGACGCCCAGGCGCAGCTTGCCGTGTTGCGCGAACAACTGGCGGGGGCGCGGGCGCAATTGCAGGCTGCCGAGCATAATCTCGCCAAGGCGCGCATCGTCGCGCCGGTGGCGGGCCGTATCGACCAGCGCATGGTCTCGACAGGGGATTATGTCACCCTCGGCAAGCCGCTGTTCCTGATTTCTTCCCAGCAGACCTTGCGTGTGCATTTGCCCTTCCCGGAGGACATGGCCTCAGCGCTGCGGCCAGGGGGGACCGTGCGCCTGTCCAGTTCCACCGCGCCGGGGCGGACGATCGAAAGCCGGATCAAGGAAGTACGCCCTGACGTGGATGCCAAGAGCCATGCCGTGGAGGCGATTGTGGAACTCGCCAATCCCGGTGGATGGAAGCCCGGCGCCAGCGTTAATGGTACGCTGGTGGTGGCGGAGCACGGACAGGCCGTGACGGTGCCCGAGCAAAGCGTGGTGATGCGCCCCGCCGGCGAGGTGGTGTATGTCATAAGGGAAGGCAAAGCCGAACAGCAAGTGGTGAAAACCGGCTACCGCTCGAACGGCGGTGTCGAAATCCTTGAAGGTCTCGCGGCGGGGACGGTCGTGGCGCTGGATGGCGCGGCGTTCCTGACGGACAAGGCCAAGGTCAATATCAAGAAAGACCAAAAATAATGAGTCTGCCCGCGCTGTCCATCAAGCGCCATGTGCTGGCGTACATGCTGTCCGCCGTGCTGGTGCTGTTCGGCGTGATCAGCGCCGAGCGGCTCGGCGTCGACCGTCTTCCCCGTGTTGAATTTCCCGTGTTGACGGTGACCACGGTATTGCGTGGCGCCAATCCCGAAATCATCGACTCCAGCGTCACTAATGTCATCGAGTCACAGGTCAACACCGTGCCAGGGATCGACCACATCCAGTCCGCCTCGTCTCCCGGTGTGTCCGTCGTCACCATCACCTTCGATCTCGAAAAAGACATCAACGTCGCCTTCGACGAGGTGCAGACCAAGGTCAACCAGGTATTGCGCCAATTGCCGGCCGATGTCGAGCCACCCATCGTGTCGAAGGTGGAGACCAATGCCCAGCCCATCCTGTGGCTGGCGCTGCAAGGCGACCGCACCTTGCAGCAGCTCAACCAGTATGCGCGCAACGTCATCAAGAAGAGGCTGGAGACCATCGACGGCGTGGGCGAGGTGCGTCTAGGGGGCAGGCGCGACAGGAACATCCGGGTGAACATCCGGCCGGATCGCATGGCCGCCTTGCAGGTCACTGTCAAAGACATCATCGAAGCCTTCGACAAAGAGCATGTGCAGGTGCCGGGCGGTTTTCTGGTGGGAGAAAAAACGGAGAACCTGATCAAGCTCGATGTGGAATTTCATTCGCTGAGCGAATTGCGCGACATGATCGTCGCCTACCATGATACCGCGCCGGTGCGGCTGGATGACGTGGCCGACATCGAGGACGGCATGGAGGATTATCGGCAACTGGCACATTTCAAGGGCGAGCCATCGGTTGGTCTGGGGATCGTCAAGATTGCCAATACCAATAGCGTCGAGATCATCAACGAGGTGAAGAAACGGCTCGATGAAGAGATCATCCCCCAACTGCCCGCCGGCATGAAGATCACGGTTTCTTCGGATGACTCGCTGTTCATCATGGAGATGGTGAAGACGCTCAAGGAACATTTGTTGCTCGGCACGCTGCTCGCGGCCGTCATCGTCTGGCTGTTCCTGAAGAGCGTGCGTTCCACGCTCATCATCGCGGTGGCGATTCCGGTGTCGCTGATGGGCGCGGTCGCGGCGATCTATTTTTCCGGCTTCACGTTCAATTCGATGACGCTGCTGGCGATGCTGTTGCTGGTGGGCGTGGTGGTGGACGATGCCATTGTGGTGCTGGAAAATATTTTCCGCCATCGCGAAGGGGGCAACGCTGATGCCGTCACCGCCGCCATCGAAGGCTCGAAGCAGGTGCAATTCGCCGTACTGGCCTCTTCGCTCACCCTGGTGTCGATCTTCGCGCCGGTGATTTTCATGCAGGGCATCGTCGGGCGTTTCTTCGAGTCCTTCGCCACGGTGGTGACCATCGGTGTGCTGGTGTCGCTGTTTGTTTCGCTGACGCTGACGCCAATGCTGTGCTCCCGGTATCTCAGGGTTTCGCAGCAGCATGGCATGGTCTATCGCGCGCTGGAAAGCGCGTTCAGGGCACTCGACCGGGCCTATCGGCGGCTGCTCGATGTGGCGTTGGCATACCGCTGGAGCGTGGTGTTTTTGACCGTGATCATCATCGCCTCCAGTGCCTGGTTTTTCGCCAAGGTCGGCAAAGGCTTTGTCCCCGAGGAAGACGAGGGGCGCTTCATGGTGTTCATCAAGACGCCTTT
This sequence comes from Gammaproteobacteria bacterium, assembly GCA_005240065.1. GTDB lineage: Bacteria > Pseudomonadota > Gammaproteobacteria > Ga007554 > SBBG01. The sequence goes on along the minus strand of SBBG01000047.1, from coordinate 28,472 downwards.
GGGCGTGAATATCGACTACACTAACGACCGCTTGGAAAAGATCGAAAAAGTGCTGGGTAGCCATAAGGAAATCACTACCTATTTCACCGCGATCGGTCTTGGTCAGGCGGGCCAAGTGAATCAAGGCATCGCCTTCGTCCGGCTGGCGCCGCGTAGCGAGCGCACGCTCAAGCAGTCCGAGATTATCGATGCGGTGCGCAAGGAGTTGATGCAAATTCCCGGCGTGCGCGCCTTTGCCGCGGGTGTGCCGCCGATCGGCGGGATGCGTGGCGAACCCTTGCAGTTTGTCGTGACAGGTCCCAATCTGACGGAAGTCGGCAGGTTGACCACCGCGATGCAGGAGAAGCTCGGCGCCATGCAGGAGCTGGGACGGTTGGATGTCGATTTGCAGCTCGATCTGCCGCAGATCGAAATGATCCTCGATCGCACTCGCGCCGCCGATCTCGGGATAAGTTCCAGGGATGTGGCGCAGGCGGTGAACGTGATGGTGGGGGGCGTGGATGTGGCGCGCTATAACGATGTGCCTGGCGACGGCGAGCGTTACGACATTCGCCTCAAGGGCGTGGAAAGCAATTTCAGGCAGCGTGCCGATTTCAGCAGGATTTATCTGCGCGGCAAGGATGGCAAGATGGTGCGTCTGGATACGCTGGCGAAATTCAAGCAGGCGCTCGGCCCCGCGATCATCAGCCGCTATGACATGCAATACGCGGCGAACTTCGCCGGCTCGCCCAGCATTCCCCTCGGCGAGGCGGTGAATAAAGTCAAACAGGTGGCGGACGAAACTCTGCCCGCCGGGTACTCGATCAAGTTCACCGGTCAGGCGGAGCAGTTCGGCAAGACCGTGAATTACATGATCTTCGCTTTCGTGCTGGCGCTGGGGCTGGTCTACATGGTGCTGGCCAGTCAGTTCAATTCGTTCATTCAACCCATGGTCATCATGCTGGCGCAGCCGCTGGCGATCATCGGCGGCGTCGCCGGATTATGGCTGCTCGGCCATACCCTGAATATCTATTCCATGATCGGCCTGGTGTTGCTGATCGGCCTGGTGGCGAAAAACTCCATCCTGCTGGTGGATCTCACCAACCAGATGCGCAGCGCGGGCAAGGATGTCGATACCGCGTTGCGGGAAGCTTGCCCGATCCGCATGCGCCCGGTGCTGATGACCTCGGCGACCATCATTCTCGCGCTGTTGCCCGCCGCCATCGGCATTGGCGCGGGTTCCGACACCAACGGCCCTCTCGCTGTGGCTGTGATCGGCGGCATGATCAGTTCGACGCTCTTGACGCTGGTGGTAGTGCCGGCGGTGTATTCGCTGGTGGAGGGGGGTATCGTGCGGTGGAAGGCGTGGCGCGGTTCTAGTTTTTGAACTGCTGCCAGTCGATGGCATTGAAATTGAAACCGCCGTCGATATAGTTGTAAGTGCCCCCCGCGCCCCCGTATCCATTGCTGAGAGGCGCGGGGGTAAAGGTGAATCGGCCGCCCGTCACGGTCGATGATTGAATATCGGTGGCCATGTCGAAGTCGCCCTTGATTGCAGGATCGATAATGTCGACGGTGTTGGTAACGACGGCCGGCGTGGTGTTGGTGTTGTAGTTGGTCCCGCTCATGTCCATGACGAATTGCGCATTTAGTTCACTGTTGACGATGCTTTGGCTGATTTTGGGTTTCTGGGCGAAGTTTGATTTGACGAACTCCAGGGTGAATCCTGAAGCGGGATCTTTCACGAATTGCTGCATCTGTACCACTGTGGGATTACCCGAGCCGTTGCCTGTGACATTGGCATCGACCCCCAGTTTATTATAGGCGTTGCCGCAGGCGGCGACGCCCGTGAAAAAGGGGGAACCAGGGAAGCAACCGTTGCCGGCGGTTTGTCCCAGCGTGGCGGAAGTGGGCTTGCCATCCTGATAGGTCACAGTGCCCGTCCCCACATAGATTTCCTGGGCGAAATTGCTGTTGGGGTCGCCGACGATCAGATGGTAATAGGTTTTTGTTCCGTCGGTGACCAGTTCGTTGACGAAGGGGGTGGTCGTGCCCTCATTGCTGGGAACAAAAGAGCTGCAGTTGCCCTGGTTGGCATAGCCAGGGAAATTGCAGACGGCAAAGCTGAGGCCTTGTGACGCGGCGCGATTGGCGATGTCCGGCGCCCAATTCAGTGCGAATTCGGCATGCGAGGTGTTCGTGCCAAGCATCGACGACGCCACGATACCAGTGATTAGAACGGCCAGCCTTGGCGCTAATGGCTTTGGCATGAAAAGCCCTTTTTGAGGAGGGGTATTGTTATGAGTATCGGCTGGTTTTTGTGAAACTTTAGCGTGCCGTTTTTCTACCTATGAGAATCGCGTTGGGAATCGAATACAACGGCGCCGCCTTCTCCGGCTGGCAGATTCAGGATGGCGGATTGCGCACGGTGCAGGGCTGTCTGGAGGCGGCGCTGTCCAAGGTCGCCAATCATCCGGTGCGTGTGGCTTGCGCCGGCCGTACCGATGCCGGTGTGCATGCCATCGGCCAAGTGGTGCACTTCGACAGTGACGCGCCGCGCACCCTGCGTTCCTGGATATTCGGCGCCAACGCCAATCTGCCCGACGAGGCGAGCGTGGTATGGGCGCAGCCGGTGGCCGAGGATTTTCATGCGCGCTTTTCCGCTCGGCGGAGGCGATATCGCTACGTGATTTTCACCCGTCCGGTGCGTCCCACGGTGCTCGCCTGGCGTGTGGCCTGGGATTACCGCGCCCTGGATGAGCGCCGCATGGCTGAGGCGGGCGCCCATCTCATCGGCGAGCACGATTTTTCTTCCTACCGCGCCCTGGGCTGCCAGGCGAAAAGTCCGGTGCGCACGGTATATCGCCTTGACGTGATGCGCCAGAATGATCTGATCTTCATCGACATCGAGGCCAATGCCTTTTTGCACCACATGGTGCGCAATATCGCCGGCGTCCTGATGACGATCGGCGCCGGCGAGCGCGAGCCGGTATGGGCGCGCGAAGTGCTGGAACTGCGCGACCGCACCCTGGGCGGTGTCACCGCCCCGCCGCATGGCCTGTACCTCATGGACGTGGCTTATCCCGAAGAGTTTGGCATTCCGCGGGTTTTGCCGACTTCCATGGTCTGGTAACTTTTGACATTGCGTACGACAAAACGTACTATTTTTCTGTTGCATTCGTATGGAGAAAGCTATGACCACCTTAACGGCAAGCGAGGCAAGATCAAAGTTGTATCGCTTGATAGATGAAGCAGCGGTAACGCACGCGCCTATTCTGATTACCAGTAAACGCTCGAACGCCGTGCTTGTCTCAGAGGATGACTGGCGCGCCATTCAGGAAAGTTTGTACTTGTTGTCCGTTCCAGGAATGAGAAAGTCAATACGAGAAGGAATGACTACGCCTATCGAGGAGTGTGCGACGGAGCTTGATTGGTGAAATGGCGGATTGTCTATACCAAACAGGCGCAGAAGGACGCCAAAAAGCTGGTTGCCGCCGGCTTGCGACCGAAAGCTGAGGCGCTGCTGAATGTTCTTGCCGAAAACCCTTTTCAAAATCCTCCGGCATATGAGAAATTGGCAGGGGATCTGAGAGGCGCTTGTTCACGAAGGATCAATATCCAGCATCGCCTGGTTTGCCAGGTAGTCGAACAAGAGCAAATTGTTAAGGTCATTCAGATGTGGACGCATTATGAGTGACGATTTGCCGGATAATATTCTGGCGCTCTATAAGGGTTATTATGGGTCGGTTGAGTATACTGACGAGGATGAAGTATTTTTCGGTCAGTTGCTCTTTGTTCGTGTGCTGGTGACTTACGAGGGCACCAGCGTCAAGGGGCTGCGTAAGGCTTTTGAGCAGGCGGTGAACAATTACCTGGATTTATGCCAGGAAGAAGGCGTGACGCCGGAGCAGCCTTTCAGGGGAAGCTTCAATGTGCGTATCGGGCGTGAATTGCATCGTAAGATCGCCTTGGCGGCGGCAAAAAAAGGCCTGAGTCTGAACAAATTCGTGACCGAGGCGCTGGAAAAAGTTTCGTGAGTGTATCGCGGATGAATCAACCCCTTTTTCCTCAAAACTCCCCCCGCGTGCGTGTTAAAATCTGTGGCATTACCCGCCGTGAGGACGCGCTTGCTGCGGTGGCGCTGGGGGCGGATGCGATCGGTCTGGTGTTTTACCGCCAGAGTCCGCGCGCCGTAAGCATTGCGCAGGCCCAGGCGATGGTTCACGCCCTGCCGCCATTTGTGACGGTGACCGGGCTGTTCGTCGATGCGCCCGAGCCGGAGGTTCGCGCCGTGCTGGATCAGGTGCGCGTCGATCTTCTCCAGTTCCACGGCGACGAGCCGCCGGGCGATTGTAACCGTTATGGCAAGCCTTACATCAAGGCGGTGCGGATGCGCGGAGGTGTCGATGTGGCCGCTATCGCCAGCCAGCATGCCGATGCCAGCGGCCTGTTGCTCGACAGCTACCGCGCCGGGGTGGCCGGCGGTACCGGGGATACATTCGACTGGACGCGCGTGCCGCGCGATCTGGACAAGCCGGTTATTCTGGCCGGGGGCTTGACGCCGGAAAACGTGGCCGAGGCCATCCGGCAAGTGCAACCCTACGCCGTGGATGTGAGCGGTGGAGTGGAAACGGCCAAAGGAATCAAGAGTGCGGACAAAATCGCCGCATTCATGCGAGGTGTATATAGTGTCAACATCAGTTAACGTCGTGCTGACGAAGCATGATCTGCCGGATGAGCGTGGGCATTTCGGCCCTTACGGCGGAATCTTCGCCTCCGAAACGCTCATGAGTCCGCTGGAAGAACTACGGCTCGCCTACGAGCGCTTCCGTGCCGACCCGCAATTTCTCGCCGAGATGGACGCGGATCTCGCCAAATTCGTCGGTCGGCCTTCACCGCTCTACTTTGCCGAGCGCTGGAGCAAACAGCTCGGCGGCGCGCAGATTTACCTGAAGCGCGAGGACCTCAACCACACCGGGGCGCACAAGATCAACAATACCATCGGTCAGGCGCTACTGGCGCGGCACATGGGCAAGAAGCGCGTGATCGCCGAGACCGGCGCCGGCCAGCATGGTGTGGCCACCGCCACCGTGGCGGCGCGCTTCGGCATGGAGTGCGTGGTATACATGGGCTCCGAGGATATCAAGCGTCAGGCGATCAACGTCTACCGCATGAAATTGCTCGGCGCCGAGGTGGTGCCGGTCGAGTCGGGCTCCAAGACGCTCAAGGACGCGCTCAACGAGGCGATGCGCGATTGGGTGACGAATGTCGATAATACCTTCTATATCATCGGCACGGTGGCTGGCCCGCACCCCTATCCGATGATGGTGCGCGATTTCCAGGCCATCATCGGCCGCGAGGCGCGCGCCCAGATACTCGAAGAAGCAGGGCGTTTGCCCGATGCGTTGGTGGCCTGTGTCGGCGGCGGTTCCAATGCCATCGGGCTGTTCCATCCCTTTTTGAACGATACCGGCGTGGCGATGTACGGCGTCGAAGCGGCGGGCGAGGGGCTGGACACCGCCCATCACGCCGCCACCCTGTGCAAGGGGCGGCCCGGCGTGCTGCACGGCAACCGCACCTATCTCATCGAAGATGCCGATGGTCAGATCATCGAGACTCACTCCATCTCCGCCGGGCTGGATTATCCCGGCGTCGGTCCCGAACATGCTTGGCTCAAGGACAACGGCCGCGCCAGTTATGTTGCCGTTACCGATGACGAAGCGCTCGCCGCTTTCCATGCGCTGACGCGGATCGAGGGCATCATACCGGCGCTGGAGTCCAGTCATGCGCTGGCCTATGCCGCCAAACTCGCGTCGGCCATGGACAAGGACAAAATTATCATTGCCAATCTGTCCGGGCGCGGCGACAAAGACATCCACACTGTGGCTGCGCGCGAAGGAATCAAGGTATGAGCCGTATCAAGGGTTGTTTCGAGTCGCTGCGGCGTGACAGGCACAAGGTGTTGATTCCATATATCACCGCGGGTGACCCGCAGCCGGCCGTCACCGTGCCGCTGATGCACGCGATGGTGGCGGCGGGTGCGAACATCATCGAGCTGGGTGTGCCGTTTTCCGACCCCATGGCCGATGGTCCAGTGATCCAGGCGGCGTGCGAGCGTGCGCTCGAACACCATGTCAGCCTGCGTCAGGTGCTGGCGATGGTGCGCGAGTTCCGCGCGCGTGACGATCACACGCCGGTGGTGCTGATGGGATATCTCAATCCTGTCGAAGCGATGGGCTATGGCGAATTCGCCCGCGTCGCGCGCGAGGCTGGCGTGGACGGCGTGCTGACCGTGGACATGCCGCCCGAGGAGGCGGAAGCACTGGCGGGCGAATTGCGCGCCCAGCAACTGGACACGGTTTTCCTCGTCGCGCCCACCAGCTCCACCGGGCGCATCGCCAAAATCTGTGCGGCGGCGAGCGGTTTTGTCTATTATGTCTCGCTGAAGGGCGTGACGGGCGCGGGCGGGCTTGATATTGGCGCTGTCGCCGCCAAGGTGAAGGAAATCCGCGCCATGACGGATCTGCCCATCGGCGTCGGATTCGGTATCAAGGACGCGGCATCGGCTGCGCAGGTGGCCGCCGTGGCGGATGCCGTGGTGGTGGGCAGCGCCCTGGTGCGTAAATTCGCCGAATTTTCCGCGCAACCGGAAAAGATTCAAAAAGAAGTGACAGCCCTGCTGGCCGAAATACGCGGTGCGCTCGATGCGGCAAAATGAACTGTCAAGCGGGCATGCTTTTCGAGCTTTTCGCCGTAGGGTGCGCCATGCACACCATCCGCGTGGTGCGTGAGACGCGCCCTGCGGAACAAGTGTAATGACAACATTCATAACGATTGACCAATAAATGAGCTGGTTCGGAAAACTCATCCCCTCGAAAATCAGGACGGAGACACGCCGCAAGAAATCAATCCCCGAAGGGTTGTGGACGAAATGCGAGACCTGCGGCGCAGTGTTGTATCGTGCCGAAGTGGAGCGCAATCTCGACGTGTGCCCGAAGTGCGCCACCCACATGCGTATTGGTGCGCGCAAGCGCCTCGACAGTTTTCTCGACCCCGAGCCCCGTGAGGAAATCGCCGCCGATCTCATTGCCGTGGATGAATTGAAGTTCCGTGACAGCAGGAAATACCGTGATCGCCTTGCCGCAGCGAAAAAGGAAACCGGCGAGAAGGACGCGCTGATCGTCATGAAAGGGCAGGTCAAGGGCGTTCCAGTGGTGGTCTGCGCCTTCGAATTCAGTTTCATGGGCGGCTCGATGGGCGCCGTCGTCGGCGAGAAATTCGTGCGTGCCGTGAACACTTGTCTCGAACACCAAATTCCCCTGGTATGTTTTTCCGCCAGCGGTGGCGCGCGCATGCAGGAGGCGCTGTTCTCGTTGATGCAAATGGCCAAGACCAGCGCCGCCCTGGCGCGCATGAGCAGGCAGAGTATTCCCTATGTTTCCGTGCTCACCGACCCGACCATGGGCGGTGTTTCGGCCAGCTTCGCCATGCTTGGTGATATCAATATCGCCGAGCCCGGCGCACTGATCGGCTTTGCCGGACCGCGCGTCATCGAGCAGACCGTGCGCCAGACCCTGCCCGAAGGCTTCCAGCGCAGCGAATTTCTGCTGGAGCATGGCGCCATCGACATGATCGTCGATCGCCGTGAGATGCGCGATCGTATCGCGTCGGTGCTTGCGATAATGACGGGGCGTCACGCGCCTTAAGGGTCGAGGATTCGTAGGGTGTGCACGGCGCACCCTGCGAGCTTTTCCAGGGAAGGAGGAAATACAGGAGGATAGTTGCATGGATCACTTGCTTGGCCGTCTCTCCAGCTTGTTTCGCCGAGACATCGGTGCCGGCGTATGTTTTCTCGGGATGGCACTATCATCTTTCACCGCGGCGGCGTTTCCACTTCCTTCTGCGGCTTCTCCAAACGCTTCTTTCAGAATCCAGGCCGAGCATGTGCCTGGCGAAGTCATCGTCAAATTTCGCGACAAGCCTCTGAACAATCCGGCGGCGGCAAGAGATGTCGCGGCCGTGCATGCTGCGCTCGAGGCGCGGGTGGTTGCGACAATGCCGCTCACGCGTGTCCAGCGGGTGCGTGGCGCGCGCGGCCAGGCCGCTGAAGCACTGATGGAAGCCTATGCGCGCCGTGCGGATGTCGAATTTGTCGAACCCAATTACATTTTTCATGTGCAGGCCACACCGAATGATCCCCGTTTCCCGGAGCAATGGAGTCTCAATAACACCGGGCAAACCGGCGGCACGCCGGGGGCGGACATTGGCGCGGTAAGAGCATGGGACAAGCAAAAGGGCGGCGCCAGCATTATCGTCGCGGACATCGATACGGGGGTGGATTACACACATCCCGACCTGGCTGCGAATATGTGGGTCAATCCTGGCGAGATTGCCGGTAATGGTATCGACGATGATGGTAATGGTTTCATCGACGATGTGCGGGGCTGGGATTTTGCCAACAACGACAACAATCCGATGGATGACCATGGTCATGGCACGCACACGGCGGGAACCATCGGCGCGGCCGGAAACAACGCCATCGGTGTTACGGGTGTGGCCTGGAACGTGCGCATCATGCCGCTCAAGTTCATCAGCGGCAACGGTAGCGGTACCTCGTTCGGCGCGGCGCAGGCGATTCTTTACGCGGCCAGGATGGGTGCAAGGATTTCCAGCAATAGCTGGGGTGGCGGCGCTTTTTCTCAAGCCATTGAGAATGCCATCGCGACCGCCAATCAAATGGGCATGTTGTTCGTTGTCGCGGCCGGTAACGCGAACACGAACAACGATACAACGGCGAGTTTTCCGTGCAACTCGACACAGCCAAACGTGTTGTGTGTCGCGGCGACCGACAGCAACGATCAGAAAGCTTCCTTTTCCAATTATGGCGCGCTGAGTGTCGATCTCGGTGCGCCAGGCGTGTCGATTCTTTCCACCGTGCCCACCGCTTCCTGTGCCATGTGCAGTTCTTCCGGTTATCGCTTTGCCAGCGGCACGTCGATGGCCACGCCGCATGTGGCGGGCGCGGCGGCGTTGGTCCGCTCACAGTTCCCCGCGCTGGGCGCGGTGGACATCAAGAATCTTCTGATGAGTTCGGTTGATAAAGTTTCGGCGCTGACGGGGAAGACGGTCACCGGTGGCAGGCTCAATGTCGCCAGGGCGGTTTCCGCTGCGGCGATCACGGTGACGGCGAGGGGTACGCCCGTAAGCGGTATCTATCCCATCATGCACGTGCGTGTTGACGGGCAGTTGATCGGCAGTTTCAATGTCAACTCCGGCGCCTATGCCGAGTATGCCATGGCTGTGCTCGCGGCGCCAGGCATCGCGCATGGTGTCGATGTGATGTTTACCAACGATGCTTACCTTCCCCCCGAAGATCGCAACCTGATCGTGCAATCGTTGCGTGTCAATGCGACGGCATTGTTGCCAACAGCTTCAGGGGTGACTTACGATCGTGGCGCCGGCAACGCGGCCTTCGATGGCGTCGATGTGATCGCGGGGCAGAGTGGCATGTGGTGGAACGGGGCGTTGCGTTTTGCTGTACCGGCGGCTGCCTTTTGATAAGAAGGAATGAAGATGCGTATCTTGTCGCGGTTTGTGCCGGTACTGTTGTTGGGTATCGCGTCTTGTGCTTGTGCCAATGGTGTTGCGGGCAAGACGGGCGGCCTTGAGTTGACCGGTACGTTGATAGAGGGCGGCGTGGAATGCCAGCTATTCCAGACCAACGGCGGTAAAAAATATACCTTGCTTGGCAATCTCAAGGGATTCAAAGACGGCGACCGGGTGCGGATCGCCGGGGAAAAGGTCGAGGCTTCCTTCTGTATGCAGGGCGAAACTTTGTCGGTAAAGGTTATTGAAGCCGCGAAATAGTCTCTTTCTTTATCAGTTTTGTAGGGTGCGTCTCACGCACCCTACCGATGGTGCGCGCGGCGCACCCTGCAGTGGGAGAAAAGCTGGAAAAGCAGATGGTTTTGGTTGCCGGGTCAATAAGTCAGCGCTTCATCAGCATATACGCCAGCACAGAAATAAAACCACCGGCCGCGCCATAAAGGTGCGCGTCGGTCACCACTGCGCCACCCGCGAATTCCGCTGTTCCCGGCAGCGGTCCATACGCTTGTTCCCAAACGATTTTGCCCAATAGCAGCGCCAGCAGCGCCAGTTCAAGGCGGTGCCCGGCGCGCAGACTGGCCATGGCGCCCGCGGCGAACAGGCCATGCAGCATTCCTGATAATCCTACATACCATCCAATCTCCGGACTGAATAGCAGAAGGCCCAGGCTGACGCTCAGCAGACTCGCCAGACTGAGCAACAACCATGTCTTTGTCGTCAGCAAACGTCCGAACAGCATCCAGATCAGCGCCAGCGCCGCAAGATTCATCAGCAAATGGCTCCAGCCCAGATGCACGAAGCTGGCGGTCAGCAGACGCCAGAGTTCTCCCGCCAGGATTTGTTCGCGCTCATAACGCAACCACGCGCTTGCCTGTGTGCCGGCGATGGCGATGGCGGCCGATGGCAAGACGAGTGTTGCTGGAACCGCAAGGTTATGGCGATGAAGCCAGTGGGAAAAGGTCGATGTCATCAGGCGATGGAATGTTGATGCGGGGACGGAATTTTTGGTGATCGCTAGAATGAGTATTGACAAGGAGTGGCAGGAGGTATTGTATACATTCGAAAGGGAGAAAAATATAACACCGCTTTACCGAGAGTCACATTCGGAAATATTCACAACAGACGAGAGGATCTTTGTCGTATCACAGTAGCAATTACCATCAAGCGATAAAAAAAGGAGTGTGCCATGAACAGAATCGTAAAAATATTCTGCACAGGTGTGGAGCAGGACGGAATCGCTGACAAATTCCACGTCATCGAACGCTATGAAGGTTTTGTGCTTGCCGAGGTTGAAAAGAAGGCGCTGTCCCGGCTCGCGCGCAGCTATCCCATCGAAGACATCACCGATCTTTATTCGATCCAGGTAGGCGAGAAGATCATCGACACCTCGCTTCCCCGCCTGGATGTGCAGGGGAAACTCCGCTCCCACCCGGCCTATAAAGGCGTCAAGACGCTCGCGCCGGGACGCCATCATTATCTCGTGCAGTTCATCGGCCCGATCAAGGATGCCTGGATGAAGGCGGTGAAAAAGGCGGGTGGCGAACCGCGCGCGCCTTACGAGGGGTTTGCCTATGTCGTGAGGGCCGACGAGGAGACCATCAAGCGGATCGCCGCCTTGCCGTTCATCCGATGGACGGGGCATCTGCCGACCAATGATCGCGTGGCGTCTTCGGTATTCACCAACGTGGGGCGTAAGGCGGGTGATACCTCCTCGGCGCTGCCGCGGACACGCGTCGTTCCCGGCGCTTATGCCGTTGAATTTTTCGGCGCGGCGGATTTGACCGCTGGTCTGCCCGAGATAAAAAAACTGGGTTTGGAGGTGCTGGGGAAAGACGCCAAGGGGAAGGTGCTGGTTGTCGGAGCCTCGGGCCGGGGCGCGGCGCTGGAAAAAAAGATTCGTGCGCTGGCCGCCATTCATGGCGTGCGATCGATTCGCGAGCGCACGCTCAAACGCACCAGCAACGATGTGGCCGCCGGCATCATGGGGACCGCGATGTCGATGGCGAATACAGGGCTGGGCCTGAATGGGCAAGGCGAATATATCGGGGTATGCGATACCGGGCTGGATACCGGTAATTCACAAACCATCCACCAGGATTTTGCCGGTCGTGTTGCCTGGGTCAAGAGTTACCCGATCACGCCGGATTTTTCACCCTACATCACCAACCCCGGTGGTAATGATGGGGCGGCGGATGTCGACAGCGGTCATGGCACGCATGTGGCCGGCTCCGTGCTGGGTAATGGCGCGGCCAGCGCTGGATTGCCCGGTGTGGCTGCGCTGGTGCGCGGCCTGGCCTGCAAGGCGCGCCTCGGGTTTCAGGCCATCGAGCAGGAGATGAAGTGGAAACCACCCTATCAGCAACAGTATCCGCGTTATCTACTCGCCGGGATCCCTCTTGATCTGTCTACGCTCTTTGCCGATGCCTACAAAAAGGGCGTGAGGATTCATTCGAATTCGTGGGGCGGCGGTGATCCCGGCGCATACGATAGCTATTGCGAACAGCTTGATCGTTTTGTCTGGCAGCGCAAGAATTTTTGCATTCTATTCGCCGCCGGCAATGATGGAACGGACAAGGATGGCGATGGCCGGATCAACCTGATGAGTGTCACCTCCCCTGGAACGGCGAAAAACTGCATCACCGTGGGCGCCTGTGAAAATCTGCGCCCGGCGTTCAACAGCGAAACCTACGGCAAGTGGTGGCCGGGAGATTATCCCGTTGCCCCGCTGCGCAACGATCCGATGGCGAACAATCCCGATCAGGTGGTGGCGTTCAGCAGCCGTGGACCGACCCGCGATGGCCGTATCAAGCCCGATGTAGTCTCTCCGGGCACTTTCATCCTTTCCACGCGTTCCACCCAGATCGCACCGAACAATCAGGCATGGGCTGCCTTTCCGCCGAGCAAGATGTATTTCTACATGGGCGGCACCAGCATGGCCACGCCGCTCACCGCCGGGGCGGTGGCGCTGCTGCGCGAGTATCTGCGCAAGCATCATAAAATGCGCAGCCCCAGCGCCGCCTTGCTCAAGGCGACGCTGATCGCCGGTGCGGTGAGACTGCCGGGGGTTGCCGCCAAGGGCGCCATCGCCGATTTTCATCAAGGCTATGGCCGCGTCAATCTCGACGCCGTGCTGACCCCGCCCGCACCGGTATCGGCTTGCTTTATCGACAAGAGAAGCGGCCTTGCCACCGGGCAGGTTCACGCGACGGCGATTACGATAAAGTCAGGCAACGCTCCGCTGCGCATCGTCATGGCGTATACCGATTATCCTGGCCCGGCGCTGGTTAACAATCTCAATCTCATCGTCACCGCGCCGGATGGAACGCGTTATGTCGGCAACCAGCCGGCGGGCGGGGGCATGATGCTCGATACGAAAAATAATGTTGAAGTCGTTCAGATTGAAAAGCCAGCAGCCGGCGATTGGAAAATCGAAGTCATCGGTTCGAACATCCCGCACGGGCCGCAGGATTATGCGCTGGTGTATATGGCGCACTTGAGGTGAACAATAAAAAAGCTCCCTCCGCGCGGGAGGGAGCTTTAAGTCTTCTGATTTCCCTGTTGTCACTTCTCATTTCCGCGCCGGTGATTCCTTGGCGGTTATGATTGTTTTGATCCTTTTTTTATGGTCGTGCGGCGGGCGAACGCCAAGCCTAACAGCCCCAGACCCACCAGCAGGTGGGAGGAGGGCTCGGGAATACCGAAGGGCGGGCCGCCGGAGTCTTTCCAGGTGACATCTTTCGACCCCGGATTGTTTTCGAGGCCGGTAATCAAACCGGTGGTGGGCTTCCCATTCTTCATTTTCGTTTCGAGTGCCATGACATCGAAGTGGATCCACTGAAAGCCGCTGGTCGCGATCATCAGGGTTTTGATCTGGCCCGGATCGGATCCCGTTTCACTGTCGAAATTGGGTACGGTCCCGCTCTTAGCGAAGGTGCCGATATCGAAAAACAGGAAATCCGAGACAGCGCTCTTTACCGGGTCGTGATTGTTGGGGAAATAACTGTTCGTCGCCGAAGTATGGAAGGGTGATTGGCCGTTGATGGTGAGGGTGCCGACGGCGCCATTCGGCACCGAGGCGATGAGGATAGCTCCATGGGTATCGAATGCCGCAGGCATGCCGAAATCCGACCAGTCGTCCCCGGTGCTATATTGTCCCCCCAGGTTGAGAACATCCGTGCTCTGATATATCCCGCCGACATAGATTTTATTGCCGAAGGTGATGGCGGTATCTGTTTCGATGGGATTGGTCAAACTGGATTGGTAATTGGCGTAGGTTCCCTCTCCTATGCCACCCGGCGCTCCGACCTGAAGCGTGGGTATGGCGAATGTGCTTCCTGCAAACCCTAACGCCGCAAAAAAGATCAGCGGTTTAAGTAAAATTGGGTTCATGACAGCGCCTGTTGTTGAAGCAATTTAAGTGGTTTTGTAGATATATCTTCTATGACTACATTAGCATGATTTGTGCCATAAATAGTAACATATTGAATTGGCGATTATTATTTTTTTATGCGTCTTGTGCTGGCTTTCGGCTGGAGCATGTGGTGTAAAATATTCCGACACTTCGCTATGCCAATAGCCATGATCTTTATTTATAAAAATGATTAATATCAATATTTTATATGGTAAAAAGTAGAGCAGGAGACGATTTTTGCCATGTTCCGTAAGAAAGGAAATTAAAAGGCGATTCTGTAAAGTTTTCCGACAATCCCAAAAGAAACGCGGGACATCGCAAGATGCCCGCGTTTCTTCTGCGGTTGGAAATTCTATTTCCTCACTTCAACCACGGCGGCTGCTTTGTTCCCCGCCGCGTCCTCGGCGACGGCGCTGAGCGTATGCAGGCCGCTTGCTATCCTGCGGGTGTTCCAGCTATAAGACATGCTGCCGGCATTGGTGACGCTTCTCAAGGCGCCGTCGATGTACAGGCTCAGCTTGGCAACGGCCACATTGTCCTTCGCGGCGACATTGATGGTTACCGTTCTGCTTACCGTACTGCCGTTGACGGGGTTGGAGATGCCAACGATAGGCACGGTGGTATCGGCTGTTTTCGCCGCGTTGGCGACGGTGACGCTGACGCCCGATGAGCTGCCCTGGTTGTTCGCGGCATCCACCGCAGCGGCCGTCAGCTTGACCGTGCCGTCCGGGGTGAAGGTGGAATCCCAACTGAAGGCGTAAGGCGCTGTCATGTCGCTGGCGACCAGCTTGCCATTGGCGAACAGATCGACCCGCGTCACACCGGTGTTATCGCTGGCGTTGACGCTGACGGGTACGATGCCGGACACCGTCCCGCCAGTCGGCGATGCGATGCTGACGCTGGGTGCCTGGGTGTCCAGCGCCTGGGTCTGGGTGGCCTTGAGCACCGCGGCGGCGGCATTGATCCGGCCATGGCCGTAATACGTGTCATAACCGGCGCTTCCCAGATCATCTGCGGTCGATTTGAGAATGTCTTCCACTTGCGCCGGGGAAAGCGCGGGATTGGCCGCCTTGATCAGCGTTACCACGCTCGCCGTGGCCGGACTGGCGAAGGAGGTGCCGGAGGGTGCGGAATAGCCGCCGCCTTTGGCGGTGGTCCAGATGCCGACGCCGGGAGCGGAGATGTCGATGAACTCGCCATAGGTCGACCAGCTCGGCCGGGTGTCGCTGCTGTTGGTGGCGGCGACGGAGATCATGGCCGCGTTCGGCGCGGTCGCGTCATACACGCCGCTGTTCCCTCCCGCCACGACGACCACGCCGCCCTTGTTTTTCATGTATTGGGCGGCGCTTTGCACCGCGGCGCTGCCGGATACGCCATAACTGATGTTGGCGACACGCGCGCCGTTGTCGGCCGCCCAGATCAGGCCGTTGGCGATGGTGCTGAACGATGCGTAGCCGTCGGGCTGGCTGATGCGCACCGGCATGACTTTGGCCTGCCAGGCGATGGAGGCGACGCCCTGGCCGTTGTTGCTGGCCGCCGCGACGACGCCGGCGACCTGGGTTCCGTGTCCATGCACATCCGACGAGTCGCTGTTATTGTCGTACATGTTCCATCCCGCTACCATTTGTCCGGCCAGATCGGGGTGATTGGGATCGACGCCGGTATCGAGAATGGCGACGGTGACGCCGTTGCCCAGCGTGGTATCCCAAGCGGCGGGGGCCTGAATCTTCGGCAGGTGCCAGGCATTGCCGTAGTAGGGGTCGTTTGCCGTCTGTTCCAGCGGCACCAGGCGATCCAGTTCGGCGAATTTGATGTGACGATGCTTTGACAGAACGCGGGCGATCGCGGCTTCGTTGGCCTGCGGTGGTAGCTCCACGATCTGGAAGTTGATATGCGGGATGCGGCGCATGGCGCGTCCGCCGTGGGGTTTGATGATTTTGTCGAGTTCAGCGTCGGACAGGCCGGCGCGCGGCTGTATCAGTATCCGTTGTTTTACCCATGTGCCGGGCGGTTCGGCGGCATTGGCGGGCGACGCCATCACTGACAGGGTCAGGGTTGCCATTGCGGCGGAAAACAGGCGTGGTAAAAGCGATCTGGCGGGTGTACTGAGAGTGTTCACGTGATACTGCCTCCTTGGTTTGTCGATGCTGTCCAGCGTAGTGAAAAAGATATGTTATTAATGCGGCGGACGCCGCAGGGTTGATGTGATGTACTTCGCATGATGAAAAGGTTTGTGTACCCTGCAGGAGGATTTTTTTGAGCGGCATTCTAGCAAATTCAATGAGGATTTCTCCTTATCTTTCATGGTAATGTTTGATGGTGTGAAACCTGGGAATTATTAACCCGGCAATCAAATCCATCTGTTTTCCCGGCTTTTCTCCCAAGGGTAGGGTGCGCCGCGCGCACCATCCGTGTGGTGCGTGAGACTCACCCTACGAAACAACAGGGTATGACGATCTATTTGATTGCCGGATTAACAAGCTTCGGAAGCATTGGGCATGACATTATTGTTAATCATTTTATTTCCTCTGCTGGGCGCGGCGCTGCCGGCTGTCGCTGTCCGTTGGGGGCGCAATGCCAGTGCCGGAGCGGCTGCCGGGGTGACTGCGATTCCTTTGGCGTTGTTGCTTTTCGAGACGCCACGGGTGCTTGCGGGAGGGACGATCGAGGCCGGCTGGCGGTGGGTGCCCGCCATCGGTCTCGACCTGACGTTCAGGCTGGACGGGCTGGGATTTTTATTCGCCCTGCTGATCCTGGGCATTGGGCTGCTGGTCATTCTGTATGCCCGCTACTACCTGTCGCAGCGCGACCCCGTGGGACGCTTTTATGTGTTCCTGCTGCTGTTCATGGGCGCGATGCTGGGTATCGTGCTGTCGGACAACCTGCTGTTGCTGCTGGTGTTCTGGGAGCTGACCAGCCTGAGTTCCTTTCTGCTCATCGGCTACTGGAAGCACCATGCCGACGCGCGTCAAGGTGCGCGCATGGCGCTTGCCATTACGGGTGGCGGCGGGCTGGCGCTGCTGGCGGGGGTGCTGCTGCTGGGCCACATCGTGGGCAGTTTCGAGTTGCCGGTGGTTTTGCGATCGCGCGAGCTGATCCAGGGCAGCCCGCTGTATCTGCCGATGCTGACACTGATTCTGCTCGGCGCGTTCACAAAATCAGCGCAGTTCCCCTTCCACTTCTGGTTGCCGCACGCCATGTCGGCGCCCACGCCGGTAAGCGCCTATTTGCACTCGGCGACCATGGTGAAGGCGGGGGTGTTCCTGCTGGCGCGGCTCTATCCGGTATTGTCGGGCAGCGACGCGTGGTTTTATCTGGTGAGCGGCACGGGTCTGGTGACGCTGGTGTTCGCGGCTTATGTGGCGATGTTCAAGCACGATCTCAAGGGCTTGCTGGCCTATTCCACCATTAGCCATCTGGGGCTCATCATGCTGCTGTTCGGTCTGAGCACGCCACTGGCGGCGGTGGCGGGGGTGTTCCATATCATCAATCACGCCACGTTCAAGGCATCGCTGTTCATGGCGGCGGGCATCATCGATCATGAGAGCGGCAGCCGCGACATGCGCCGCTTGAACGGTTTGTGGAAGTACATGCCGCACACGGCGACGCTGGCGATGGTGGCGGCGGCGAGCATGGCCGGTGTGCCGCTGTTCAACGGATTTCTGAGCAAGGAGATGTTCTTCACCGAGGCGCTGGAATTGCACCAGACCGGAACGCTGTGGTGGATCGTCCCGGCCGCCGCGACACTGGCCGGTGTGTTCGCCGTGGCGTATTCTCTGCGCTTCATTCATGACGTTTTTTTCAACGGCGAACCCGTCGATTTGCCGCGCACGCCGCACGAGCCGCCGCGCTGGATGAAAGTGCCGGTGGAGATTCTGGTGGTGCTGTGTCTGCTGGTGGGTATCTTTCCGGCGTATACTGTCGCGCCCTTGCTGAATGTCGCGGCAGGGAGCGTGCTGGGCGGGCCGCTGCCCGAATTCGATCTGGCGATCTGGCATGGTTTCACCTTTCCGCTGTTGATGAGCGTGGTGGCCTTGAGCGGGGGTGTGCTGGTTTATTTCGCGCTGCAATATCGCTTCAACCTGCACATGATCGTGCAATCGCCTTCTCCGGGCAGGCGTTTCTATAACCGGGGACTGGCCTGGTTGACGGGCTTGTCCGAGATCGTCACGGGCGGATTGCAGAACGGCTCCTTGCAGCGTTATCTGGCATTGCTCGTGACGGTGATCCTGTTGGCTGGCGCGTTTCCTTTCTGGCAGCTTGGCTGGTATTCCGGCAGCCGGTCGCCCGGCATGATGGATGGGGGGAGCGGGGTGGCCTGGTTGCTGCTGGTGGTGTCGGCGGCATGCACGGTGATCTGGCATCGCCAGCGGCTGCTGGCGCTGGTTTTTGTTGGTGTGACCGGTCTGATGGTGTCCCTGATATTTGTCCGTTTCTCCGCGCCGGACCTGGCGCTGACCCAGATTCTCGTGGAAGTGGTGTCCATCATCCTGTTGCTGTTGGCGCTCTACTTGCTGCCGCAAACCACGCCGCGCGAATCTTCCGTGACGCGCAGAATGCGCGATGCGGGTCTGGCGGTGGCGGCGGGACTCGGTGCGGCTGGTCTGGTGTGGGCGGTGTTGACGCGGCCGCAAGACACGATTTCCGGCTTCTTTCTGGAGCAGAGCGTTCCGGGGGGCGGAGGCAGTAATGTGGTGAATGTGATCCTGGTGGACTTTCGTGGTTTCGATACCTTCGGTGAGATCATCGTGCTGGCGATTGCGGCGCTGGGTATCTACGCCATGATCGGCGGCTTGCGTGTCGAGCGGCCGGCGTTGGATCCCGCCAGACGCCCTTGGGCGGCGGACAGTCATCCTTTGTTGCTGAGGGTGGCATCCCGGATCTTGTTGCCGTTGGCCTTGATGGTATCCGTGTATCTCTTGTTGCGCGGACACAACGAGCCGGGCGGGGGATTCATCGCGGGCCTGGTGACCGCCGTCGCGCTGATCACGCAATACCTTGCCAGCGGCATTGCCTGGACGGAGGCGCGCCTGCGCCTGGATCATCAGCGGATGATCGGCATTGGCGTGCTGATCGCCGCTCTCACGGGCGTGGCGAGCTGGTTTTTCGGCGCGCCCTTTCTCACCAGCGCATTCGCGCATTGGCATCTGCCGGTGCTGGGCGAGTTGCCTCTCGCCAGCGCGATGATATTCGATCTGGGAGTTTACCTCACTGTGGTAGCGACGACGATGTTGATGCTGGTGACACTGGGCAAGATTGGCGCCAGGGAGGAGGTGTGATGGAGTTGCTGGTTGCCAGCGCCATTGGTGTTCTCGTCGCGTGCGGCGTTTATCTGTTGCTGCGTGGACGCACGTTTCCCGTGGTGCTTGGGTTGACGCTGTTATCCTATGGCGTGAATGTATTCATTTTCGTCATGGGCCGGTTGCAGAGCGGGGCGCCGCCCATCATTAAACCGGGTGCGGCAGGGTATGCCGACCCCTTGCCGCAAGCGCTGGTGTTGACAGCCATCGTGATCGGTTTTGGCATGACGGCATTTGTCCTGGCGCTGGCGGTGAAGGCTCGTTTTGCGCTTGGCAATGATCATGTCGATGGTGTCGAGCGTTCCGGGCCGGAGCGCGTACCATGAGCCATTTGATCATCGCGCCTGTTGTTCTGCCGGTACTGGCAGCGGTGCTGGTGTTGCTGGCCGGGCGGCGGCAAACGCTGACGCGCGCGATCAGTGTCGTATCGACGTCAGGGTTGGCGGCCGTGGCGCTTGCTCTTCTCATTGCCGCCGACACGGGCGAGTACCAGGTATACACACTGGGCCAGTGGGCGGCGCCCTTCGGCATCGTGCTGGTGCTGGACAGGCTGAGCGCCCTCATGCTGCTGCTTACGGCCGTCGTTGGCGTGTGCAGCCTTTTATACGCCGTGCAGGGCTGCGATCAGCAAGGAAAAAATTTTCATGCCTTGTTCCAGTTTCAACTGATGGGATTGAATGGCGCCTTCCTGACCGGCGATTTGTTCAATCTGTTTGTCTTTTTCGAGGTGTTCCTCATCGCGTCCTACGGCCTGCTGGCGCATGGCGGCGGCGAAGCACGATTGCGCGCGGGCATTCACTATGTCGTGATCAACCTGGCCGGCTCGGCACTGTTTCTGATCGCGGTGAGCCTGTTGTATGGCGTGCTGGGCACGCTCAACATGGCCGATCTGGCGCTCAAGGTGGCGGCGGCGGACATCGAGGATGCCGCGCTGATCCGCAGCGCGGCGCTTTTGCTGCTGGTGGTGTTCGCGCTCAAGGCCGCCCTTTTCCCGCTCTACTTCTGGCTGCCCGATGCCTACAGCTCCGCCAGCGCCCCGGTGGCCGCGCTGTTTTCCATCATGACCAAAGCCGGTGTCTACTCCATTCTGCGCGTGTATACCCTGGTGTTCGGCGCGGAGGCGGGCGCGGCACAGTGGGTGGCCGCACCATGGCTGCTTCCCGCCGCGCTGGCGACGCTGGCACTGGGAATGCTGGGGGCGTTGGCCAGCCGCCGCCTGAAAGGATTGATCGCGTATCTCACGGTCGCTTCCGTGGGCACGCTGATGGCCGCAGTGGGATTGTTCAGTGTCGATGGCATCGGCGCGGCCTTGTACTACATGGCGCACAGTACTCTGATCATCGCCGTGCTGTTCCTGCTGTCCGATCTGATCGCTCGCCAGCGCGGCGATCACCGCGATCATCTGGAGAGAGCCGCGCCGGTGGCGCAGCCGGTTTTGCTGGGGGTTTTGTTTTTTGCCGGCGCGATCGGCGTTGCGGGACTGCCGCCGTTGAGCGGATTCATCGGCAAGGTGATGGTGTTGCAGAGCGCCACAGCCACAGGCGCGGTCTACTGGGTGTGGGGCGTGGTGCTGGCAGGAGGGTTGCTGTCCATCATCAGTTTGTCGCAGGCCGGAAGCCTGTTGTTCTGGAATACCGATGTCAAGGCTGAGAAGCCGCCGCTGGCCGCGCCGGCCTCCGCAGCCGCGATCATGCCCGTGGCCGCGCTGTTGGCGGGTATTGCCGCGCTGTCGGCGCTGGCGCAACCCATGAAGCGTTTTGCCGGCGATGCGGCCGTCCAGCTATTGCATCCGGCGGGATATATCCGGAGTGTTTTGGGATGAAGCGCGCGATTGGCAAGATGCTGCCTCACCCCGTGCTCAGCGTGGTTTTGCTGCTGATTTGGCTGTTGCTGGTGAAAAGCATGGCATGGGGCCATGTCGCCCTTGGCGCCATTCTCGCTGTGTTCATCCCCCGGCTGACGGCGCGGTTGTGGATGGAAGAGATCTACTTCCATCGCTATCGGGTGCTGGTGCGCCTGATCGGGATCGTGCTGTGGGACATCCTGGTCGCCAGTATCGTTGTCACCCGCCTGATACTGGGGCCAGGAACCGCGCTGCGTCCTCGCTTTGTCGTGGTTCCGCTGGACATGACCAACCCTTATGCCATTGCCATGCTGGCCAGCATCATTTCATTGACGCCGGGCACTGTATCGGTATCGCTGAGCGATGACAATAAAGGCTTACTGTTGCACGGCCTGAACGTGCCGGATGCCGAGGAGCTGATCCGCTCCGTCAAGACACGTTACGAAACCCCCATCAAGGAGATATTCGAGTGCTAGCCGCCGCCATCACCATTGCCCTTGCCGCCATCAGCCTTGCCATGCTGCTCAACCTGTGGCGTCTGCTGTGTGGTCCGGATTTGCCGGATCGCATCCTTGCCCTGGATACGCTATACATCAATACCATCGCGCTGCTGGTGTTGCTCGGTATTCATTTCGATAGTCTGGTGTACTTCGAGGTTTCACTGCTCATTGCCATGATGGGTTTCATCGGCACTGTGGTCTTCAGCAAATATGTGTTGCGCGGAGATGTGATCGAATGAGCGCGATGTCTGCGATGTTGCTGGAAATCCTGGTGTCGCTGTTCTTGCTGGCCAGTGCATTTTTTACCCTGGCGGGCTCCATCGGTCTGGCGCGCCTTCCGGATTTTTATACCCGTTTGCACGGCCCCACCAAGGCCACCACCTTGGGCGTGGGCGGCATGCTGGTCGCCTCCGTGCTTTATTTCAGCGCGCGCGGGGAGTGGTTGAGCCTGAATGAGTTGCTGATCACGATGTTCCTCTTCATCACCGCGCCGATCAGCGCATATCTGCTGGCTCAGGCGGCGCTGCATCTGAGGGTGCGGGATGTGTCCGGGGGCGCTGACAAGTCGAAGCATCCGGGTCAATAAGTGGCGGCCTCGCCATTATTGACCCGGCGAAATAGATCGTCATTGCCCTGTGTTTCGTAGGGTGCGTCTCACGCACCACGCGGATGGTGCGCGCGGCGCACCCTACGCCTGGGAGAAAAGCTGGAAAAGCAGATGAATTTGATTGCCGGGTTAATTTGCAAAAATTTGAATTTTTAGAAGTGCCCCAATAGTAAAATAGTGGACGATCAAAATCTGATTTCTTGCAAGGAGTATCACCATGAACAATTCCGGATTTATCGTCACGACGCTTTGTGCGGCGCTGCTCCTGAGTGCTTGCGGCAAGCAACAGCAGCAAGAGGAAGAACCCAGCGCCACCGAGCCTGCGGCGTCGCTCAGCGCGCCCGCGCCGCAAGCCGAGCCTGCGCCGTCCCCGGCGCCTGCCGTCCAGCCCGTTACCGAGCCTGTAGCAAAGGCGCCCGAAGAGACCACCGCTGCGCCCGTCACAGAGCAAGCTGCCACGCCCAAGGCTCCAGTGGCGCAGGAAGAGAAGAAAGCCCCGGCTATGTCCGCCGGGCAGAAACCGGCTGCGGAGCAAGTGACCGTTGTTCCCGGGAAAAAGACAGGGGATGGCGCCGATGCCCTTGCGCTGTCTCTGGCGCAAAAGAGCGGCTGCCTGGCCTGTCACGGCATCGATAAAAAAATCGTTGGCCCGGCGTGGAAGGATGTGGCGGCGCGCTATAAGGACGACGCCGGAGCCAAAGACAAACTGATCGCCAAGGTCAAGACCGGCGGCAAGGGCAACTGGACCGAGGTTACCGGCGGAATGTCCATGCCGCCTTATTCGCCGCGCGTTGCCGACGCGGATATCGAGAAGTTGGTGACGTTCGTTTTGTCGTTGAAGTAACCCGCCTTTACCCCAAATCCCCCCATAACACCTGTAACGCCGACAGTGCCGTCACGGCCGCCGTTTCGGTGCGCAGGATGCGGGGACCAAGGCGTATTCCCGCAAACCCGGCCAGTCGCGCATGTTCGATCTCGGCGTCGCTCAGGCCGCCTTCGGGACCGATCAACAGGGTGATCCGCCGGTCTTCCGGCTGGCTGAGTTGCGTGAGCGTCTGCGCCGCGAGCGGGTCCAGCGCCAGGCGCAGGCCATCGTGCGATTGCGCCAGCCAATCATCGAGAGAGCCAGCCTGAGCCACTGGCGGCACGCGGTTGCGGCCGCACTGTTCACAGGCACTGGCCGCAACCGCTTGCCAGTGTTGCAGGCGTTTGTGCAGACGCTCGCCTTCCAGACGCACCTCGCAGCGTTCGGTGATCAGCGGCACGATGCGCGTCACGCCCAGTTCGACAGCCTTCTGCAAGGTATAATCCATGCGCTCACCGCGGGAAATGCCTTGCGCCAGCGTGATGTGCAGCGGTGATTCGGCGTCGTGGGCAAGGTGTTCTCCGATCACCGCCGTGCCGCCTTTTTTGTCCGCTGTTTGCAGCACGGCCCGGTATTCGCCGCCCTGGCCGTTGAACAGGATCAATGGCGCGCCGGGCTTGAGCCGCAGCACGCGGATCAGGTGGTTGGCGGCGTTTTCGTCCAGTATGACGGTGGCGCCAGTGGTGAGCGGGATGGGCAGATAGGTTCGGGGAATGCGCATGTGTTGGAGAAAACGGAGATCGAGTTTTCGAGTTTTTAGGATAAGCCGGAATTATATCTTTTTCCCCGCAAGCGGGTAGCGGGTATACTCTGCCCTCACCGTCAAACAAAAAAGAACTTCCCATAAACGAGGTATTAAATGACTGCTTACCAAGGAGAGGCGGATTACTCCCATGGCGCGCCATCGCTCACCGGCGTATTGGTGGCCAATCTCGGCACCCCCGATGCGCCCACCACGGTGGCGCTGCGCCGCTATCTGGCCGAGTTTCTGTGGGACCCGCGCATCGTCGAGATTCCGCGTCCGGTCTGGTGGCTGATTCTGCATGGCGTGATCCTGCCTTTTCGCCCCAAGCGATCCGCGCATGCCTATCAAAGCATCTGGACCGATGAAGGTTCGCCGCTGCTGGCCATTTCGCGGCGGCAGGCGGCGGCCCTGCAAGCGGCGCTGGAACAGCAATTCGGCGGGCCGCTGAAAGTGGCGCTGGGGATGCGCTATGGCAATCCTTCGATCGCCGATGCGCTGCGGGAGCTGCGCGAGGCTCATGCGCGCCGCATCCTGGTGTTGCCGCTCTATCCGCAATACGCCGCGGCGACCACCGCTTCGACCTTCGATGCCGTGGCCGATGAGCTGAAGACCTGGCGCTGGGTGCCGGAGCTGCGTATGATTCAGCATTATCACGACGATCCCCGTTACATCGCCGCCCTGGTCGCCAGCATCCGCGAGGGCTGGGCCGCGCACGGCCCGGCCGAGCGCCTGCTGTTTTCCTTTCATGGCATTCCCAAGCGCAGTTTTCTGGCGGGCGATCCCTATTTCTGCGAATGCCAGAAAACGGCGCGCCTGGTGGCCGAACAACTTCAGTTGCCGGCGGAGCGCTGGCAAGTGTCGTTCCAGTCGCGTCTTGGCAAGGCGGAGTGGCTGAAGCCATACACCGACAAAACGCTGGAAGCCTGGGGCAAGGAAGGCGTGAAAAGCGTGGACGTGGTGTGTCCGGGTTTTTCCGCCGATTGCCTGGAAACCCTGGAAGAGATCGCCATGCTCAATCGCGGCATCTTTCTCGCGGCCGGTGGGGAGAAATATCGCTACATCCCGGCACTTAACGACCGCCCCGATCACATGCAGGCGCTCGCCGCGCTGGTGATGAGGCATGCGCAGGGCTGGGCGGAGACCGATCCCGCCTGGAATGCGGCGCAGCAGATTGCCGAGGCCGAGGCGAGCCGCCGCCGCGCGCTGGCGATGGGGGCGCAACGGTAGCCAAAAACCATGTTCTACGAACTCATAAAACCCGCCTTCTTTCTCCTCGATCCCGAACAGGCCCACGACCTCGCCATCGGCTGGATGGAAAAAACCGGCCGTTGCCGCGTCACCCGCGATATCGCCAAATCGATTTATTATTTGGAAGATCCCTTGCTTGCCCAGACGCTGTGGGGGCTGCGTTTTTCCAACCCGGTGGGTATGGCGGCCGGTTTCGACAAGAACGCCCGCGCCATGCCCGGCCTGACGGCGCTGGGTTTTGGCTTCATCGAAATCGGTACCGTGACTCCACGCGCCCAGCCGGGTAACCCCAAACCGCGCATCTTCCGTTTGCCCGCCGATCGGGCCGTGATCAATCGCATGGGTTTTCCCAACGAGGGAGCCGAGGTGGTGGCGGCACGCATGGCGGCCTTGGGCAAACAGACTGTTCCCATCGGCATCAATCTCGGCAAAAACAAGGACACCGCCCTGGAAGACGCCGCTGCTGACTATGTTGCCGCACTGGAGAAACTTTTCCCTTACGGCGATTATTGTGTGATTAACGTCAGCTCGCCCAATACCCCGGGGTTGCGCCTGTTGCAGGGCGCGGATTATCTGGGAGCGCTGATGGCCGAGGTGCAGGCCGCCAACCGCCGTCTTGCCACGCAGCATCACCGCACACCATTGCCATGCCTGCTCAAGATCGCCCCCGATCTGGCGCAGGAAGACCTCGAAGCCATCGCTCATCTTGCGTTGGGGCCGGATATCGACGGCCTGATCGCCACCAACACCACGCTCAGCCGCAACGGCCTTAGCCAGCCCAGTGATGAAGCCGGCGGCTTGAGCGGCGCGCCATTGCGCGTGCGCAGCACCGATATCATCCGCATTCTCTATCGCATCACCGGCAAGGACGTGCCCATCATCGGCGTCGGCGGCATCGCCAACGGCCAGGATGCCTACGACAAACTCCGCGCCGGGGCCAGCTTGGTGCAGCTTTATACCTCGTTCATTTATGAGGGTCCGGCCGTGGCGAGGAAGGTCAAGGCGGAATTGCTGGAACTGCTGCGGCGGGAGGGAGTTAGGAATGTCGGGGAAGTAATTGGAAGTAGCGGGTGATTCATTGCCGGTATCTGGCTTGATGTTAATTGTAGAACGTTCTACAATTAACCCGTCTCTGTGAGGAATGGCCATGAAACAGCAAATCAGCCTGCGTGAGGCTAACCAGCATCTTTCCGAGTATATCGAGGCGGTTAGTCGCGGGGACGAAGTTATTATTACGCGCCGTGGCAAGCCTGTGGCGAAGCTTGTTCCGATCGAGGAGGAACGACATGTCGCGCCGGAGCAGCAAGCGGCTTGGGAGCGTCTAAAGGCCAGCGCACGGCCTTTGAATGTTGGCAGATTCGTCCGCGATGAATGCTATGACCACCTCAAGTAAGGGACGCGAGCGATTTAGTGTTGATACCCATGTCCTGGTCTATGCCGTCGATACCGGAGCAGGTGAAAAACACTGTCGAGCGCAGCGCGTGATTGAAACCCTGTTGGAACGCGACTGCGTTCTGACACTACAATCTTTGGCAGAGTTTTATTTCACCGTCACTCGTAAGGGGAAATTGGAAGCGGATGTGGCGAGGATACAAGTCGATGGATGGCAGACGCTGTTTTCGGTGGTTTCCACCAAGCCCGCGACCCTTGGCCGCGCCATCGAGGTAGCGCGGATGCATCATCTATCGTTCTGGGACGCCATGTTGTGGGCCACGGCCCGGGAGGCGGGGGTGACGATGTTGCTGTCTGAGGATTTTCAGGACGGGCAAGTTTTGGATGGGGTGAGGATCATCAACCCTTTTGGCGTCGAAGAGGATGGCGGATGGGGTGGATGAGATCTTTTATAGAATCTGTTCAGATCATCGCGAGCGCGATAGAGGTGATTGTTTTTATCCCAGGTTTGTAGTAGGGTAATGAATATGTCATCAGCCCGCGTTCATGATCACCGCGATTCACCCATCGCCGCCGCCCTCAGCGGCGCGGTGTCACGCCCTTTTTCATCCTTCCTCCCGCTATCACACCTGCGACTGCTGCTGCCGTAAGGCAGGCGACTATCTCTTTGGGCTCTCCTCCGGCGAGCCAACCAACTTACAAAGTTCCCGCGCCGTCCGATACGGTCAATATACTTGCGAGCGTTGCTGGCGCTAGGGTGTTCAAGTAACATGACACTCAAAATTGGAGTACATCATGATCGACAAATTGATTATTTTCGATACCACCTTGCGTGATGGCGAGCAGAGTCCTGGCGCGTCGATGACCAAGGAGGAGAAGGTGCGCATTGCCAAGGCGCTGGAACGGATGCGGGTGGATGTGATCGAGGCCGGGTTCCCTGTCGCCAGCCCCGGTGATTTCGAAGCGGTGCAGGCGGTGGCGAACGCCGTCAAGGACAGCCGGATCTGTGGGCTGGCGCGGGCGCTGGACAAGGATATCGACAGCGCCGGCGCGGCCTTGCGCGGAGCCAACGCGGCGCGTATCCACACCTTCATCGCCACTTCGCCGATTCACATGAAGATGAAATTGCGCATGGAGCCCGACCAGGTGGTTGAGCAGGCGGTGAAGGCGGTCAAGCGCGCCCGGCAGTACACCGATGACGTGGAATTTTCGCCGGAAGACGCCGGGCGTTCGGAAATCGATTTTCTCTGCCGTGTGATCGAGGCGGTGATTGATGCCGGCGCGCGTACCGTGAACATTCCCGATACTGTGGGTTACAACGTGCCGCACCAGTTCGGCAACCTGATTCGCACCCTGCTTGAGCGCGTGCCCAATGCCGGCAAGGCGGTGTTTTCCGTGCATTGCCACAACGACCTCGGTCTGGCGGTGGCCAACTCGCTTTCGGCGGTGTTGAATGGCGCGCGTCAGGTGGAGTGCACCATCAACGGCCTGGGCGAGCGCGCCGGCAATGCCGCGCTGGAAGAGATCGTGATGGCGGTGCGCACGCGCCAGGATATCTTTCCCTGTCATGTCGATCTCGACACCACCCAGATCGTGCCGTGTTCGCGCCTTGTGTCCAGTATCACCGGCTTTGCTGTGCAACCGAACAAGGCGATCGTCGGCGCCAATGCCTTCGCCCACGAGTCCGGTATTCATCAGGACGGCGTGCTCAAGAGCCGCGAGACCTACGAAATCATGCGCGCGCAAGACGTGGGCTGGAGCGCCAACCGCATGGTGCTGGGTAAACACTCGGGGCGCAACGCCTTCCGCACCCGCTTAAAGGAACTCGGCATCGACTTCGCCTCGGAAGAGGAACTCAACAGCGCCTTCGTGCGTTTCAAAGAACTCGCCGATAAAAAACACGAAATCTACGATGAGGATTTGCAGGCCTTGGTGACGGACACCAACTTGGCGGCGGAGAACGAACACATCAAACT
>SBBG01000103.1 GCA_005240065.1 Gammaproteobacteria bacterium | reverse complement strand
TGCCGGCCGGCATGCCGGGCATGAGAAAGCGTGAGGGGCGAGGCTGGAAAGGAAAAGAGATACCGGAACCCAGCAGTACCATGATTCGACGATGCGATCTTTGTTGAGCCAGCTTTTGCGCCAGAAAGGTAATGGTGGCGATGCCCGGGCCTTCTCCAATCAGCAATAGCCTTGAATTGCTTACTTCAGGTGTGAATGCCTTATCCAAGGGAACTATGAGCCGAACAGGATCTCCAATCGAGAGGACAGACCGGGGTGCGCTATCCTGATACAGCAGCTCCAGCCAGCCCGCGTCGACATCGGTACGCATGACAGGGGTCAAATATCTGGTATTGCCGTATTCCACTTGTGCGCAATGGCCCGGATTGACCTTCGCCGCGCAGAGCGGCGCATGCAGGCGAAGAATATGCCACTCGCCATGGTGGTGCTCGTGGTGCAGGACATGGGCGGTCGTGATGGTCGCGGCGGTGTCGCCGGGGTGAGCGGGATGAATCATAGATTGAAGGTTATGGAATGGATCAACAGGAAAGATTTTGACTTTTTCCATTGTGCAATTAAAATACTCCTCATGCACTTCTTTTCGCGACTGCTTTCAAAAAAACACCTCATACTGACGGTGGCCTCCCTGTTGCTGACCTTCCTGATTTTTTCAGAGGTGACGCAGGTTTCGCCGCTTTCTGAAGATGTGGCCACACAACAATCCGGCGCCCAAGGCCATTCTTTGCAGGCCGCCATCAACGCCGCCGAGATTTCGGACGTATCCGAAATCGAGATCATATCACCGTCTCACCCCGCCATCGGGCGCCCCTTCTCAGAACCGTTATACTCGGAAAGTCCCTTCCTGCTTGATAGCCAGATTCCTCCGCCACTCGCCAGACCTCCTCGCATCGTCTGATTCCCCTGTTTCCGCCGTTTGCACCATTACCGGGTGAAGCGCGGATAACCTGATTGTTTTAATCAACTTTCACCTCATCGTCGAGGCAAGGTCGACGCGCTGGTCGCGCGAGCGGGTTAATGCGATCATTGTTTTCTTCGTAACAAATGTTGGGCAAAACAAGCTATGAACAGGTGCACATCCATCGCAACCTTTCTGGGCGCGATCGCAAATGCGCGCGTACGGATAGGTGTAGTGCTATTTTTGGCGGCGGCAACCGCGTCCACGGTGACTCACGCCGCCGAGCCTTTGACCTTGCCAGCCATCATGCAGCTTGCCGAACAGCATAACCCCGGATTGCAAGCATCGCGCGATCAAGTGGACGTGGCGCGAGGAACGCGGCGCACGGCGCAGGCATATCCGAATCCCGAGCTGGACATCGGCACCGGTCCGTCGCGAGTGCGGCAGGTGCGCGGGCAGACCGGCCAGAACAGGATCATCGGGTTGTCACAACCTATTGATTATCCGCAAACCAGGGCGATGCGGATACAGGGTGCCGAAGCGGGTATCGACGTTGCCGAAGCGGGGTTGCAAGGTGCGCGCATCAATTTGTTGACGCAAGTCAAATTGGCTTTTTATGACGTGCTGCGCCGCCAGGACGAGATGCGGATCGCCCAGGAAAATTTTGATTTGCTGGGGGATGTGCGCGACCGCGTCAGGTTGCGCGTGACGATAGGCGAATCGCCGCGTTATGAGTTGGTCAAGGCCGAAGCCGAGTTGCTGGAGGCGGCGAAAAACCTCGAAAGCGCCGTGATACGGGTGGATCAAGCCAAGGATGCGCTGCGCAACTTGATCGGCCCGGCGCTGCCGGAGAATTTCGAGGTGGCCGGCAAGCTCCAGATAGATACCCCGATCCCGCCCCTGGAGGAGCTGCGCCGCGAAGTGATGGCGCGCAGCCCGGATATCGCCCAGAGCCAGGCGCGCGAAAACCAGGCGGCGGCGCGCTTGCAGCTCGAGCGCCGGCTGCGCATCCCCCAGGTGACGGTGCACGGCGTATACGAGGAAGACCCTGACATTCGCAGTTGGCGTCTCGGCATGTCCCTGCCATTGCCGTTGTGGAATCGCCGTGAAGGTCCCATCGCCGAGGCAACGGCCCAACTGGCGCAATCGCAATCCCTGGTGGCGCAGCAGCAATTGGTGTTGTTGCGCGACCTGGAAACGATTTACAGCAGTTATCTGATCTCCGGCCGCCAGGTGGATGCCTTTGAAGCCGGCCTGCTCAAGGAGGCCGAAGCGGCCCTCAAGGTGGCCGAAGCCGCCTATCGTTTCGGAGAGCGCGGCATTCTCGACTATCTGGATGCCTTGCGTGTCTATCGCGCCGTGCGCCAGGATTTTCTCGCTGCCCGCTATGATTTGCAGGCAGCCATCGTTCAAATAGAGCGTCTGAGAGCGACCGATCTCAGCAGGGAACAAAACCAATGAATTTCATGAAAAAAACATTACCTATCGCCATTGCAGTTTCGCTTGCCATGACGATGGCGGCTTGTGATTTCGCCAAGGAGACACCCGCTCCGGCGCCCAAGGCGGGAGCCGCGGCCGATGCCGGTCTGGTAACGGTAAGCCCGGAGTTGATGCAGCGTCTCAAGATTTTCATCATCGGCAAGGATGAGGTGCGCGATATGCTGCGCGTTCCCGGTCGTGTCACCGTCGATGAACAGCATGTGGCGCGCATTGGCGCGACCGTGACCGGGCGGATTTCCGAGGTATACGCGATTCTGGGGCAGGAAGTCACACGCGGCCAGATGTTGGCCAAGGTCAACAGCACCGAACTGGCGGAGGCGCAGCTCGCCTACTTGAAGGCGCTGTCTCAGGTCGAGCTGCAAAGCCGCTCGGTGGAGCGCGCCAGGCTGCTATTGAGCGCCGATGTGATCGGCTCGGCGGAGTTGCAGAAGCGCGAGAATGAACTGTTCTCGTCCCAGGCGGAGTTGCTTGCCGCGGAGGATCATCTGCAAGTGCTGGGTATGTCGAAACAGGCCGTCACGGAACTCGGCAAACGGCGAGACATCAATTCTGTCACGCCGGTCACCGCCACATTGAGCGGTACCGTCATTGAGCGCAAAGTGACGCAGGGTCAGGTCGTGCAGCCGGCCGACGCCCTGTTCACCGTGGCGAATCTTTCCCATGTCTGGGTGGTGGCCGAGGTTCCAGAGCAACAGGCGGATCTGGTGCGGGAAGGCAAGGATGTCGAAGTGGAAATTCCCGCGCTGCAAGAG
Source organism: Gammaproteobacteria bacterium (assembly GCA_005240065.1). Lineage (GTDB taxonomy): Bacteria > Pseudomonadota > Gammaproteobacteria > Ga007554 > SBBG01. Next base: position 7,796 of record SBBG01000103.1, on the reverse strand, counting down.
CAGCGTTTCACCGGTCGCTTGATCTATGTGGCCGATACGGTGAACCCCGAAACGCGCACGGTGACGGTGCGCACCGATCTCGCCAATCACGAGCGCGCCATCAAGCCCGATATGCTTGCCACCATGCTGATCCAGGGCCGGCCGCTTGAGCGCATCGTGGTGCCGGCGGAGGCCGTGGTGAGGGAAGGAGGTAAGGACTATGTCTTCGTCCAGGCCGGACCGGCGCAGTTCCGCATGACAGAAGTCACGCTGGGAACGGAGAGTGAGGGAATGCGACCCGTCAAATCGGGGTTGCGCGAAGGTGACAAGGTGGTGACAGAAGGCGCTTTCCATCTCAATAACGAACGCAAGCGCAAGGAGCTCGGATGATCGAAGCCCTGGTTCGTAACGCGCTCAGGCAGCGCGTCATCATGGCGGTGGTTGCGCTGGTGCTGTTCGGGTTCGGCATCATGGCGGTGAAAAAACTGTCCGTGGATGCCTTTCCCGATGTCACCAATATTCAGGTGCAAGTGGCCACCGAAGCGCCTGGGCGTTCTCCCGAGGAGGTGGAACGCTTCGTTACCGTGCCGATCGAGATCTCCATGACCGGTCTGCCCGGTTTGACCGAAATGCGCTCTCTCAATCGCAATGGTTTGTCGCTGATCACGCTAGTGTTCACCGATGCGACCGATGTCTACTTCGCCCGTCAACTGGTCATGGAGCGGCTGATCGAGGTGGGCAGCCGAATGCCGGAAGGTGTGACGCCAGTGCTTGGCCCGGTTTCCACGGGTCTGGGCGAGGTCTATCAATATACCCTGGAAAGACCCGATGACGGAAAACGCGCCCTGACCGTGGAGGAATTGACTGAGCGCCGCACAGCCCAGGATTGGGTGGTGCGGCCGTTGCTGCGCAGTATCGCGGGCGTGGCGGAGATCAATTCGCAGGGCGGCTATGTCAAGCAGTATCAAGTGCTGGCCAATCCCGACCGGTTGCGTCATTACGGTATAAGCCTGCAAGAATTGTATGCCGCCGTGGCGCGCAACAATGCCAACAGCGGTGGCGGCGTACTGCCGCATTTTGCCCAGCAGTACTTGATTCGCGGCGTGGGGCTGATACGCAGCCTGGATGATATCGGCAACATCGTTCTCAAGGAAGTCGAGGGCACGCCGGTGTACATCCGCGATGTGGCGGAGGTGACCTTCGGTCACGAGGTGCGCCAGGGTGCGATCATCAAAAACGGCGATACCGAATCCGTCGCCGGCATTGTCATGATGCTGCGCGGCGGCAATGCCCGCGACGTGGTCGGCCGGATTAAGGCCAAAGTGGCCGAGATCAATCAGAACAACATGTTGCCCGGCGGCTTGCAGATCGTGCCTTTCTATGACCGTACCGAATTGGTCGATTCCGCGCTCACGGGTGTCGCCAAGGTGCTCGCCGAAGGCATTATCCTGGTCGTTATCGTGCTGTTCATTTTTCTGGGCGATGTACGTTCCAGTCTGATCGTGGTGGCGACCCTCGTGCTAACGCCCCTGGTGACATTCATTGCGATGAATGAGTACGGCATCTCGGCCAATCTGATGTCGCTGGGCGGTTTGGCGATCGCCATTGGCTTGATGGTGGATGGTTCCGTGGTGGTAGTGGAGAATGCCTTCCGCCACCTGGGCGAACGCAAGGACAGTGGCGAGAGCAAATTCCATATCATGCTCGACGCTGCGACTGAGGTGGGCAAGCCGGTGTTATATGGCATCGGCATCATCATCCTGGTCTTTCTTCCGTTGCTGTCGCTGCAAGGCATGGAAGGCAAGATGTTCGCGCCGCTTGCCCTCACCATCGCCATCGCCCTCACCATCTCGCTCATTCTGTCCTTCACCCTTTCGCCAGTGCTTTGTTCTTACTGGCTCAAAGGTGGCGCGGAACACGACACCTGGGTGGTGGCATTCATCAAGAAGCCCTATGTCAAGCTGCTGAAATGGGCGGTGACCAATCAGATCAAAGTGGTGATCGGTGCGATTTCCTTGTTCGCCGGCAGTCTGGCCCTGTTCCCCTTTCTCGGCACATCGTTCATCCCCATTATGCAGGAGGGTTCGGTAACGCCGCAGATCATCCGCGTTCCCAATATTTCGCTCGACGAATCGATTCGCATGGAAAACGAGGCGATGAAGGCGGTTACGGAAGTGCCCGGAGTGAAAATGGTCGTATCCAAGTTGGGACGCGGCGAAAGTCCGGCCGATCCGGGTATGCCCAATGAAGCCGATCCCGTAGTCAGCCTCAAGCCGCGTGATGAATGGCCGGAGGGCTGGACGCAGGAAGACATCGCCAATGCCATCCGCGAAAAGCTGAAAAATCTGCCTGGCATCGAGCTGGTGATGAGCCAGCCGATCGCCGCGCGCGTCGATGAGATGGTCTCCGGCGTGCGTTCACAGGTAGCGATCAAAATGTTTGGCGATGATCTTGCGCTACTCAAGGAAAAGGGCGATGAAATCGCCCGCGTGCTGACCAGCATCAAAGGCTCATCGGATTTGCGCGTGGAAAAAGTCAGCGGCCAGGAATATCTCACCATCAAGATAGACCGCGCAGCCATCGCCCGTTATGGCATCAATGTCGAAGATGTGAACGACCTCATCGAGACCGCCATCAAGGGGCGGATCACCACCGAGGTCTTCGAAGGCGAGCGGCGTTTCGCCGCCGTGGTGCGCTTCCCCGAAGACTACCGCAAGGATCCCGAAGCCATTGCCCAGATCATGCTCAAGTCGCCCAAGGGTGCGCTGGTGCCCTTGGGTGATGTGGCGGAAATCGAACTGCTCGATGGACCCGCCCAGATCAGCCGTGAGGGCGCCAAACGGCGCATCGTCATCGGCGCCAACGTGCAGGGCCGCGATCTGGGCGGTTTCGTCGCCGAGGCTCAGGCGAAGATCGCCGAACAGGTCAAACTGCCGGAAGGTTATTACCTGGTGTGGGGCGGGCAGTTCGAGAACATGGAACGAGCCATGGCACGCCTGATGATCATCGTGCCGTTGACCATCGCGGCTATCTTCTTCCTGCTGTTCGTGCTGTTCAATTCGGCGCGCTATGCCGCATTGATCATTTTGGTGTTGCCGCTGGCGTCGATCGGCGGCATTTTCGGTCTTTACATCAGCGGCGAGTATCTCTCGGTGCCGGCGGCGGTCGGCTTCATCAACTTGTGGGGCATCGCGGTACTGAATGGCGTGGTGCTGGTGTCCTATATCCGCAGCCTGCGCGAGGACGGCATGGATCAGCTCACCGCCATCATGGAAGGGTGCAAACAGCGTCTACGCCCGGTGTTGATGACCGCCTCCGTGGCCATGCTGGCCTTGATTCCGATGTTGTTCGCCACCGGCCCCGGTTCCGAGGTGCAAAGGCCGCTGGCGGTCGTGGTGATCGGCGGCTTGATCAGCTCGACCTTATTGACACTGGTAGTGTTGCCGACGTTGTACAAATGGTTCGAGGAAAAAAAAGTCGAGGCGTAGGAGTAAATCATGAAAGAGATCAAGGCGATCGTCCAGCCATTCAAACTGCCCAAGATCCGTAGCGCTTTGCGTCATATCCAGGAATTCCCAGGTATGAGCGTGGACAAAATTCAGGGCTGTGGCCCCTCCATGCCAGGCATGGCGGAGCAGGATATCAAACAGGAATTGACCGATTTCTCGCCCAAGACGCGCATCGAAATCGTCGCGCCGGATCATCTTGTGGACGAGATCGTTCGCACGATCACGGAGGCCGCCTATACCGGACAAGTTGGAGATGGGCTGGTATGGGTGACGCCGGTGGAATACATGATGCGTATCCAGGAAAAAGAGGATGCGACTGGCTGACGAAAATGGTATCATGGCGGTGTTTCGTAGGGCGCGTGAGACGCATCCTGCTTCGCCTGGTTGAACTATGCCGTCTTGTCTCTGAACCTAAATTCTGACCGCACATGGATAATCTCTTGTCACACTTCAGCGGCATTCCGGCAAACACCGCGGCATCCATGTCCTGTGCCTTGTGCGGGAGCAATCACGTCCAGGTCGTCGGTGAGCGAGACCGCGACGGCAAGCCGCTCAGGAATGTGTTGTGTATTGCCTGTGGTTTGGTCTGGGTCGATCCGCGGCCATCCGACGAAAATATCGATAAATTCTATTCGTCGGAATATCGACTCCGGTACAAAGGGGCTTACCAGCCAAAGCCAAGGCATTGTTATCGTGAGACACTCAGAGCGATAACCAGAACGAAGCGATTCCTGCCATTATATCAGCCAGGGATGCGCGTGCTGGATGTCGGTGCTGGCGCGGGTTTTTTCGCGTACGTCTTGAAAAGAAAAGGCATTCTTATAGAGGGTATCGAGCCCAACGAGGAATACGCAAGTTATGCGCGCACCGAACTCGGCCTGTGCAATATCCGTACTGAATTCCTCAAAGATATCGAAGGGAACGGTTGTTATGATTTGATTACCATCAATCACGTATTCGAGCACTTGTCCGATCCTTGCCTGTCCATGGCACAAATGCATCGAATACTAGGCGCCGAAGGGCGGGTGATAATGGAGGTTCCCAATATCGAGGCAACCTACCACGCACCCAATAAAATATTTCATGTTGGACATCTTTATTGGTATAACCCGCAGACCATTCAGGCATTGGCGATGCGTTACGGCTTCACTGTCGATGATGTGCAAATCGTTCCTGGAACGAAGCATATAAATCTGATATTGAGGAAAAGCAGCCGGATCATTCCAGAGCACGATATCAATGCAATTCTTTCCGGTAATGCCGCCCATGTTTTGAGCGGATTGAAAAAACATACCATGTTGAAATACTTTTTTTCTCATGTTCCCTATGTGAGATTTTATAAAAAAATGCGCCAATACTCCAAAGAACGCGCATACACCAAAAATTTTCATGATGGCGTATCAATTGTCGACGCAGTATTTTCGGAATTTTCGGATTGGCCTCCCGAATCGTCACTACGCTACTGAGTGCAACAGTATCAGTTTCGTAGGGTGCGTGAGGACGCACCCTACTTCGCTCGATTTGCGAGAAAACCCCTACTTCATGCGCCTTGCGCGCTCTCGTCCCCGCCCGGGCGCCGTTTCCCGGATAATCCGGGCTGGAATAATTTTAAGAAGTATGAGATATTAATCATACCACTTATCAAGTGTGGTCTTGTTTTATCCATCAACCGTTAACTACCTAGTGCCGGACACTAGTGAACTACAGAGGTGAAAAATGATGCGAATCATCGCAAGAAACAGGGCAGCTCATGGGGCCCTGGGTGTATTTCTGGCAGGATCAGTCATGGCGGGAATCTCTGCCGAGGCATTCGCCCACGGCGAATCCATCCGTGGCGGGGGGGCGGGCAGTATCAATACCATCGGGGCGGAGATCAGGACAAATCCCGGTATCGGGATGCGCTGGGATCAACGCAATTACGAGCAATTCTCGGATCAGCAGATGCTGGGGTTCCGCAATCAGGGCGAAGACGTGCACATGCATTCCAAGGAGGACAGTGCATTCCTGGCGTTCGGTTTTCCTGTGAACAAGGACATGGATCTCACCATTCTGGCACAGTACAACCGCTTCAAGGGTTTCGTGGACAACGGCGACGAGTATGCCAGCGCCTGTTTCGGTCTTAACCAGAACGGCCTGCCGACGCAGAACGCCCAGAACGCCAACTGTCTGTCGAAAACCTCGACTTCCCAAGGGCTGGGCGACACGCTGGTGCTGGGACGTTACCGCTTTTATAACCATAACGACCACCAGCTCGCGGCTGTGTTCGGCACCATACTGCCCACCGGCACGATCCGCAAGCGCACGAACAACGGCGACCTCATCGGCACTCACAATCAGCCGGGCAGCGGGGCGATCACCATGCAGGGCGGGCTTGCCTATACGGCGCACCTGACCGGTAAAATTGCTCTGGATGCGGATATCATCGCGCGTGTTCCGACCATGGGCGCCAAGCAGTTCCGTTCCGGCCGCTCGATCCAGGCCGACGCGGCGATCAGCTACAACCACGATGGATTTCTGGTGCCGGTGCTGGAGGTAAACGCCATCTCCAACGAGAGCGATATCGAGAACGATGAGGTGAAGAAGAACAGCGGCGGAGACGTTGTATACCTGTCGCCGGGAATCACCATGCACCTCAAGGACAAGGGCAGCGTGTACGCCTCCGTGATGTATCCGGTCTACCAGAAACTTGGCGGTATTTCCAACAACGAAACGTGGCGTTTCAGTCTCGGCTGGGGATATGGCTTCGGCAAGTGATCGAGTCAGCCGGACAGTCAGGAGTCAGGATTTCTTCGCCTCGGCCTTGACAAATGACCCGACCACGATCTTAATACATGGCGTCAAAAGTAGTCAAAAGTAGCGTGCGTTGCGCGCACAGCGCACGCTACGATTTATGTCGTCGTGTATAATAACATCACATGATCCTTGACCGCCAAATCATGATGCGACGACTCGCACGGCGGCTCTTGATTTATTATCGTTTTTAACGCAAATCGAAATATGGGAGAAGAGAAATGTTAGCAGTTAAAACCAACGACAAGAAGAGCCTCGTCATGGGGTTGTTGCTGGGGGTCTTCGTCACCGGCATCTCCGGCACCGCGCAGGCCGTACCGAGCTTCGCCCGGCAAATGGGCATGGAGTGTTCGGCCTGCCACACGATATTCCCGCAACTGACTCCCTTCGGCCGGGAGTTCAAGCTCGGCGGCTACGTGATGAGCGATGGGCAGAAGAAGAAATTCCCGCCCCTCTCGGCGGGAGCGCAGTTCACCTATACCTCGGTGGAGAAAAAAGGCGATGAAGCCGAAGGATGGCGCGTGCCCCAGGCGCTCAGCGTGTATTACGGCGGAAAGATCGCCTCCAAGGTGGGAACGCTTACCCAGGTCTCCTATACGAAGGAAAGGGAACAAGTCTTTCTGGATATGGCGGACATCCGCTACGCCGATCAGGCGATCATCGGCGGCGCGCCGCTGACTTATGGTCTCACGCTCAACAACATGCCCACTTTCCAGGATGCCTGGAACAGCACGCCGGCATACATGTTCCCCTACGAGCCGCAGGCCATCGCCCCCACTCCCGCCGCGGGAACGGGGCTGAGCGATCCCCTCTCGATGCGGGTGGCCGGACTGGGCGCCTACGCGTACTGGAACAATCTGGTGTACGCGGAACTCACCGGTTACCGTTCGCGGGAGGGCGGCGCCATGGGGAAAATCCAGGGGATTGCGCCGTACTGGCGTCTGGCGGTGCAGGGGCAGAAGGACATCAACTCTTTCGCGGCGGGCGTTTACGGGATATCGGGCAAGGCCAGGCTCGATGCGTCCGACCCGATGTTCATGATGCTGGGGGAGACGCAGCGTTACCGGGACATCGGACTGGATGCGCAATACCAGTCCATCGGCGATCCGCACATCTTTTCCGCTTATGCGACATGGATCAAGCGTTCTGTCAAATACGACGAAGCGGCGATGATGACGCCGGTCGCCACCAAGCTCGATATCTTCAGGGTGAACGGCAGCTACTCCTTCCAGCGCAAGTACGCGGCGATGCTGGGATATTTCGTGATCAGCGGTGATGCCGATCCCCTGCTCTATCCCATGGAGGCGGTGGCGGGCAGCGGCACGGGAAGCCCAAACAGCAATGGTTACATCGCCGAAGTGAATTATTTGCCGAGGCAGGATATAAAGCTCGCGCTTCAGTATACCGCCTATAACAAGTTCAATGGCGCAAGCAAGGACTACGACGGTTTCGGCAGGAGCGCCTCCGACAATAACACGGCGTATTTGCTGGCCAATTTCATGTTTTAGCTGGATCAAG
>SBBG01000159.1 GCA_005240065.1 Gammaproteobacteria bacterium | reverse complement strand
TCGGCGGCGATATACTTCGGTTTTTCGTCGATATTCTGGTTTGTTGTCGGTACGGGTCTGGGTTCGTTCAATGCGGCGAAGCTGGCCTTCCCGGATTTTGTGACGGGTACCGAGCTGTTCGCCTTCGGGCACATGCGGCAGGTGCACGTGCTCGCGGTGATCGTGGGCTGGATCTCCATGGCGTTCGCCATGACCATGATGTACATGACACCGGCCTTGGGTAATACCCGCATGTGGTCGGAAAAACTGGGTCTGTGGACGGCGTTCCTGTGGAACGTGGGTCTTTCGACGGCGTTGATCAGTCTGTGGATAGGCATCACCTCCGGCCGTGAATACTCTGATTTTGCCTGGCCGCTTGACTTGGTGATCCTGTTTGGCGTGTTGGCGCCGTTGTGTCTTAACGTGGTAATGACCATCGCGCATCGCCGTACTCAAGGTATCTACATCACCAACTGGTTCTTCGGTGCCTGTACCTTCATGGTGTCGATTGTGGTGCTGGTCGGTCAGTCGCCCGAGTACTTTCATCTGACTGGTCTGTCCGAGGCTTACCTGACCTGGTGGCATGCCCACAACCTGCTTGGTCTGTGGATTACCCCGGTGGCGGCGGCAATCGCCTACTACACGATTCCCAAGCTGACCGGCAATCCGTTGTACTCTCACCGCATCGGCCACATGCATTTCTGGTCGATCATCGTGTTCTACTCCACTCCGGCATCGCATCACCTCATGTCTTCTCCACTCCCTGAGTGGCTGAAGTCCTTCGCCTCCGTGGAGGGTGTGTTGATTCTGATCCCCGCTGTGGCCTTCGTCGCCAACATCCTGTTGACCATGAAGGGCAAGTGGAGCATGTTCGTGGAGAATATCGAAGTCAAATTCTCCATGACCGGTGTCATGCTCGCCATCCCCCTTAACATGCAGGGCGGTTTCCAGCAGACCCGCGCCATCAACTGGTATATTCATGGCACGGGCTGGATCGTGGCGCATGCCCACTTGGCCTTGCTCGGTATGTCCACCTTCCTTGAAATCGCCGCTGTCTACTTCGGTTTGCAGCAGATGATGAAGCGCAAGGTATACTCCCTGGCGCTGGCCAACTTCCATTACTGGTTCGTGCTGATCGGTTTCTGCATCTACTGGATCTCCATGACCATCTCCGGTCTGATCCAGGGTGCGGGCAAGATCTACGAGGTGCCCTACATCGACGTCGTCATCGCCGAGCATCCTTACATGATCGCGCGCTGGATCGGCGGCACGATGGTGTTCACGGGTAATCTCGTGTGGCTCGCCAACATGTGGATGACCGCGCGTTCCGGCACCGTCGTCCCCGAGGGACGTTATGCTCACGAGCTGGCCTACGAACGTTAAAAAACAACTGTCACACTCGTAACATTCCGAGATCCCCTGGCCTCGCGGCCGGGGGAGATCTGAACCGAGAAATTGGGAGGGATAAAAAGTGGCTTTTAAAGAGTATAGATTAGGTGCGGCGATGGTCGGAGGGGCGCTAGGCCTTTCGATGATCATCACAATGTTCATGCCCAGCTTCGACTTGAGGTCGGCCGTTTCCACCAGGGTTGCCTTGGAAAAGCAGTTGTCGGCTGGTTATGATGTAGGCTTCATGTATGCGGATCCGTTACTGTTGGGTGTCAACAGGCCTCTGACGGTGATTCTGGACAAAGACCCCAAAACGGGTGCTCCTCTGGATCCGCCAGTGACGGCCTACGTCTATCAGCCCGGCGTTCCCATGCCACCCAACATCCGCCATCCTCATGATCTGGGCAAGGGTGTGGAAGACCTCAGCATGAGCAAGGGTCAGATTGGTTCCGTCAGCGGTTCCAACCACTCGGCGGCCTCGGCAAGAGGGGTTGTTTTCACTATCGGTGTCGATGAGTTCAACGGTGAAGAGTTGAGCTATATCGAGAATGCCTCGGAACTGAGGGGCTGGACCCCTGAGGCTACCTTGGCGGCGGCGGGTGATAAAAATACTCGCTATATCTCCAAGGGCAAGACCGAGTTCGTGGCTCAAGGCTGCTGGTGGTGTCATACACTGCTCCCCGAGCAGACCCAGGACTGGCAGGCCTTTGGTGCGCCACCCTACCTTGGCGACTTCAATGGCGAGTCACCCACGGCATTCGGTTCTGACCGTAAAGCGCCCGATATCCTGCATGTGGCTTCGCGCAATGGATCGCGCGAATGGATGATGATGCACTTCTTCAATCCTCGCTTGGTGCAGGTCAATTCCATCATGCCTCGCTACGACTACCTGTGGGGTGACAAGGATGCCAACGGCAACACCATTGATTTCGACAAATGGCGCGCTGAGTATCGCGAATATGCCGAGGGCAAGAGAACCTATCCACCTGAAGTCCCGGATTACGCGCCCAATAGCGAAATACGCGCGTTGATCGACTGGGTCTTGAGTCTCAAATAACCAACTACGAGAGGGGCATGTTATGGCATGGAAAATGGATAACCCGCTGTATTCGCTCTCCGATGAGCAGGAACAGCAGGAAATACTGAGAAAATGGGGTGAGGAAAGAATGGGGGGGTTGATACATCCGGCCAACAACCGGCTGCCCTTCCCGCTCACTTTCCTGATCGCGCTGATCATCCTCACGGCATTCATGATTACGATGCCGATCTGGGGGCAGAGGCCGACGGCGGAGCTCTACAGATATTACGTGGAGGCAATGAACGCTCCTGGCGTGGAGGCTGCGGCTACCCCGGCGGAGAAGATGAAGCTCGTCACGGCCGAAGCCATGAACAAGGCGCCGGATAGCCGGACCAAAGGTCAGCTTGAGCGTCACCCGATCGACTGGGATGACCTGCAGAATCTCGCTCCACAGGTTATCGAGCTGCAGAAGCAGACCAAGTATCCGTTGGATAACTTCACCATCTTGGGCGACAAGATCGTACTGGCCAACTTTGAGGGTAATTTCCGTCCGGATGGCCTGCGCGAACGTGTTCAGCCGTGGTGGGACAAGGGATACACGATCGATGTGTTCTACGTTAGTTACTACTGCTTGTGGATGGCAATCATGATCAAGCGGCTGCCGCATTTCTCCAGAAAGCCGCAGATCCCAGAGAAATAGAGGAAGACCTATGATAGATGTCGATAATCTAAGTATTGTGGCTGCCGGTATCATTGCCTTCGTGTTTTTCGTGCCGGCGCTATATAGCACCATTGTGGATAAGTATTGGAAGATTCACAAGGAAGACAAAAAAATGGCCAAGGATGCCGAAGCCTTCAAGTAAGGTTTATGTCTTGCCCTAAAAACGGGCAGTGCTTTTACAACAGTTCAATGCCGCCTCCTTGTGGGGCGGCATTTTTTTTTGGTTCCTGGCAAGGTGCTTTTGGAGGCTGGAAAGCCTCCCGATACGGAACCCGTCGGGGATATTCCTGTCTACACATTATCTGTGCTGTTTTTCGTGAAATGATGGCGCAGAGTTCTGGCGATTTAAGCAAGGTGCATATAGAATCAAGCACACAGGCAGCGGCGCTGTGCACAGGTAATGATGATATGCGGCTTGATTTGATGTCGATGCTGTTGGAACGTTTTACGAACTCCCGGCTGGGAGAATATTCGGGAGCGATGCTGGCGAAGGTTCAGGATGCCGCAAACAGCCCTTTCGGCCTGGACATGACAATTGAAGGGCTCAATAAATATAAATACAGCGTAGCCATCTTCGTCTTTCTGGTCATGCAGGTGATGCTGTTCTCCTTCATGATTTTTGTTTATGTAAAGAAGACGAAGCGATCTTTGAAAACCGGAGAAAAATGGATGTTTGGCGCCCTTATCCTGGGCATTGTGTTTGGTCTGACGTTTGGCTGGACGCAAATGATCGAAGGTTACTTGTTTTAGTTGGTGGGAGGTTGGTATGACAGAGTATTTACAATCCTTGCCGGATGGCTGGACGATCTATGTGTGGCTGGTGGCGGCGGCGATCATTTTGATCGCTGCGGGTTATTTCTTGTGGTGGGCGGCGAAGAACGAGCAGTTCGACGAGGATATCAAGTATGTCGTCTTCGATGAGAAAGACAAGGACAAGATGTCTCCGGAGGAGTTCGCCAAGAGCCAGGAAGTGATGAAGCGGCAGATACAGCGCAGGGAGGAGGTGCTGGCGGAGAAGGAAAAGAAGAAGCTGGGCACGTAGCGGATGCGCAAAGGTGAAAAAGGCATCCTTGCTGTGATTGCCGTGCTGAGCGTCGTGCTGGCGGGAACCAAGATCTGGCAGGATGGCAATGCAAAGAATGACGGCGAGGATCGTGGTATTCCATTTTACTCCACGGCGGATTCCAGGCTTAAAGCTGCGGGTTCCGATCTCTATCATCGCCTGAAGTGCAGGGAGTGCCATGCCTTGTGGGGGAGTCGCGATATGACAGCCAATGTTCCCGCCCCCGCGCTTGACGGCATCGGTTCATTGAAGGACGAGAAGTGGTTATATGAATATTTTTCGGCCCAAGACCCGCAGGCGGTTGTGCCGTCGAGATTAAAAAAGGCGTATCGAATGCCTTCTTATGCGCATCTGTCCGAACAGGAACGCCAAACTCTTGCTGCCTATGTGGCCAGTCTGAAGGTGCAGGACTGGTATCTGGAGGAAACCAGGAAGGCGGAATACGAGAAGCTGACGGGTAAGCCTTATCCCGGATCGAGGTGATTGTCGCGATGAACCCCGGAATCAAAAACAAATTATTTGATGCGATGATGACTGTTCTTGCCATCGGGGTGGGCGTTGCCACGAATGTCGCTCTAGAGTACTGGATGGGTGTCGACCTGCATTTCTTTAGCGGGATGGACTCCTTCACCTATGAGTGGGCCTTCACGCTTTTCATCATCCCCTTCATAGCCGGTTTCCCGGTCGCCTTGATTTATGGTTTTGGCGGAAAGCTGCTGGCGCTGTTCGTGCCGTTGATCGTACAAGGTTACAAGTACTTGCTGGTGGTTTATGGCGTTGCGCCAGTGCCGGAAGGGTCGATAGTCCTGCCGTTTATCTATTGGGTATTGGTGGTGGTTGTCGCCATGGAATTCGCCGGCGGGGGTGGATGGGTGGGCGAAATCCTGGTCAAAAAGACTTACGGTAGAACGCCCAAGCATCTTCTCTACAAAAAAGCCGAAGACGGCGTGCGTGTGGGCGGCGATTCTTCGGGAGGCGGCGGTGAAGGCTGATGTACGCCGTCCGGGCGTGATTGCGCCGGAGCAGAGCGCTGCGCGCAAGCGCTACCTCGCTGCTACGGTGGTGACCTGCGTGGTGTTGACGATGATTTTCAGTGCTGCTCATGTCGTGAAGCTCGGCTCGAATCGTATGGAGGAGATGCGCAGCAAGTCTTCCTATGATGTCGCGGAGATGAAAACCAAGATCCGTGCGGCAGGGGAAGATGTGCTCCTTCAGAAAAAAAGGGCGACGGCCATTGTTAAATCGTCTTACACGGTGGCGGAGGTTGAGTCGCTGTTGACTCCCGAACAATGGCAGGAGCTGGATTCGATGGTTATGGTGCCGGCCGGTGAATTTCTGATGGGCACCAACCGGGCGCGCGACGACGTGCAGAATCGGCCGCAGCATCAGATCAAGCTGGATGCTTATCTGATCGACAAATACCCGGTTACCAATGCGCAATATGCGCGCTTTGTTGCGGCCACCGGGCATCGGCCGCCACTTAATTGGAAGGACGGCCGTATTCCTGATGGGACTGAAATGCACCCGGTGACCATGGTGTCGTGGTTCGATGCCGTCGGTTATGCTCGCTGGGCGGGTAAGCGCTTGCCGACCGAGGCGGAATGGGAAAAGGCGGCGCGCGGGACGGATGGGCGACGCTGGCCGTGGGGCGAGAAGATGGAGCCTGCACGGTTGAATACCTATTACTCGGTGGGCTCGACAACGCCAGTGACGCAATATAAGTCGGGCGCCAGTCCTTATGGGGCGATGGACATGGCAGGCAATGTGGGCCAATGGACGGCCGATGATTTTCTGCCCTATCCGGGTTCGGATGCGCCGGAGGATGTGTTCAAGGTCAAGGTGGCGCAAGCCAATTCGGCGGCTGACCGGGCAATGAGGGTGGTCGATCTGGTGCCGACGGACAAGAAGATTTACAAGGTGTTGCGCGGAGGCTCGTGGAAGAGCGATCCGTTTTCCACGTCGAGCTATCACCGGAATTTTTCTCTGCCGTATTATGCGTCCGATTTTTATGGATTCCGTTGTGCCAAGGATGCCGGTTCCTCCTGATCTTTTGAGGGGTAAACAATGAATAAGCATGCGCTTGTTTTTAATGCGGTGTTATTGTTGGTATTGTCGGATAGTGCGCTGGCGCTCGACAGTTACCGCTATCTGCATGTCACGATCGATACGCCGTGGCTGATTTTCCTGTTTCTGCTCCCGACGGTGCTGGGTCCGCTCATTGTCATGGCGATACTTTATTGGTATTTCGCCATGCGCAAGCGGAAGAAGTCAGCCGAGGAGATCCCGGAGAAGGTCGTTGAGGCGGAAAGGGGTTGAATCAATGTGGGGGGTTAGCGTTTTTTGCGTAACCCGCCACATTGATTAGAGAATTGAAAAACAATGCGGATGCAGGGTGCAGCATGCTGGGATTGGGGAAGTTTCTGGGAATGCTCTGTCTGGTGTCGTTTCTTTGGGGTGGGTGGTCATCGCCAGTGAGAGCGGCCGAGGATGCAGGCAGCGGCCACGAGGTGATGCAGTCGTTCATCAAAAAAGAGCGAGTTGTCAGTGAGCATGTGCTGATTGCCGAGAAGGAACGGCGGCAGATCCTGTTCATCATGGGCGCTGTGTTGCTGGTGAGCATTCTGCTTACTGCCGGGCTGGGTATCTCGATGGTCGTATATGGCAAGCAGGTCTTTGTGCCCCATATGATTTTCGCCGGTATCAGTGTGTTTCTGGCGATAGCCCACGCCGTCACTGCGATAGTCTGGTTTTTCCCTTTTTGACGTTTCGAACATTACAGCAACAGCATAAGAATTTCATGCGCGCCCGCCTGACGCTCGACCCTGTTCCGGGCGACTTTTCTTTACGCAGTCACGCACCCGGTGGCGGGGGGTGGCGGCTGATCCTCCTTTATTTCATCTCCGGTCTTGTCAGTCTTGCCTATGAAGTGTTGTGGGCGCGCATGCTCGGGCTGCAATTTGGGGTGAGCATTTTCGGCGTCGTGGTGACCGTCGCCGCCTTCATGGCGGGTCTGGGTGTGGGCAGTTTGCTGGGGGGGCGCTGGGGGCGGCATGTGCAGGCTCCGCTTATGGTGTTCGCTGCGCTGGAGGCTGGCGTGGCGCTCTATGCGTTGGCGATGCCTTGGCTCCAGCAGTCCCTCGATGGCGGCTTGGGCGACGCGGCGGCGCAGGTGTCCTTGTCCGCATGGTATGCCCTGCAAGGCGGTATGGCGCTGTTGCTGCTGTTTGTTCCGGCGTTGGCCATGGGGGCGGGGTTTCCCTTGATACTCAAGGCGGCGAGCCGGGTTGCGCCTGGCGGGGATGTCTCGTTGGGCCGGATCTATGGATTCAATGCCTTGGGCGGTGTCGCGGGCGCCTTGTTGCCGTTGTTGCTCTTGCCTTGGCTGGGATGGGTGAGTGCAGTGCGCGTCGTGGCCGTGATCGGATTGGGTGTGGCAGTTGTGGCGTTCTGGCTATCATCCAGGGCATCTACAGTGGTCGCCGCAGAGACGAGCGATGATAGCGGTTCCGCGCGGGCGGGGCGTTTGTCTTTCCTGACATTGCTGGCCTATGCCGGCGTCGGTGCCGCAGCGCTGATGTTGCAGGTCGGCTGGTCACGGTTGTTCGGCATGATCCTGTTGCGCACCGAATATGTGCTGGCGGTGCTGCTGGCGGTCTTTCTCGTTGGCATCGGGGCGGGCAGTATTGTGGCGCGGCGCATGCGGGGCAAATATTGGTTTGCTGTCTTGCCGGTGCTGGCGGCCGGATTCAGTCTGCTGGGGTTGGGGCTGGTGCCGAGCTTGGCGGAATGGGTCGAGCAGGCGCATTTTTCATCGCTGGCCAGTGCCCTGTGGTGGCAGGGGCTGGTGATTACCCTGTTGACCTTGCCAGTGACGCTGGCGTTGGGCGCGTGGCTGCCGTTGCTCAGTGTCCGTCTGGGCGGCCATCCTGGCACGGGTGCGTGGCTGTATGGCGCCAACTCGCTGGGGGCGGCGCTGGGGGCGGTATTGGCAGGATTTGTGCTGCTTCCCTGGCTGGGGACACCGGCCACCGTCTGCTTTGCGGCCGTAGTGCTGTTCGTTTGCGGCATGGTGTGGGCCGATGCGCGCTGGCCTTGGGCGGTATTGGCGGGGTTCGCCGTTCTGGCCGGTGTGGGGCGGTTGTATGAACTGCCCAAGGTCGCGGTTTTGTTGCCGGCGGCGCAGGCGGGTAGCCGGGATGTCTATGTCCATGAGGACGCGGTTTCCATTACCCATGTGGTGGAACGGCTGGACGGACAGCGTCTGCTGCTGGCCGATTTGCAGCGTATGGATGCTTCTTCCGAACAGGCCGCAGTCGAGGCGCAGAAGAATCAGGCACGCTTACCCTTGCTGCTTCATCCCGATCCGCGTTCGGTGCTGTTTCTGGGGCTGGGGACGGGAATATCGGCGGCGGGTTCGTTGCCGTTTCCGGGCATGTCGCGCAAAGGAGTCGAACTGTCGCAAGGAGCGATAGAGGCGGCGGGCGAGTGGTTTGCGCCGGTCAATCAGGGCGTGATGTCCAGCCTGAATGTGGTACGGGATGACGCGCGGCGTTTTTTACGCGCCGATCAAGGATATTATGATGTAATCATCGGCGATCTTTTCCATCCCGATCTGGTTGGACACAGCGCCTTGCTCTCCGTGCAGCAGTTCCAGCGCGCGCGTGAGCGCTTGACCGCGGATGGCCTGTTCGTGCAATGGCTGGCACTCAATCAGTTTGATGCCGCTTCGCTGGAGATCGTCCTGCGC
>SBBG01000141.1 GCA_005240065.1 Gammaproteobacteria bacterium | reverse complement strand
CGCTCCTTTTGCGGCGCGGGCGCGATATGTTCCCTGGCTTCCGCAGGCGCGGGAGATACCCTGCCCTGCTTGGACAGCGGTGACACACAACCCGCCAGCAACACCAGACCGGCAGCGGCGAATGCCGCACAACTCGCTATCTTCATTGGAACACCTCATTGAGCCAATCGACAGCCTTGTCTACCGCGTTATCAATAGTCTCGCCAACGGAGTCGCCGGGTATTTCGCTACAGGGCGCCATTTGCAGCGGCGCGGAGCCGCGCAGGAACGGCATTTGCACCGCATCCATGCAACCCTCTGCGCTGCGCATGCCGCTGTTGGCATCGATCCATACCCATTCGATGCCTTTGGGTGTTTCAAGTTTCAGTGGCTGCGCACCGGCTCGCAACATGATATCGCCCCAGGCTTGCAGGGCGCCAGTCGAGCCGCTCAGGCCGGTCGGACGATTGTCGTCGCGCCCCAGCCATACCACCGCCAGCCGGTCGCCGGTAAATCCGGCGAACCAGCTATCGCGCAACCCATCCGTGGTGCCGGTTTTGCCCGCCACCGCCCATGACCATGGCACGCGCGAGTATAATGACACGCCGGTGCCATTGCGCATCACGTCCTGCATGGCGCGCGTCAACAGAAATACTGCGGCGGGATCGGCGGCTTGCCGGACGGTCACTTCATACCGCCTCAAAGGTCTGCCGTCGCGGCTCAGTATCTCTCGTATGGCGCGTAACGGAGTGTGGAATCCGCCACTGGCAACGCTCTGATACATCTGGGTGACATCAAACGGTGTCAGCTCGGCGGCGCCCAGCAATACCGAAGGATAAGGTTTGAGCTTTTCTTCCACACCCAACCTTTCCATCGTCTGCAAGACATTGCTCACCCCTACATCCATCCCCAGGCGCACCGTGGCCAAATTATAGGAATGGGCCAACGCCGACTTGAGCGGCACCCAGCCGTGAAACTGCTTGTCGTAGTTGAGCGGCTGCCAGGGCTTGCCGCCCGGATTTTTCAGAGTCAGCGGTCCGTCGTTCAAGGGCGTGAGCAAGGTATATTTGGGGTTGGACAGGGCCGTGAGGTAGACGGCGGGCTTGATCAGTGAGCCGATCGGCCGCCGCGCGTCGAGCACACGGTTGAAGCCGGCGAAATCGGCGTCGCGCCCGCCCGCCAATGCCAGCACCTCGCCACCCTCGTTGCTGGTGACGATGGCCGCGCCCTCCAGGCTGCCCTGCGGCAGGCGCTGCTGCTTCTCCAACTGCTCGACCCGCGTTTGCAGCGCGCGCATAGTGCCGGTTTGCACCAATGGATCGAGCGTGGTGAAGATCTGCAAGCCGGCCGAGTTGAGATCCTCTTCGCGATAATCGCGCCGCAATTGGCGGCGCACCAGGTCGATAAATGCCGGGGACAGCGCTGCGCTGCTGGCTGCTTTGGCCGTCACCCCCAACGGCGCTTCCTGCGCTGCCCGTACCTGGGCCAGCGTGATGCCACCCTGCTCGGCCAACATCGCCAACACCTGATTGCGCCGGGCCAGAGCGCGCTTGGGATGACGACGCGGATCGTAATAGGACGGGCCGCGCACCAGGCCGACGAGCAGCGCCAGCTCCGGTAGTTGCAGCTCGCTCAGGGGGCGGCGGAAATAAAACCAGCTCGCTCGCCCGAAGCCGTGGATCGCATGTTTGCCCGACTGGCCGAGATAGATCTCATTGCAATACGCCTCGAGAATCTCGTCTTTTTCATAGTGCCATTCGAGCTGCCACGACATGACCGCTTCCTTGAACTTGCGCGTCATGGTGCGCTCGTTACTGAGGAAGAAATTCTTCACCAACTGCTGCGTCAGCGTGCTGCCGCCCTGCACCATCTCCCGCGCACGCACATCCACCCATAGCGCGCGCGCCACGGCGATGGGGTCGACGCCGTGATGCTGGTAGAAATTGCGGTCTTCCACCGCCAGCAGCCCCTTGATCAGCAGCGGCGGCACTTCTTTAAGGCGCACAAAAACGCGGTCCTCGTTGTGTGCTGGGTAGATCTTGCCGATCAGCACCGGATCGAGGCGCACCAGGTCGATGGGTTTGCCGGTCTCCAGATGTTGCAGCACGGCTAGCCGGTCGCCCGAAAACACCGCACGCACGGCAATCGGATCTTCCCTGCCATCGCCAAAGGTGAAAGGCCGGGTCACCACCTGAAATTCGTCACCATGGCGCACATAACTGCCGCTGCGCCGCTCACCGCTGCGCCGGTAACCGAGCATCTGCAACTCCTCGGCAAATTGCGAACCGCTGACGGGGGCGCCGGGAAATAATTCCAGCGGCCGGGCATAAACCTGGGCAGGAAGCGCCCAACGATTGCCCTCGAACTGGCTGCGCACGATGTGGTCAAGCCAGGCGACATAGCCTATCCCAGCCAGTAATCCCATGAGCAGGACATAAACGACAACTGGACTGCGCCAGCCATGATCGAACCAGCGACGGAAATTCGAGAAAAACGGGGGGCGTTTTGGGGAGGATTCGGATGACATCTGCGGCTATTATCTCAAATCCGTTGAGAGTACGAAACCTCGGGTCCTAAAAACGGCGGTTTCGTAGTTTCGTAAGGTGCGCCTCACGCGCCGCATGGCTGGTGCGCGAGGCGCACCCTACGCCCGGGAGAAAAAATGGAAAAGCAGATGCGCTTGAATGCCAGTTTAATGATTCTTCATATCCATCGAATGGAAAACCCTCTTCATGGCATCCATCTCGCCTTGCACAAGCACCCTTCCCTGAGCGGCAACCCGCCCCTGATACTCGGCGATAGCGGCGTTCCGCCGGCCCCAATCAACAACGGTTTCGACTCCCTCGGGAGCAAGATCGTCCAAAGACGCCAGCGCGGTCCTCACCTCCTTGCGCGGCTCTTCGATACGTCGATGGCGAAGAATGTTGTAGACGTTGAACACAAAAAAAACGGTGTATGGGGTAAAAAGGACAAAGGCCGTGACCACCGTGGGATCGCTCGATGGCTTGTTGAGAATATCGCGCCCTATCGGCAAAGCCACCGCCAGCAGCACGAGCAGCGCGAACATCGCCGATAAAAAAAACTTCCAGTCGCGCCGCTCGATCACAGCCAGATCCCGTTCAAGCCGCTCACGCGCGGCAGCGATCTCGGCCGCCGCGGGAGGAGCACTCTGGATATCAAACGTCAGTCCCATGTTTTTCTCTTGTCGCTGCTTTTTATGTTCAACCGCAGGTCAACGTAGCACATGTGATATTCTTGAACAAGCAACAGGGTACCTCTAAAAATTCGATCAAGGCGCGAAGGCACTAGATGAAGCGCTTATACTGGATCCCCCCAAACGACAAAACCCACGCCTTTCCGGCCGTCGAGCAGGCACTCCGCGAGCCCAACGGCCTGCTCGCGGCGGGCGGCGATCTTGCGCCCGCACGCCTCATCGAGGCTTACCGTAACGGCATCTTTCCCTGGTATGGCGAGGGTGAACCCATCCTGTGGTGGTCACCCGATCCGCGCGCCGTGCTGTTTCCACAGCGGCTGAAAATCTCGCGCACTCTGCGCAAGACCATCAGAAAAGGCGGATTCACGGTAACGGCGGACACGGCCTTCCGGCACGTCATGCAGGCGTGTGCTGCGCCGCGCGGTGACGGCATGGGCACCTGGATTGCGCCGGAAATGATCGAGGCGTACAACCGGTTGCATGAGATGGGAATCGCCCATTCGGTGGAGGCGTGGCGAAACGGCGAACTGGCCGGCGGTCTGTACGGCGTGGCGCTCGGCCGCATGTTCTTCGGCGAATCCATGTTCAGCCGGGCAAGCGATGCCTCCAAGGTAGCCTTCGTCCACCTGGTGCGACAGGTCGAACGCTGGGGCTACGCAGCGATCGATTGCCAAGTCCATTCCACGCACTTGCAAACCCTGGGGGCGGAAAACATCGACCGCACCGCTTTCATCGGCCTGCTGGAACAATGGCGCGACGAACCCGGACATCCTGCGCCGTGGCAGCTAGATGATGACCTTCCCCTTGAGGGCACTTCTAAAAATTCGATCAAGCCGCGAGGGCAAGGCGGAAATGGGCGAAAAAGCGGAGTGTACACGTAGTACATGAGCATTTTGAGCACATTTCCAACGCTGCCATCGTGGCTTTAGCGAATTTTTAGAGGTGCCCTTGATATGAAGAACACCCTGGCCCTATATGCCTCCGCCCCGCATCCCTGCAACTATCTACCGGGAGAAGAGGCCATCACGGTATTCGCCGATCCTCGCACGCCCGCCAGCCGCCGTCTTTACAGCCAGCTCGTCGACCACGGCTTCCGGCGCAGCGGCGAGCACATCTACCGGCCCGGCTGCCGCGATTGCACGGCCTGCGTAGCGGTGCGCGTTCCGGTAGCGCAATTCCAGCCCAACCGCACGCAAAGGCGCATCTGGCGGCGCAATCAAGACCTCGAAATCATCCGCGTTCCCGTAGCGCGCAACAGCGAACACTTCGCCCTTTACCAACGTTATCTCACCGCCCGTCACCCCGGCGGGGGCATGGACAATCCCGATCCGGCGAACTACATGTCGTTCTTTGCCAGCGGCGAAATCGACACCACATTGATCGAATTCCGCCACGAGGAAGAATTGCTCGCTGTGGCGGTAACGGATTATCTCCCGCAAGGACTGTCGGCCGTCTACACCTTCTTCGACCCCACCCTGGAACATCGCGCGCGTAGCCTGGGCGTATATGCGATCCTGTGGCAAATTGAGGAAGCCAAGCGTCTTGGCTTGCCGTTCGTTTACCTGGGATACTGGATCGAAAAATCGCCGAAGATGAGTTACAAAAGCCGCTACCGGCCATTGGAGGGGTATCGGGATAGGAAGTGGGGAGTTTTATGAAGGTGGAAACGGCACGGACGCAGACGTGGCGAAGTATACCAACGCTGGCTGGTTGTACCAGAATTATTTCGGGGAATTCAATCTGCCGCCCAGCTTCAAGGAACAAATCAAGGTCGAATTGCAAATGGTGGCGAACGGGTTCGCCCTCACCGCAGCCCATAACATGCTAACACCGGTCTTGACACCTCTTCGAGGTTTCTATACTTTCTGCCAACTTGCTTCAGGTGTCCCAAGGGTATCCACCCCAAGGATGAAACGGGAAGCCGGTGTGTTCCTGATATTTCGTCAACGAACAATTCCGGCGCTGCCCCCGCAACGGTAAGCGAGTTGCGGCGGATTATCGAGCCACTGCGTTTCAACGTGGGAAGGCAATCCGCCCAGGTCTTTCAAGACCCCTCGCAAACTGGGGACCGGCCTGAAGCCAGGCGCCTGTCCGGGCCATCGCGCGCTACTGCGGCGGCGGAAAACCGAGGATAGTCTCTCGAGATTGGCATTGCGGAGGGCAATGCTGCGGCTGACAGGTCGTTCTTCTTCCCTGTTTCCGTCTGATGCATTTTCCTCTGTGGTGTCTTTGTGTCACCGATTGGTGCGCCGGAGAAAAAACAAGAATGAAGAAGTGCCGTTGGCCTGCGACGTTGCCGCAGTCGGGTTCGCACGCGGCTTTTGCCACCGAACCTGCCTTCATCGTCACCGCGGCCTGCATCGCCCGAACGGCGGACGAGACGCTGTGCTCGGTAACCGCCATCACGAGAAAAGAGATCGAGCGCCGGCTGGCGCAGGCGGTACGGTATTTGCTGCGTGGAACGTGATGCCACTGCGGCGGCGTTGAGCGAACGCGCCGCGGAGTTCCAACGCCTGAAGGTAGAAGGCGTGCGCGAGTGCGCGGAATTGCTGGTCGCGGCACTCGCCCGCCAGGCCAACACGCTGGATGCGATGTGGGGCTACCGTAATGCACGCTATTCGCCTTTCAGCTGGGCCGAGGCGCGGCTGACGACGTTGAGCTGTGCCCTACGCCTTGTCACAGGGGTTTTGACGCCTACTGCGCTACTGGCAGTCCCAAGGCGCGCGGTGGAAAAGCCCGAATGCCGGGCCGGTAATGGCGGCGGGTGCGGGCAGTCTCGGCGTGTTGCTCGGCGGACCGGCGTGTTATCACGGCGCTATGCAGGCGCGGCCGCCATTGGTGAAAGACTTGACACAAGGACCGGTGACATCGAACGTGCCTTGCGCTTGATCCAGCACACCGTGTTGCTCTGGGTACTCACTCTGTTTAGCGGAGGCTGGCTTGTCGATTATGCCATTCCTGCCTGAACAAACCGCACCGTTGCACCCTCGACCTGCACATGTTCACCCACATACTCACTCAGCCGCTTCGATTCGAAGCGATAAA
The DNA here is from genome assembly GCA_005240065.1 of Gammaproteobacteria bacterium. Classification (GTDB taxonomy): domain Bacteria; phylum Pseudomonadota; class Gammaproteobacteria; family Ga007554; genus SBBG01. The sequence goes on along the minus strand of SBBG01000141.1, from coordinate 9,010 downwards.
GGCGCCTGTATGAAAACACTGATTCTCGGCGGCGTGCGCTCCGGCAAGAGCCGCCTGGCCGAACGCCTCGCCGGCGAAAGTAGCCTGCCCGTCACATACATCGCCACAGCGTCGGCTGGTGACGATGAAATGCGCGCACGCATCGCAGCACACCGCGCACACCGCCCAGCAGCCTGGCCCTTGGTGGAAGAACCGCACGAACTCGCTGCGGCGCTGCACACCCATGCCACAGCGGATCGCTGCCTGCTCGTCGACTGCCTGACACTCTGGCTCACCAATCTGGTGACAGACAACGATGCGACCTTGCTGGAACGGGAGCGCGATGCGCTGCTCAACGTGTTGCCGGTGTTGCCGGGCCGTATCATCCTGGTCAGCAACGAAACCAACATGGGCGTGACGCCGTTGGGTGAACTGACCCGTCGCTACTGTGACGAAGCCGGCCGGCTACATCAGGATCTAGCGCAGATTTGCGAGCATGTGATCCTGACCGTGGCGGGCCTGCCCCATATCTTAAAAGGGGAACCCATATGAATGCAGGCGCAACCGTCGAATGGCTGGCCATCCCGGCGGCGTTGCCCGATGCCGGCGCGCGCCAGGCCGCCGAAGCGCGGCAGTCGCAACTCACGAAGCCGCCCGGCGCACTTGGCCGGCTGGAAGCGATCGCCATTCAGATCGCCGCCCTACAAGGCACGGAGCAACCGTGCGTGGATAAGGTGCACATCACGGTGTTCGCCGGCGACCATGGCGTGGCGGTCGAAGGGGTATCGGCCTTTCCTCAGGCCGTCACCGCCGAGATGGTGAAGAACTTCGCGCGCGGCGGCGCGGCGATCTGCGTGGCGGCGCGCATCCTCGGCGCCTCACTCGAAGTCATCAACCTCGGCACGGCACACGACACCGGTCCGCTCGACGGCGTGAAGGACCGCCGCCTCGGTCCAGGCACCGCCAACTTTACGCTTGAATCCGCGATGGACGTTCATCAACTCGCGCATGCGCTCGGCATCGGCCGTCATGCCGCCGAACGGGCGCGGTTGAATGGTGCACAACTCTTCATCGGCGGTGAGATGGGCATCGGCAACACCACCGCCGCCTCCGCCCTGGCATGCGCCCTGCTCGATGCACCACCGGACCGCCTCGCCGGCCCGGGCACCGGCCTGGATGCCCGCGGCGTGACCCATAAGATCGAGATCATACGCCGCGCGCTGGCGTGTCACAGCACGCACCACGGCACGCCACTGGAGGCATTGCGGCGTCTCGGCGGTTTCGAGATCGCGGCCTTGACCGGTGGCTATATCACCTGCGCGCACCTGGGCCTGCCAGTGCTGGTGGACGGTTTCATCAGTTCAGTGGCGGCCCTCGCCGCCGCGCGGCTGTGCCCCGGCGCCGAACACTGGTTCCTGTTCTCGCACGCATCAGCCGAGCCGGGGCATCGCTCGGTACTCGATGCGCTCGATGCGCGGCCGCTGCTTAATCTCGAGATGCGCCTGGGCGAAGGCAGCGGCGCCGCCGTCGCCGTGCCGCTGCTGCGCATGGCCTGCGCGCTGCACAACGAGATGGCGACGTTCGCCGAGGCGGGCGTATCGGGAAAGAGTCCGTGATGCGGATCGGTCGCTCCCGGCGTCCTACCTCCCGCAACACTGGCGCACCCCTACGCGTCGGCTTGCTGCGCCATGGCGAGGTCGAGGGCGGCAACCGTTTCCGAGGTCACACGGACGACCCACTGACTGCCGCCGGTCTGGCACAGATGCATGCCGCCGTCACCGATAGTGGCGACTGGGACAGGGTGATCAGCTCGCCGTCGGCACGCTGCGCCGCATTCGCCGAGGAATATGCCAGGCGGTATTCGACGCCACTCTCATTCGACGCACGTCTGATGGAAATACACTTTGGCGATTGGGAAGACCGTACCGCCGCCGAACTGATGACGACCGATACCGATGCCCTCACCCGCTTCTGGAACGATCCGCTCCACAACACGCCGCCCGGGGGCGAACCGCTGGCGCAATTCCAGGCACGCGTGCTCGATTCCTGGAACGACATCTTCACGAAGTACCCTGCACAGCGCGTGCTGATCGTCACCCACAGCGGGGTCATCCGCGTGCTGCTCTGCCAAATAACGGGTGTTTCCGTGGCGCAACTGCAAGAATTCAGTGTCGGACACGGCCAGTTGCACGGCGTGCGCATCGGCAGGGACGGCTCGGTACGACTCGACGGCGTGACGTACGTCATAAAGTAACGCACCCATGTTCCGTCCATTCCTCATCGCCTTGCAGTTTCTCACCGTCTTGCCCATGCGAATCGCGGGGCCGCCGGATGCCACGGCGACCGGGCGCTCGTTGCTCTACTACCCGCTGGTCGGACTGGCCATCGGCGCACTGCTCGCCGGGCTGGCCTGGATGCTCGTTGACGCGCCCACACTGGTAGCCGCTGCGCTGTTGCTCTCCGTCTGGGTGGTCGTTACCGGGGCGCTACATCTCGACGGCCTCGCCGACAGCGCCGATGCCTGGGCCGGCGGGCTCGGTGACCGTGAGAAGACGCTCTCCATCATGAAAGATCCCCGCAACGGCACAATGGCGGTCGTCGCCCTGTTCCTGGTTCTTCTGATCAAATTCGCCGCGTTGGCGACCCTCGCGCCGAACGAAAGCTGGGAAATCCTCATCGTGACACCTGTGCTCGGGCGCACCGCACTGGTGCTGCTGTTCCTCACCACACCTTACGTGCGGCCGCACGGCCTGGGCAGCCCGCTCGCCAACCACCTGCCGCGCCGCGCCTGCATCGTCATGGTGATATTCACCCTCGCAGCAATACCGCTCATCACCGGCTGGACGGCGATCGGCTTGCTGCTGGCCATGGCAGGACTATTCCTGATGCTGCGTAAACTTATGCTGCAGCGCCTCGGTGGTACCACCGGGGATACCGCCGGGGCGCTGATCGAGATCACCGAAGCAACTGTACTGCTTGCCGCAGTACTGATGGACTGATGGTAACCAGCGAAGAGCGAGCCGGCATTTTCATGATTGTTAGCCGGAGGGACGCACGATCACACCTTCACTCCACACTCGTACTCCAGACACACCATCTCGGCAAGTGTCGCATCAATCAATCCCTGGTAATCCGGCATCAATTCCTGTTCGAGCTTTTCGACACGGTGGGGCGCCGATTTGGTTCTGGGGGTTTGGCACAGCAGCGCACAGCAATCCTTATACGGTTGGATGGACGTCTGGTAGCTGCCAATCTTGTGCGCCAGGGCAATGATTTCTTGTTTATCGGAACTGATCAGCGGGCGGAAAATCGGCAGTTCGACGGCGGCAGAGATGGTCACCATGTTCTCCAGGGTCTGGGAAGTCACTTGGCCCAGGCTGTCACCGGTGACGAGCGCCTGCGCACCGCTGCGACGTGCCAGAGCTTGCGCCAGCCTGCCGGTGAAGCGGCGAAACAGAATCGGCTCATAGCCTGTCTCGCGGCCCATCAGCGCCATATCGAACCGATCGGACGGCAAGACATAAAGCCGCGACCGTAAGGTATAGCGGCTGAGCTGCCGGGCAAGCTCGGCGACCACGCCCTGCTCCGCGCTTTGCTGTTGCACATCGGTGGCCGTAACGTGTAGAAAATCGACCGTGCAGCCACGTTTCGCCATGAGATAAGATGCCACGGGCGAATCGATTCCACCCGACAACAGGCTGATGACGCGCCCGCTGGAACCCACCGGCAGACCGCCAACACCCGGGGTTTTTTCCGTATACAGAAAAGCTCCGGCGCGATTGATATCGAGGTGAAAGGTGCGGTCGGGATCCTGCAATTTCACCTTGTCCCAGCCGGAAGACTGTATAATCGCTGCACCCAAGTGCTTTTCCATCTCAGTTGAAGAAACCGGGAAATGCTTATCGGTGCGCCGTACCCGCACACAGAACGTCGCGCCGGGAATCTGATGAGGTTGCGCCAGTTCGACGGCGGCTTTTTCGATCCGCACCAAATCGGCGGATGACCATTCGCCAGCATGAGCGGCCGGTAACCACCACGCCAGCGCGAAATAAACGATGCCTGCCACCTCGCGCAAACATGCCGATGCTTCCGGTAGCGCAGACTGCGCCTCTTCGGGAACTTCGACATACAGACCATCGTGCATGTTGCGCACCGGCCAAGCCATACCGGCGCACGATAAGCGCTGCTCGACGTTCTTGCGCAGTTTTTCTTCAAAAATAGGGCGGTTTCTTCCCTTGAGCCCAATTTCGCCGTAGCGGATGATGATTCTGTTGGCTGGATGCAACATGGTACCAGGGAAATATTGCGAAGGTGAATCTAACAGGAAAAACCACGCTCCCTCACTACAGAGGGAGCGGGTCGAAGGCGCTAAACCGGAAGATCAGTCCGTCACCGCGCCGCGGCTGGCGCTGGAGACGAGCTTGGCGTATTTTGACAGCACGCCCGTGGTATAGCGTGGCCGTGGCTCCTGCCAGGCTGCACGGCGCCGGGCCAGTTCTTCGCCGGAAACGTCGATCTTCAACAAACGCGCCTCGGCATCAATGGTGATGGTATCCCCTTCCTGCACCAGAGCGATGGGGCCGCCCACCGCTGCTTCGGGTGCGACGTGGCCGACCACCATGCCCCAAGTGCCGCCGGAGAAACGGCCATCGGTGATCAGGCCCACGCTGTCACCCAGCCCCTCGCCGATGAGAGCCGAGGTAGGCGACAGCATCTCGCGCATGCCGGGGCCGCCCTTGGGGCCTTCGTAGCGGACCACCACCACATCGCCGGCCTTGATCTTCCGCGCCAGGATAGCCTCCATGCACGCCTCCTCGGAATCAAACACGCGCGCCGGGCCGGTGATCTTCGTGCTCTTCAGGCCGGTGATCTTGGCCACCGCACCCTCGGGAGCGAGATTACCCTTGAGGATGGCGAGATGGCCGTGCGCATACATCGGATTGTTCCAGGGACGGATAACATCCTGATCGGCGCGCGGCTCGGCGGGCACGTCCTTCAATACCTCGGCGATGGTCTGTCCGGTAATGGTCAACGCATCGCCGTGCAGCAGGCCGCGATCGAGCAGCATCTTCATCACCTGCGGAACTCCACCGGCGCGATGCAGATCGGTCGCCACGTATTTTCCCGAAGGCTTGAGATCGCATAGCACCGGCACGCGGCCACGGATCTCTTCGAAATCGTCGATGGTCAGATCGACACCGCAATGGTGGGCGATCGCCAGCATATGCAGCACGGCATTGGTGGAACCGCCCACGGCCATGATCACCGCAATGGCGTTTTCAAACGCCTTGCGGGTAAGAATATGGCGCGGCAGGATCTGTTTTTTGATCGCCTGCACCAACACTTCCGCGGACTTGGCGGTGCTGTCGGCCTTCTCGGCATCTTCCGCCGCCATGGTTGAGGAATACGGCAAACTCATACCCATCGCCTCGAAGGCCGAGGACATGGTGTTGGCGGTGTACATGCCGCCGCACGAACCCGCGCCAGGACAGGCGTTACGTTCGATACCCATCAACTCGTCTTCGTCGATCTTGTGCGCCGTATACTGACCCACGGCCTCGAAGGCGCTGACAATGGTAAGATCGCGTCCTTTGTAATGACCGGGCTTGATGGTGCCACCATAAACGAAGATCGCCGGAATGTTCATGCGCGCCATGGCGATCATCGCGCCCGGCATGTTCTTATCGCAGCCGCCGATGGCGATCACACCGTCCATGCTCTGGCCGTTGCACACGGTCTCGATGGAATCGGCGATCACCTCACGCGACACCAGAGAATACTTCATACCCTCGGTGCCCATCGAAATGCCGTCCGAGATGGTGATGGTGCCAAACATCTGCGGCATCGCCCCTGCCCGCTTCAACGCTTGCTCGGCGCGCGCCGCAAGGCCACCGATGCCCATATTGCACGGTGTGATGGTGCTATGAGCATTGGAGATACCGACGATCGGCTTTTCAAAATCGCCGTTGGTGAATCCCACCGCGCGCAGCATCGCACGGTTGGGAGAACGCTGCACACCTTGAGTGACTGCTTTGCTTCTGCGATTGTCGGACATGGAGTTATTCCTTGAAATCTCGTAGAGTGCGCCGCGCGCACCGTTCATTTTCTTGAAAAAATCAGCGGAGAACCAACGCCAGACATTATCCTGGAAACCGTAGCATCTTGCCAAGCCTTGCAAGGTGCACATGGCACACTGTTCCTTTTCATGTGGTGCGTGTGACGCACCCTACTTTAGGGCGTGGCCATACGTAATTACCGCGTCAACCCCATATACAACATCGGCAGCTTCTCCGGCAGGCGCTGCACATCATCAACCACCACGTAGTTTTTGCCGCCGAAGATGCGTGACACGTATTGATCAGCGTGCGGATCCAGGCTCATACAATAAGTGAGAATACCATTACGCCCCAATTCCTCCACCGCCTTCTTGGCGTCGAAGCGCAGGTATTGCGGATCGCGCACATCGACATCCGCCGGTTCGCCGTCGGTGATGACCAACAGCAGTTTCTTGTGCGATGGCCGCTGCTTGAGGAAGTGGCCGGCATGGCGAATCGCCGCGCCCATGCGTGTCGAGAGCTGGCCTGTCATACCGGCGAGTTTGGCCTTGGCCTTGTCGTCATAGGGGCCGTCAAAATCCTTGAAGCGGTAATATTGCACGTCGTGCCGGCCATCCGAGGCAAAGCCGTGGATGGCGAACGGGTCGCCGATCCTGTTCATGGCGTCGGACAGCAATGCCGTGGCCTCGCGCGCCAAGGACAACACGGTCTTGTCCGAGCCGCGTACCGTCTCGTTGGTGGACTCGGACAGATCAAGCAACACCAGCACCGACAAATCGCGCACCTTGCGGACATGACGGATCATGATGCGCGGATCGGGCATCTCGCCGTTGCGGATGTCTATCATGGCGCGGATGGCGGCGTTGATGTCGATGTCGTCGCCGGACTCCTGTTTGCGAATGCGCTGCACACCCTGCGGCTGCACGGCCTCGATCAAATATTTGAGACGACTGATGATCGGCTTGTTTTCGACGATGATATCGTCGACCACCTTGGGATCACCCACCTTGGCATGCTTTTCCAACACCGTGACCCAGGAAGGCCTTTCGAGCTGGATCTGATAATCCCATTCGTTATAGTGCACCGGGTCCGCCACCGGCTCCTTGCCTTCCATCTGGTTGTAGCTTACCCCCATATCCTCATACGGGAACAGCTCGCTGGAGAGTATCCACACCTCCTGCGCATCATCACCGGCGGTTTCGACATCCACCTCGTTGATGAATTCCATGATGTTGACGCGCTTGCGCACCTGCTTTTCCAGCCATGGCGCCACCGCAGAGCGCTCGAAATCGAACTCCTCGAACTCCCAGATGTAGCGGTTGTCATCGCGGTACGGGGCCGTCAGCACATCGCTGCGCGGATTGTAGGGAATGCGCAACTGGGCAAGGTCGTGGGCAAGCGATACACCAATATTCCAGGCCGTCTGGTTATCGGCAAGCGCGTCCTGCGCGGCGGCGAACAGCTCGCGTCCCTTGCGGATGAGCGGATAATCGTCGGAATAGTCTGGATCGAGCAACGCGCGCGCCAGGCGGTTGAGATAATCGCCGACGCTCGCCTCCTGGGCGGGCGTGGCGACGTGCAACGACGCCCAGAGCTGGCGTAGTCCGGGAAAGGCGTTGACGGCAAGCTGCTCGACGCGTGCATCCTCGACCACGCCGATCACCGCCATTTGCAGCGGATTGAGGTTTTCGGCGGAAAGCGGCTGGCGTGTGTAGGCGATATGCGCCGCGGCGTGCGCGGCGGAGGCGCGATATAATTCGATGCCAGGGACGCCCTCGAAATCGTCGTAGGCATCCGGCAGATGGATGAGAAAATTTTCGATATACGGCTTGTAACCTTCGCGGTTTTCGATGTCACCGCTGGTCGGGCGCATGAAGAAATCGCGGCCCCACAGGGCGCGCAGATAGATGTTGATGCGCCGCTGCACATCGACAAACAGCGTGCCCTTGCGCTCCTTCTGCAAGATCGCCAGCGATTCCTTCGACTCCAGCCCGAAATAGCGCACCTGCTCGGGATAATCGGTGCGGTGTGCCTGCGCGCCCCACAGCGCCCAGCGCCGCAGGCCGCCCAGCGTAAGCTGACCGAGTAACACATCGAGCTTGTCCAGCATCGGCCGCAGACCACGCGGAGCCTGGGCGATGAGATTGTTCAGCAACTGCAAATAACTGCGGAAAAGCTGCTCGTCGCCAAGTCGCTTGGCTGCCACCGGCGCGGTGGCCAGAATCATCTCGATCACCGCGCCGCTGGTTTTCGACGCCATCATCATCGCGGTATGCACCAGCTCGGGAATGATGTCCTCGCCGATCTCGCGCGCCACCTCTGGCGCCTCCTGGATATAAGTGATCATCACCTCCGGGCCACGCCCGAGGTTTTTTAATGTCTTGGCGCCCTGCAAATAAATTTCCAGACCGTGCGGCGAAAATATCTTCGCTGCCTCCTGCCATGAGGCGCGCAACACCTCAGTGGCGTGCTCGCCGAGTTCGTCGAGTATATCCTGATAGTCTTCGAGATTAATGGCCATTGATCAGTTTCGAGTAGCGAATAGTGGATGACGAGTTCCGAGCGGCGAGTAGAAAGGGCTGCAAATCTCCTTACTCTTCGATGCGCGTACTCGCAACTCGCCACTCAAATTCAGAAGAACGTCGTCACCGCCGCATCCAGCGCGTCACGCATATCCGGGTCATCTGTGATCGGGCGCACTAGCGCGACGCGGCAGGCGTTTTTCGCTTCGACGCCTTTGGCAATCAGTGAACCGGCGTAGACCAGCATACGGGTCGAAATACCTTCATCCAGACCGTGGCCCTTGAGGTTTCTGGCGCGCTCGGCGATGGAGACCAGCTTGCTCGCCACGTCGCTGCCGACACCCGCTTCGTGAGAGACGATTTCGGTCTCGATTTCATGCGCCGGGTAGTTGAAATCCAGCGCGCCGAAACGCTGCTTGGTGGACTGCTTGAGATCCTTCATCAGACTCTGGT
>SBBG01000187.1 GCA_005240065.1 Gammaproteobacteria bacterium | reverse complement strand
GATGCTCTGTATTCAACGATCTCACCCTATAGAGGGGGTTTGCTATCCCCTGATTTTCGCCTTTTCGGCATTTCAGAGAGTTTTTCTACAGCCTCGTTAACCTAACAAACAACGGCCGCTATACATAACAACATAAATCGTAGCGTGCGCTGTGCACACGCTACTTTTATCGCCACGTATAGAACCCTAGAACAGCCGCCGCACCGCCTGCACCACCTGCCCTACATCGGGAATCGAGGCCCTCTCCAAGGCGCCATTGTAGGGGGTGGGGACGTCCGCGCCGGCGACCCGGCCGATCGGGGCGTCGAGGTCATAAAAACCGGCTTCGGTGAGCGCCGCCACAATCTCCGCGCCGGCGCCAGCGAAGCGGCAATCCTCTTCCACGACCAGGGCGCGGTGCGTCTTGGCAAGCGAGGCTTGCAGGGCGGGTAGGTCGATGGGACGCAGGCTGCGCAGGTCGATCACTTCTGCGGCTATCCCTTCCTCGGCCAGTGCTTCTGCCGCTTCCAGCGTCACCTCGACCATGCGCGACCAGGCGATCAGGGTGATGTCTTTCCCTTCGCGCCGCACGGCGGCGGCGTGCATCGGCGGCGCTGCGGCGTGAATGTCGAATGGGCCTTTGTGAAAATACAGCAGCTCGTGCTCGAGAACGATGATCGGGTCGTCTTCGCGGATGGCTTGGGATAACTGCCAGTAGGCGTCCTGCGGTGTGGCCGGTGCGGCGATGCGCAGACCGGGCACATTCATCAATGTATGCTCCAGGCGCTGCGAATGCTGGGCGCCCAATTGCTTAGCCACTCCACCCGGCATGCGCACCACCAGGGGCACGCGCAACTGCCCGCCCGACATATAGCGCAGCTTGGCGGCCATGTTGATGATGGCGTCCAGTGCCAACAGCGCGAAGTTCACGGTCATGATCTCCACCACCGGGCGGCCGCCCGCCAGCGCCGCGCCGATGCCCAGGCCGGTGAAGCTGTTCTCCGAGATCGGGGTGTCGCGCACCCGCCACTCGCCGTATTTGGTGTACAGACCCTGGGTGACGCGGTAGCTGCCGCCGTACAGCCCAACATCCTCGCCCAGCACGAACACGGCATCGTCATCGGCCATCGCCCGGTCCAGAGCGATATTGAGCGCCTGCCACATCATCAGCTCGGGCGCGGACTGGGCAGTGGCGAGCATTCCGGCGTTGTTGGGCCGGTCGAATTTCATGGTTGGCCTCGATAAAGATCGACAGGTTGAGCATAAACGCCGTGGTACATGTCATCGGGCGGCGGGCTCTGGGCAGCGAAACGAACCGCCGACTCGACCGCCTGTTGCGCCTTCTCTTCCAGAGCTTCGATTTCGGCGGCGGCGATCCAGCCTTCCTCGACGGCCCGCGCGCGCAGCGTCAGCAGAGGATCGCGCGCCTGAAGCTCGGCCACTTCGAGAGCCGAGCGGTAGGCTCCGCTATCGGCCATGGAATGGCCGCGATAGCGGTAGGTTTCGCACTCCAGCAGATAGGGGCCGAGCCCCTCGCGCACATGCTCCAGCGCCGCGCGGGCGGCTCCGTATACCGCCAGCACGTCCATGCCATCGACACGTTTGGCCGCCATGCCGTAAGCACAGGCGCGCCTGTAGATCTCGGCCATAGCGGAGTGACGGTGGATCTCGGTGCCGATCTGGTAGTGGTTGTTTTCGCAGATGAACAGTACCGGCAGCTTCCACAGCGCGGCCATGTTGAGTGACTCGTGGAAAGTGCCCTGATTGACAGCGCCATCGCCGAAATAACACAGCACAGCGTCACGTGCGCCGTTCATCGCCAGCCGGTAACCCACGCCGATGGCGATGGGCAGGGTCTCGCCAACGATGGCGTAGCCGCCCAGAAAACGCCGCTGCACATCGAACAGGTGCATCGAACCGCCGTAGCCGCGCGAACAGCCGCCAACACGGCCGAACAGTTCGGCCATCACGGCATCCGCGGAAACACCGCGCACCAAGGCGTGGACGTGTTCGCGATAGGTGGAGACGACGTAATCGCCGGGATCGGCGGCGCGCAGCGTACCCACCGCCACCGCCTCTTCGCCGGGATAAAGGTGCAGAAAACCCGCGATGTTGCCTTGCACATACTGCTCCGCCGCCGCCTGTTCGAACAGGCGCGCCAGCAACATGTCGTAAAAAAACTGCCTGACCAGATCGCGTTGCATTGGATCTCCCGGAGCGAAATCAGGAGCGGCAAATATGAATTATTAACCCGGCAATCAAATTCATCTGCTTTTCCAGTTTTTCTCCCAAGGGTAGGGTGCGCGCGGCGCACCCTGCTTTTTCATCTCTTCCTCTACCTTGTGCCGGCTATAGGCAAAATCAACCTCGCTAAGATGCAGCAGATCGGCGATCTTGCGCACCAGATGTTCCTCGTGCTTGTCCTTGTGCGCGTCGGCATAGGTCACACGCCACAGCATTTCGAGAACACGTTTTTTCTGCTCCATGGAAAAATGCTGGTCGATCAGGCGGGTGAACTGGAACAACGACGTGGCCTGCTTGGCCTCCTGCTCGGCCAGCCGCACCAGCTCCTGCGCCTGCTGTGGATCGAGATCAAAAATATGCCGCACCGACTCGGCCACCGCGTTGTGTTCACGCTCGTCGACCTGATGATCGGCACGGGTCACTTCGACCAGCAGCGCCGCAGTCGCCAGGCGCAGCGCCTGCTCGGGGTCTGTGGCTTTTCCGGCCACGGACTGGATATTGTCTTCAAAGAATTGGCGTATGGCACGCAGCATCGTTAAACCTCCCGCCGCCCGACGAAAGCATGCACCAGCGTCCCGCCATCGACATATTCCAGCTCACCGCCCAGCGGCACACCATGGGCGATGCGCGTGGCACGGATGCCGCGCTTGCGCACCATCTCGGCGATATAGTGCGCGGTGGCCTCACCCTCGATGGTGGAATTGGTGGCCAGAATCACCTCGCCCACCTCACCACCATCAAGACGCGCCATGAGCTGATCAAGACCGATCTCATGCTGCCCGATGCCGTCCAGCGGCGAGAGATGCCCCATCAGCACGAAGTACAGCCCCCTGTAGGTCGCGGAACGTTCGATGGCATAGACATCGGCGGGCGATTCGACAACACACAACTGTGCGTGATCGCGGCCGCTGGCCGCGCACAAACGGCACAACTCGGTCTCGCTCAGGGTGCGGCAGGATGCGCAATGCCCTACCCGCTCGGCCGCCACGCTCAATGCCTGGGCGAGACGACGCGCGCCGGGCCGGTCGCGTTCCAGCAAATGAAACGCCATGCGCTGGGCCGACTTGGGGCCGATGCCAGGCAGGCAGCGCAGGGCCGCAACCAGTTGCCCGATCAGGCTGTCATCGGTCATCAGAACGGCATCTTGAAACCGGGCGGCAGTCCCATCCCGGTGGTCATGCCCGACATTTTCTCCTGGGTGCGCTTTTCGATCTGACGCACCGCATCGTTGACGGCTGCGGCCAGCAGATCTTCCAGCATCTCCTTGTCTTCCTTCATCAGACTGTCGTCGATGCTGACGCGCTTGACGTCGTGCCGCCCGGTCATCACTACGCTGACCATACCGCCGCCAGACTGGCCGGTCGCTTCCATACCGGCTATCTCTTCCTGGGCCTTCTGCATGTTTTCCTGCATCTTCTGGGCCTGTTTCATCAAGTTGCCAAGACCACCTTTGATCATTGCTGTTCCTCTCGTTTGAATTCCAAAAAAATACGGGGGGCGTGCCATGCACCACAATATCGTTCGACACGACAATGCCGCATGGTGCGCACGGCGCACCCTACTTTTAAACGGGTTGTATCGAATCGGGCACTACGCGCGCATTGAAGGACTCCTGCAAAGCGCGGACATTAGGATCGCTGCGGATCGCCTCGACAGCCGCCTGCTGGCGGTCCAACTCACGCTGCTCGCGGATCAACGCGGGAGTATCGCCTTGGGGGACGCCAATGTCGATCGTCAATTTGACAGCGACACCATAGTGCTGGCTCAACGCCTGCTGCACACGCTCTTCCATGCGCTTGTTGCGTAACGAGGCATGGGTCGGCGCCAGGATCAGGTGGATGTTCTCTCCGTCACGGCTTTTCAACGTGCAATTGGCGGCCAACTGCCGTGCCATGCCGTCGAGCCTGAGCGCCTCGATCACCGTGGTCCATTCATCGCCATGCGCAGCGGGTGCGGACATTGCCTGTTGCGCCACCTCAGGCTGCACCGCAACCTTTGCGCTCTGCGATGGCATATCACGGGCAATCGCGCCCTGCGTCACCACTTGGCGCGGCGGTGCGGCGACGGTTGCCCCTTGGCGTGCGGCAGCCACCGGCGTTGTCGCCGCCATTTCCGTTTCGGCAGGACGAAACGCCAGCATGCGCAGCAGCACCATCTCAAGACCATTGCGGGGATCGGGCGCCAGCGGCAGGTCGCGCCGGCCGATCAGGCCGATCTGGTAGAACAACTGCACATCCTCGGGCGACAGCATCCCGGCCAGACGCAGCACCGCCTCACGATCCCCCAGCTCGTCGTCGACCGCCGCCGGCACGGCCTGGGCCAGTGCCACACGGTGCCACAGCGAAATCAGCCCGGCCAGCACGGCGTTGAAATCGGGCGACTGCTCGGCGAGAACATGGACCCGCTCCAGCACGGCCTGAGCATCGCCCGCCGCAAGGGCTTGCGCCAGATCCAGCACATGCCCCTGCTCGATAGTACCGAGCATGGCGCGCACCTCGCTCTCCAGCACCTGGCCGCCGCCATAGGCGATGGCCTGATCGAGCAGGCTCAGCGCATCGCGCAGGCTGCCGTCGGCGGCGCGCGCGATCTGCGCCAGAGCCGGAGCTTCGCAGTATATCCCCTCCTGCGCCAGGATATGAACGAGATGCCGGCCGATCATGTCCGCCGGCAGACGCTTCAGATTGAACTGGAGACAGCGCGACAGGATCGTTACCGGCAGGCGCTGCGGGTCGGTGGTCGCCAGCAGGAACTTGACATGCGGCGGCGGCTCTTCCAGTGTCTTGAGCAAGGCGTTGAAGCTGTGCGCGGAGAGCATGTGCACCTCGTCGATAAGGTACACCTTGTAGCGGCCGCGCGTCGGCGCATACTGCACGTTTTCCAGCAGATCGCGCGTATCCTCGACCTTGGTGCGCGACGCGGCATCGACCTCGATCAGATCGACGAAGCGCCCCTCGTCGATCTCGCGGCAGGCGCCGCACACCCCGCATGGCGTGGCGCTAACGCCCCGCTCGCAGTTCAGCGATTTGGCAAAGATGCGCGCCACCGTGGTCTTACCCACCCCGCGTGTGCCGGTGAACAGGTAGGCGTGATGCAGACGGTCGTTGTCGAGGGCGTTGATCAATGCCTTCAGGACATGGGTCTGCCCCACCATCTCGGCGAACGCCCGCGGACGCCATTTTCGTGCCAGGACTTGATAGCTCATAGGAGTGTCAAAATAGCACAATCCGGCGCAGGATTGGAGACAGGGAAGCCGATAAGGCGGCGGCCCGCACCCGCCGGACCCCGGCACACGAATCCGCTGCTACCGCTGCTCCCTTCCGGGCCTGACGGGGTTTACAGCGTATCGTTGCGGGAAGACCGGTACGGACCACCATTGAACAGAAATGCCGGAACAACTATCCGGCGTCCATTATTGTAGCAATTGCCTTGGTATAACCACAATGATTCTTATCCCTCCCCAAACGCCACGTCGATTTCCGCCTGGATCTCGAGCAACGCGCGCATCGGATCGTCCGCCATGGTTATCGGCCGGCCGACGACGAGGTAGTCGGAGCCGCTGCGGATGGCGTCGTAGGGGGTCATGATACGTTTTTGGTCGTTGGCCTGTGCACCGCGCGGACGGATGCCCGGCGTCACCAGGCCAAATGACTTACCCATGGCCTGCCGCAGATCGAGCACTTCCTGTGATGAGCACACTACCCCATCGAGCCCGGAGCGCTGCGCCAGCTCGGCAAGACGCAGCACATTATCGTGTGGCGTACCCGTCAGGCCGATCTCGCGCACATCGTTTTCATCCATGCTGGTCAGGATGGTTACTCCGATCAGCAGCGGTCGGTACGCCACGCGCTCCACGGCCTCGCGCGCCGCCTCCATCATGCGCCGGCCGCCCAGGGCATGGACGTTGACCATCCATACCCCAAGATCGGCGGCGGCGGCGCAAGCCTGCGCCACAGTGTTGGGGATATCATGAAATTTCAGATCGAGAAAAACATCGAAATCATCGTTCACCAATCGCTCGACCAGCGCCGGGCCGCCGCGCGTGAACAACTCCTTGCCCACCTTCAGACGGCAATAAGCGGGATCCAATTCCTCAACCAGTTCCAGTGCCTCCGCCGCATCGGCATAATCCAAAGCCACGACAATGCGCGGATCATTCAACCCGTTTTCAAGCATCGGCCGACCCCATTCCCTGCGCCGGCTTGACACTGCCCCAGCTCTTGCAGCCGGGGCATTGCCAATGAATGGAGCGGCCGGAGAAGCCGCAATGATTGCAGCGATACAGCGATTTTTGTTCCTGGATTTTTTCCAGCATATTCTTGATCATCACGAGATTTTCATTTGCGTCTTTCTTTTCATCCGCGATATACAACTCGACCAGGGAAATGACGCCTGCCAGCGTGGGCTGCCGGTTCAGTTGCTCCATGACAAATGCCATCGCATCACGCTCTCCCTGCCGATAGCGCAAGATTTCCGACAAGGCGCGCACGGAGGCAAGCCCATCGTGCTTTTGCGCTATTTGTTTCAGATAGTCGATCATTTCGTCGGATTTTCCGAGCGTCCGGTAACAATCGATTATCGCGGGCATGACTTCGGGCAGAAAATCCGCGTCCTGCATTTCCACGCATTTATAGATCTTGAGCGCGGATTTGCAATGTCCGCCCTCCCTTTCCATGTCCCCTTGCAAAATCGTAGCGCGCACGCAGGCGGGATCGACCGACAAGGCGCGCTTGACCATCTGCATCGCCTGGCCATCATCGTGGTGCTGACGGGCTTGCTCCGCGAGTTCGCAATAGTATTGAGCGATGACGGCATTCAATCTTTTGCCAGTCGCCTGTTCCAGCCGCTGCACCATCGCGATGGCCTTGTTCCAGTCTTTTTCCTGCTGATAAATGTCGCACAGCGCGCGCAACGCGGCTACGCCTTCGCCGTGAATGTCAATGTAGTCGAGGAAGAGATTTTCGGCGCGATCCAGCAATCCGGCGCGCATGTAATCCAGACCAAGCTCCAGAAGCGCCTGGCTGCGCTGCTCCTTGCTCAGCGCGGGCCGGGCGATAAGGTTTTGATGGATGCGTATGGCGCGATCCACCTCGCCGCGCCGGCGGAACAGAACGCCCAAGGCCAGATGGGTTTCGACCGTTTCGCTGTCCACTTCGAGCATTTTGACAAACACCTCGATGGCCTTGTCGGGTTGCTCGTTGATGAGGTAATTGAGTCCCTTGAAATAATCCGGGAATAATTCCGCGGTATTTTTTTCACCGCGACGCGGTATCTGGCGCCGGGCCATCCACCAACCCGATGCCGCGGCGACAGGCAGTAGAAACCATAAGAGTTCGAGCATGGTTTAGGGGTAATGGCTAATGCTTGTCACGCACCGGCAACGCGCGCAAATTCGCCAGTTCTTCATCGGCAAGCTTTCCCAACTTGCGCAATGCCGAAATCTCCCTTTTCAGACGAAAGACAAACCCAAGGCTGGCGACGACACCGGCCAACACGCCTATCAGCAAAGAAAAGACGATGACGAGGGATAACGAGAGCCGCCAGCTACCGAAGTAGTAATCGATTTCGACCGGCTCGGCGTTCAGGACGGCAAAGGCTAAACCGATGGTGAGCACCACGAGAAAGGTGATCAGATTGATGATGCGCGCCATATCACCTCCTTTTACCGCTCACGGTGAGGCGTTCAGTCTGCTTCTTTGGCAGGACTATTCGCAAGAGTATTGACCCGATCCCGCAATTCCTTGCCTGGCTTGAAGTGGGGAACGTGCTTGCTCGGCAGCGGCACAGGTTCGCCGGTCTTGGGATTGCGCCCCATGCGCGGCGGGCGATGGTGCAGGGAAAAGCTGCCAAAGCCGCGAATTTCAATGCGCCCCCCTGTCGACAAGTTCTGCGCCATCTGTTCGATGATCGCCTTGACCGAAAACTCGACATCCTTGTAAGTCAAATGATTAAGTTTCTGTGCAAGCGCATCGATCAATTCGGACTTGGTTATTGTCTTCATATTCATGGCTCGGGTTATTCCAAAAATCTCCGCAACAGCTTGTAACCGCTGTTTTCAGGATCAAAAAAAAGCAGATTTTCGGGCAATTTATTTTATTTATAAATTGGCAAATGAAAGTTTCATTCAACAAAAAAAAACACGGAAGACGCAGCCACAGCGCCGCGTCTTCCGCGTGAGGGTGTTATTCCCCCCGGCCTTCCATCTTTTCCTTGATCAGCTCACCCAGGGTCGTGGCGCCGCTCGCGCCCTTGGTGTATTCCTGCATGATCTCGGCTTCTTCTTCGCTATCCTTGGCCTTCACGGAGAGGATGATGGTGCGATTCTTGCGATCGACGCCCATGAACTTGGCCTCCACCTGATCGCCCACCTTCAGCACGCTGCGGGCATCTTCCACCCGCTCGCGGCTCAGGTCGGAAGCGCGCAACTGACCTTCCACACTTTCTTCCAGTTGAATCACCGCGCCCTTGGCATCCACTTCCTTCACGGTGCCGGTAACGATACTGCCCTTGGCGTGTTCGGCAACGAAGTTCGAGAAGGGATCTTTCTCGAGTTGCTTGATGCCCAGGGAGATGCGCTCACGCTCGGGGTCGATGGCGAGCACCACGGCCTCGACCTCGTCTCCCTTCTTGTAATTGCGCACAGCCTCCTCGCCCGGAATATTCCAGGACAGGTCGGACAGGTGCAGCAGGCCGTCGATACCGCCGTCGAGACCGACGAAGATGCCGAAGTCGGTGATGGACTTGATCTGGCCCCTCACCTTGTCATTCTTGTTGTGGGTGGCAGCAAACTCTTCCCACGGATTGGCGCGGCACTGCTTCATGCCCAGCGAAATACGGCGGCGGCTTTCGTCGATGTCGAGCACCATGACTTCGACCTCGTCGCCCAGGTGTACCAGCTTGGAAGGATGGACATTCTTGTTGGTCCAATCCATCTCGGAAACGTGCACCAGACCCTCGACACCGCTCTCGATCTCGACGAAGCAGCCGTAATCGGCCAGGTTGGTGACCTTGCCGAACAAGCGGGTGCCAACCGGGTAACGGCGGGCGATGTCGACCCAGGGATCTTCGCCCAGTTGCTTCAGGCCCAGCGAGACGCGGTTGCGCTCTTTGTCGAATTTAAGCACTTTGACGTCGATTTCGTCACCGACCGTGACCACCTCGGAAGGATGCTTAACACGCTTCCATGCCATATCGGTAATGTGCAACAGGCCGTCGATGCCGCCCAGGTCGACGAACGCGCCGTAATCGGTCAGATTCTTGACCACACCGCGCACGACTTGCCCTTCTTCCAGGCTCTCCAGCAGCGCCTGACGCACCGCGCCACCCTCGCCTTCCACCACCGCGCGGCGGGAAACGACGACGTTGTTGCGTTTGCGATCCAGTTTGACAACCTTGAATTCGAGCTCTTTGCCTTCCAGGTGGGTCGTGTCGCGCAGTGGCCGGACATCGACCAGCGAACCGGGCAGGAAGGCGCGCACACCACTGGTGTCGACGGTGAAACCGCCCTTGACCTTACCGCTGATCACGCCCTTGACGACCTCGCCACTTTCCATCGCGCGCTCAAGGCGCGTCCAGGTTTCGGCGCGCTTGGCCTTCTCGCGCGACAGGCGGGTCTCGCCGGTGCCGTCTTCCATCATCTCCAGAGCCACGTCCACCTGATCGCCCACGGCGACCTCGGCCACGCCCAGTTCGTTATAGAACTGCTCGATGGGGATGGCGCTTTCCGACTTCAGGCCGGCGTTGACGATCACCACACCGGGGGTCATGCGCACCACGGTCGCTTTGACGATCGCGCCAGGGCGTACCCGGCTGGCAAATTGGCTTTCTTCCAGTAATTGTGCAAAACTTTCGGTCATTGATTCGTAATCCTTACCCATCGCGTGACGGATGGGATAGCTGTTGAACTCCACGGCGAACCGCGAAGGGTTGATGATTGAATACACCTAAATCGAACCGTCGGTTCAGGCGCCCGAGGCTTCCCGCCATAGCTCCATGATCCGCTCCACCACCGCATCGACACCCATACCAGTGGTATCGACAACGACAGCATCGGGCGCGGGCCTCATGGGAGCAAAGCTGCGCGTGCTGTCACGCACGTCGCGTTCCGTGATCTCTTTCAAGAGATTGTCAAGATTAACATTCAATCCTTTATCTTTCAACTGTTTATAACGCCGATTCGCCCGTTCTTCGGGGCTGGCGGTAAGAAAAATCTTGAGTTGCGCGCCAGGGAAGACTACCGTGCCCATGTCGCGGCCGTCCGCCACCAGTCCCGGCGGCCGGAGAAAGGCGCGCTGGCGCTCCAGCAGGGCGCGGCGCACACCGGGCAGCACGGCGACACGCGAGGCGTCGTTGCCGCATTCCTCGCCGCGCAGCAGATCGCTCACATCTTCCCCTTCCAGGATGATCCGGCCTTGCAGTTGCTCATCGGTTTCGAATTGCACATCGAGATGCGCGGCCAGGGTTTCCAAGGCGGGTTCGTTGTCCAGGGCGATGGCGTGGTAGCGGGCGGCCAAACCGGTCAGCCGGTAGAGGGAGCCGCTGTCCAGGAAATGCCAGCCCAGCTTCTGCGCCAGGATGCGGCTGATCGTGCCCTTGCCCGAGCCTCCCGGGCCGTCGATGGTGATGACAGGCGAGGATGTCATGGCTGGTGATCGTCGCCAACGATGCCCAAACCGGCGTTGCGCGCCAGCTCGACAAAGCCGGGAAAGGAGGTGGCGACGTTCGCGCAATCGTCGATCATCACCGGCCCGGAGGCGCGCAAGGCCGCCATGGCGAACGACATGGCGATGCGGTGATCGCCGTGGCTGTCGATCCTGCCGCCGGTCGGCCTGCCGCCACGAATCACCATGCCATCCGGCGTGGGGCGGGCATCAATGCCGAGCGCCGCCAGGCCATCGGCCATTACCTGAATGCGGTCACTCTCCTTGACGCGCAGCTCTTCCGCGCCGCGCAGCACCGTCTCTCCTTCCGCACAGGCGGCAGCAATGAACAAGGCAGGGAATTCGTCGATCGCCAACGGCACTTGATCGAGCGGGATGTCCACCCCGCGCAGGCGGCTGGAACGCACCCGGATGTCCGCCACCGGCTCGCCACCGGCCTCGCACGGGTGATGGATCTCGATATCGGCCCCCATCAGACGCAGAATGTTGATGACGCCGATGCGGGTGGGATTGATGCCGACGTGCTCCAAGGTGAGATCCGAATCATCGGCAATGACCGCGCCCACCATGAAGAACGCCGCCGATGAGATGTCGGCGGGGACATCAATACGGGTGGCGCTGAGCTTACCGCCGCCTTTGACACAGATCTTCGCACCGTGACATTCGACGGGATAACCGAACCCCATCAGCATGCGCTCGGTGTGATCGCGCGTCGGCGCCGGTTCGGTGACGCAGGTACGCCCTTCCGCATACAGCCCCGCCAGCAACAAGCAGGATTTGACCTGCGCACTGGCCATCGGCATCGCATAATCCATGCCCTTGAGCTGCGCGCCGCCATGTATGCGCAGCGGCGGCGTGCCCTTGTCGCCGGTCTCGATACGGGCGCCCATTTGGTTCAAGGGATCGGCCACGCGCTTCATCGGCCGCCGCGACAGGGATTCGTCGCCGGTCATCACCACATCGAAGGACTGGCCGGCCAGCAAGCCTGCCAGCAGACGCATGGAAGTGCCGGAATTACCCAGATAGAGCGGGGCGGCCGGCGCCTTGAGGCCGCGCAATCCCACGCCATGAACCGTGACGCACCCGTCGTACGGCCCCTCGATGCTCACGCCCATGTCGCGGAAGGCATTCAGGGTCGCCAGGCTATCCTCACCTTCGAGAAAACCGCTGATTTCGGTCGTGCCCTCGGCCAGCGCACCGAGCATGATGGAGCGGTGCGAGATGGACTTATCGCCCGGCACGCGCAGCTTGCCACACAGACGCCCGCCCGGCGCGACGAAGAACGTTTGAGGATTGCGTTTATTCATTTTCACTCGGTTTCAGGTTTCGGGTTTCGGTATTCAGCATCATATAACGATCACGCACCGCCTTGGCACGGGAGAAAACGGAAACAATACTCTCACCATCGGCCGCTTCGACGGCGGCGGTCAGGGAAGACAATTCGGCGCGGAATCGTTCCAGCACCGTCAGCAGCGCCGCGCGGTTGGCGATACAGATGTCGCGCCACATGGCCGGATCTGAGGAGGCGATGCGCGTGAAATCGCGGAATCCCCCCGCCGCGAAACGAAAAATCTCTTCGCTGGCATCCATGCCCAGCAGCGTATCGACCAGCACATAGGCCAGCACATGCGGCAAATGGCTGGTGGCAGCCAGCACCTCGTCGTGGTGCGCAACATCCATCTCCACCACCTCGGCGCCAGTGTGTCGCCAAAGCGTGCGAACGGTCGCCAGCGCCTGCGCGGAGGTGTTGGGCAAGGGCGTGAGAATAACGCGTCGGCCATCGAACAATTCCGCGAACGATGCCTCCACGCCGTTCTTTTCCGTGCCGGCGATGGGATGACCGGGCACGAAGCCCGGCGGAACCTCGCCAAACGCGGCGCGCGCCGCGGCCACCACACTTCCCTTGGCGCTTCCCACATCGGTAATGACAGTGCCGGGGGACACCTGTCCGGCGATCCGCCGCAACACCGCCTCCATCGCCCCCAACGGAACGGCCACCACCACCATGTCCGCATCGCGCACCGCGGCGGCGATGTCCATGTCGTAGCGGTCGATGACACCCAATTCCACTGCCCGGCGCAACTGCGCCTCGTCGCGACCGCCACCGACGATCTCGCGGCACACCCCGGCCCGCCGCGCGGCTCGCGCCAGTGAACCGCCGATCAGGCCGACGCCGATGATGGCAAGACGATTAATCACTTTATTCCTCGGCGTAGCAAGTTTCGAGGGCCGCGTCTTTACTCACTACTTTCCGCTCGCCACTCGCTACTGAATCTTTCAAAGCTCCCGCCCGATCACCCGCGCAATACCGCGCAACTCGCCCATCAGCTCATTGAGCTGATTCGGGCTGAGCGCCTGATCGGCATCGCACCAAGCATCGGCCGGCGCGGGGTGCATTTCGACCAGCAATCCGTCGGCGCCCGCCGCGACCGCCGCGCGCGCCAGGGCCGGCACCATCCAGGACTTGCCGCCGGCGTGGCTGGGATCGATGATCACCGGCAGATGGGTTTCGCGCTTGAGCACCGGCACGGCGGTGACATCCAGCATATTGCGGTAATAGGTCTCGAAACTGCGCACGCCGCGCTCACAGAAAATGATGTTGTGGTTGCCGCCCGCAGCGATGTATTCCGCCGCCATCAGCCATTCGGAGATCGTCGCCGACATGCCGCGCTTGAGGATTACCGGGGTCTGAATGCGTCCCACTTCCTTGAGCAGATCGAAGTTCTGCATATTGCGCGTGCCGATCTGAATCACATCCACCTTGTGTTCGAGAAAGGTGTCGAGCATGCGCACATCCATCAGCTCGGTGACGATCGGCAGGTTGTGTTTGTCCGCCGCGCGGCGGAACATTTCCAGCCCCTCGACACCGACACCCTGGAAGGTATAGGGGCTGGTGCGCGGCTTGAACGCGCCGCCGCGCATCAGCCGGCAACCCGCCGCCGCGACGCTTTGCGCCGCGCTGTCCATCTGCGACTGGGTTTCCACGGAGCACGGCCCGGAGATGATTTGTATCTGCTTGCCGCCGAGCTTGACACCGCGAATGTCGATAACACTGTCTTCGGGATGGGATTCGCGTGACACGATCTTGTAGGGCTTCATCACGCGGATGACATCTTCCACCCCGGTCAGCGCCTCCAGGGCTTCCTTGTCGACCTTGCGCTCATCGCCGATGGCGCCGATCACGGTACGCTCGATGCCGCGCGACACATTGGAACCCATGCCCATCGATTCCAGTTTTTTCTCCACCGCGCGGATTTCATCGTCGGTGACATGGGACTTCATGATGATGATCATTGTCTCTAATTTAACCTCTATAAACATGTAGGGTGCGTCCCACGCACCGCATCAACAATGTAATGGTGCGCACAGCGCACCCTACGAATCAAAGTACCGCGCCGGGATAAGACCCCAGCACCTTCAACATCGCCGCTTCGTCGGCCAGTGCCTGCAATGCCTTAGCGACCGCCAGGTCCTGGCTATGTCCTTCGATGTCGATAAAAAACACATAATCCCACATGCCACGCCGCGAAGGGCGCGACTCGATGCGCGTCATGGAAATACCGTGACGGGCGAGCGGTTCCAGCAGGCGATGCAAGGCGCCCGGCCGATTGCGCATCGACAGCAGCAGCGAGGTTTTATCGTTGCCGCTCGGTGGCGGCGACTGACGGCCGATCACCAGGAAGCGCGTGGTGTTGTCCGGCTCGTCCTCGATATTGGCCGCCAATATCTTGAGGTCATAGATCGCGGCCGCCGCCGCGCTGGCGATGGCCGCCGTGCCGGTTTCCTGCGCGGCGCGGCGCGCGGCCTCGGCATTACTGCTCACCGCTACGTGCTCAATACCGGCCAGATGTCCCTCCAGCCATTCGCGGCACTGCGCCAGGGCCTGCTGATGCGCGTAGACCCGGGCGATGCCCGCGATGTCATCGAGCTTACCGAGCAGATTGTGGTGAATACGCAATTCCACCTCACCGCAGATCCTAAGCGGCGAAGCGAGAAACATATCCAGGGTATGGTTGACCACGCCTTCGGTAGAGTTTTCCACTGGCACCACGCCGTAATGCGCCGCACCCGATTCCACTTCACGGAACACCTCGTCGATCGCCCCCAGCGGCACGGTGGCCACCGAGTGGCCGAAGTGTTTGAGCGCCGCCGCCTGGGTGAATGTGCCTTCCGGCCCGAGAAAGGCGATCCTCATCGGTTGCTCCAGCGCCAGGCAGGCCGACATGATCTCGCGGAACAGACGCGCCATCTCCTCGCCGCTCAGCGGACCGGCATTGCGCGCGATCACATTGCGCAGCACCTGGGCCTCGCGCTCCGGGCGATAGAAATCCGCCTCCTCACCACCGTTTTTGAGATGGGCAACCTCCTGGGCACAGGCGGCGCGTTCACTGATCAAGGTCTGGATCTTCTCATCCAGACCATCGATCCGCGCGCGGATGGTCTTTAATGCGTCGTTGGTCATATTTATTTATCAAGTGGCGAGTGACAAGTAGCAAGGGTTGAAATTTTCTGCCTTTCCTCGCTACTTTCTACTCGCCACTCGCCACTTTTTTAAAAAAACTAAATCACTCTCACCGCCAACACGCCCTCGATGGCGGCGATTTCCTGGATAACGGACGCGGGGATGGGTGTTTCCACATCGGCCAGCGTGTACGCCAGATTGCCTTTGGATTTGTTGAGCAAATCGACAATATTCAAACCGGCCTTGGCCATGGTGGTGGAGATCTGCCCTACCATATTGGGGACATTGACATTGACAATGCCGATGCGGTAACCCTCGCTGCGCGGCATGAGCACTTCGGGGAAGTTCACCGAGTTGCGGATGTTGCCGTTTTCCAAAAAATCACGCACCTGATCCGCCACCATGATCGCGCAATTGTCCTCGGCCTCCTCGGTGGACGCTCCCAGATGCGGCAGGGTCACGACACGCGGGTGGTTTTTCAGCAGATTGCTGGGGAAGTCGCAGACATAACCATAAATCCTGCCGGCGTCGAGCGCTTCCAGCAGGGCGGCATCGTCGATAATGCCGGAACGCGCGAAATTTAGCACCACCGCACCCTTCTTCAGCAGCTTGATGCGCTCGCGGCTCAGCATGTTGCGCGTGGCATCAAGCAGCGGCACATGGAAGGAAAGGAAGTCCACCTTGGACAGCATGTCATCGACACTGACGGCCTGCTGCACCTCGGAAGACAGCTTCCAGGCGCTCTGCACGGTGATCGACGGATCGTAGCCGATAACCTTCATGCCCAGCCGGATTGCGATATTCGCCACACGGACACCGATCGCCCCTAGCCCGATCACACCCAGGGTGCGGCTTGGCAGCTCGTAGCCAACATAATCCTTCTTGCCCGCCTCCACCTGTTTGTCGATACCGGCGTCGTCACCTTCGACGCGCCGCGCGAAATCCCAGGCCGGGCAGATGTTGCGACAGGCCAGCAACATCCCGGCCAGCACCAGTTCGGCGACGGCATTGGCGTTCGCGCCTGGAGCGTTGAACACAGGAATACCGCGCGCACTCAGCTTGTCCACCGGGATGTTGTTGACTCCCGCACCGGCACGGCCCACCGCCTTCACCGTGGCAGGGATGGGATAATCGTGCATCTTGAACGAACGCACCAGAATCGCATCGGGATGCTGCATCTCGGACGCGACCTCATACTTGTCGCGAGGAAGCCGTTCCAGGCCAGCGACAGAGATGTTATTTAATGTCAGTATCTTGAACATTGCAGGAAACCTCTTTCAAGGCAAAGGCGCGAAGAGTTTGCGGGCTTTACGCCTAACCTCTTCCGCAAGAACGGGGGCACAACACTCTCGTCAGCTCGCACGCCCGGCGCTGTGCTTCCACCAGCCAGCATTCGGTTATTTCATCCTCGGTATATGAATCACCCATACCGCCGCGCAAATTCATTCATGAACGCGATCAGCACATCCACCCCCTCTTCCGGCATCGCGTTATAGATGCTGGCGCGCATGCCGCCCACAGAGCGGTGTCCAGCCAGGGCCACCAGCCCGGCAGCTTCGGCTTCCTTGAGAAAAAGCTTTTCGAGATTGGCGTCGGCCAGAGTGAACGGCACGTTCATCCACGAGCGGCACGCCGGATCGACCGGGTTGGCGTAGAAACCGGAGTTGTCGATGGCGGCGTAGAGTTTGTCCGCCTTGCGCTTGTTGATCGCCGCCATGCCGGCCAGACCACCCTTGCGCTTGATCCACTGAAACACCAGCCCGGCACAGTACCAGGCATAGGTCGGGGGAGTATTGTACATCGAACCATTGTCGGCATGTATCTTGTAGTCGAACATGGCAGGTGTGCCCGGCGCGGCGTGACCGATCAGGTCGTCGCGTACGATGACCACCGTCAGACCCGCCGGGCCGATGTTCTTC
This sequence comes from Gammaproteobacteria bacterium, assembly GCA_005240065.1. GTDB lineage: Bacteria > Pseudomonadota > Gammaproteobacteria > Ga007554 > SBBG01. The sequence goes on along the minus strand of SBBG01000187.1, from coordinate 5,983 downwards.
TGCGCCCCGGCATAAATCACCCCAAACTTGCTGACATCGATGGGGCGCGACAGGAGGGTGGACGACATATCCGCGACCAGCGGCACATCGCCGCTCTCCGGCATCCAATGGAATTCGACACCACCGATGGTCTCGTTTGGTGTGTAATGGAGATAGGCGCTGGAGGAATCGAGCCGCCATTGCGCCTGCGGCGGCACGGCTCTGAAATTGCTGTCCTTGGCGCTGGCGGCAAGATTTACATCGCAATAGCGCTTCGCCTCGCCGATGGCCTTTTCCGACCAGATACCGGTGTTAACATAACCGGCCTTCCCCTTGCCACGCAGCAGATTCATCGGCACCATTGCAAACTGGCTGCTCGCCCCGCCCTGCAGGAACAGCACCTTGTAGTTGGCCGGCACCGCCAGCAACTCGCGCAGATCGGCTTCGGCCTGCTCGGCGATCGAGACGAATTCCTTGCCGCGATGGCTCATCTCCATCACCGACATACCCGAATCGTGCCAATCGAGCAGCTCTTCGCGTGCCTGCTCCAGAACTTCCTGCGGCACCATCGCCGGTCCGGCGCTGAAATTGTAGACGCGTGACATTGGGATTCTCCTCATTTATTTAAGTCCGAAAGCTGAAACCTTTCAGGGCTGGGATGGCGTCTCCGCCTCCGGCTCGCTGAACTCCTCTCCTTCCTCGCCAAGACTCTCCACCCTCTCGACCACCACCAGCTTCTCGCTCTCATCGAGGCTGATCAGTTTGACGCCCTGGGTGTTGCGCCCCATCACCGAAATCTCGTTCACGCGCGTGCGCACCAGGGTGCCGCCATCGCTGATCAGCATGATCTCGTCGTCTTCTCGCACCAGCACCGCGCCAATGACATTGCCGTTGCGCTCGCTGGTCTGGATGGAGAATACACCCTGGCCGCCACGGCCGTGCAGCGGGTAATCGTTGATCGGCGTGCGCTTGCCGTAACCGCGCTCGGTGGCGGTCAGCACATCGCCTTCCTCGCCCGCGATGATGAGCGAGATCACTTTCTGACCCCGTCCCAGCGTGATGCCACGCACGCCGCGCGCGGCGCGGCCCATCGGGCGGACGTCGTCTTCCTTGAAGCGCACCGCCTTGCCGCCGCTGGAGAACAGCATGACATTCTTCGTTCCATCGGTGATGTCCACACCCACCAGGCAATCGTCGCCCATCAGATCCAGGGCGATGATGCCGCTGGTGCGCGGACGTGAGAAATCCTCCAATGGTGTCTTTTTCACCGTACCGCTACTGGTCGCCATGAAGACATATTTGTCTTTCTCATACTCACGTACCGGCAGGATGGCGGTGATGCGCTCGCCCTCCTCCAGCGGCAGCAGATTGACCATCGGCTTGCCGCGCGCAATGCGGCTGGCCTGGGGCAGTTCATACACTTTCATCCAATAGACCTTGCCACGGCTGGAGAAGCACAGAATGGTGTCATGGGTACTGGCGACGAACAGCTTGTCGATGACATCCTCTTCCTTCATGCTCGTCGCCGCCTTGCCCTTGCCGCCACGCCGCTGAGCGCGGTACATGGACAGCGGCTGCGACTTGGCGTAGCCGGCATGGGAGAGGGTCACGACCACGTCTTCCTCGCTGATCAGGTCTTCCAGACTGAGATCCTGCTGCGTGGTGATGATTTCGGTGCGGCGCTTGTCGCCATACTGCTCGCGGATCGCCAGCAGCTCGTCGCGGATCACCTGCATCAAGCGTCCGGGGCTGTCTAGAATATCAAGAAGATCATTAATTTTATAAAGTATATCTTTGTATTCATTGACTATTTTATCCTGCTCCAGTCCAGTAAGCCGATGCAGGCGTAAATCCAGGATTGCCTGCGCCTGGGTATCGGACAAACGATACCCTTGCGTGCCGAGCCCGAATTCCGCCTCCAGACCCTCGGGACGCGACACGCCACCGCCAGCCCGTTCCAGCATCTGGGTCACCACGCCCGGCGCCCACACCCGCGCCATCAACCCGGCCTTGGCCTCGGTGGGATTGGGCGCCGCCTTGATCAGGGCGATGATCTCGTCGATATTGGCCAGAGCGACCGCCAGACCTTCCAAAATATGCGCCCGCTCGCGCGCCTTGCGCAAATCGAACAGCGTGCGGCGTGTCACCACCTCGCGGCGGTGGCGGATGAAGGCTTCGAGGATCTGCTTGAGATTGAGCAGGCGCGGCTGACCGTCCACCAGGGCGACCATGTTGATGCCGAACACGCTCTGCATCTGGGTATGTTGCCAGAGGTTGTTGAGCACCACTTCGGCCACCTCGCCGCGGCGCAGTTCGATCACCATGCGCATGCCATCCTTGTCGGACTCGTCGCGCAGCTCGGTGATGCCCTCGACCTTTTTCTCCTTCACCAGCTCGGCGATCTTCTCCAGCAGCAGCGCCTTGTTGACTTGATATGGCAGCTCGGTGACGATGATGCTCTGCTTGCCGCTCCTGTCGTCGGTCTCGATGTGGGTGCGGGCCCGCACATAAATGCGGCCGCGGCCGGTGTGATAGGCATCGACGATGCCGCGCGCGCCGTTGATGATGGCGCTGGTGGGAAAATCCGGCCCTGGAACATGACTCATCAGCCCGGCGATGTCGATGGCGGGGTCGTCGATCAGCGCAATGCAGGCGTTGATCACCTCGGTCAGGTTGTGCGGCGGAATGTTGGTCGCCAGCCCCACTGCGATGCCCGCCGAACCATTGATCAGCAGATTGGGGAGGCGGGTGGGAAAGACCCGCGGCTCGCGCTCCGACTCGTCGTAGTTGGGGACGAAATCGACCGTTTCCTTGTCGATATCGGCCAGCAACTCGTGCGCGATGCGCGACATACGCACTTCGGTGTAACGCATCGCCGCCGGCGCGTCGCCGTCCACCGAACCGAAATTACCCTGCCCGTCCACCAGCATGTAGCGCAACGAGAACGGCTGGGCCATGCGTACGATGGTGTCGTAGACGGCGGTGTCGCCATGCGGGTGATATTTACCGATGACATCACCCACCACACGGGCCGATTTCTTGTAGGGCTTGTTCCAGTCATTGCCCAGCTCTCGCATGGCAAACAGCACGCGCCGGTGCACGGGTTTGAGGCCATCGCGGACATCGGGCAATGCGCGCCCGACGATGACGCTCATCGCGTACTCCATGTACGACTGCTTCATCTCCTCTTCGATATTGACGGGGAGAACTTCTTTGGCGAATTGATTCATCGGGAAACGGCGTCCTTACAGGCCTCCAGCACGCTGGCCACAGGGCTTTTCGTTATGCTCGGGCAACAGCACCAGATCTTTTGCGCAAATTGAAAATTTTACCATAAATTCGTCACTTGCTGCATCTTTGGGAAACGCGGATTTGTCACAGCCCCTTAGCCGTCACCAAGCCGTCGGCCGCTTGATTTTTTAGTAGCAGGACAGAATATCACCCCGTGGCTTATAATAGCCCGTCCTGACAGATGCCCGTCCTCCCCTGAAAGCCAATGAATTCCAACGACACCCTGCAACGCTTCATTTTCGAACAGGTACCGATCCGTGGCGAGATCGTGCGGCTCAACGCTACCTGGCAAGCCGTACTGGAACGCCGCGACTACCCGCCGCCGGTGCGCACCCTGCTGGGCGAGATCATGGTGGCCGCGGCGCTGCTTGCGGCGACCATCAAGTTCAGCGGTTCGCTCATCATGCAGGTACAGGGCGACGGGCCGGTGCCGCTGCTGGTGGTGGAATGCACCAGCGACAATACGTTGCGCGCCGTGGCGCACTGGGACGATGATGTTCGACCAGGACCGCTGGCGGACATGTTGGGTGACGGACGGTTGGTCATCACCGTCAACCCGAGCGAGGGCACGGAACGATATCAAGGTATCGTCGAACTGGAAGGCAACAGCATCGCCGAGGCGCTGGAAAATTACCTGACCCGATCCGAGCAGCTCGACACCCGTCTGTGGCTGGCCGCCGATGATGGTCAAGCCGCGGGAATGCTGCTGCAACGGCTGCCCGGCAGCACCGATGAGGACGCGGACGCCTGGCCGCGCGCCGTTCACCTGGGCACCACCCTCACCCGCGACGAACTGCTGGCGCTGCCCGCCCCAGAGATCGTCCATCGCCTCTACCACGAGGAAGACATCCGGCTGTTCGAGAGCGAACCCGTGAGCTTCCGCTGTTCATGTTCCCGCGACCGCGTCACTCTGATGCTGCGCATGCTCGGCAACGAGGAAATTCACGACATCCTCAACGAACAGGGCTCGGTCAAGGTCGATTGCGAGTTTTGCGGGCAGCATTACGAACTGGACAGCATAGACGCGGAACTGCTGTTTACCGCACCGGTGCCGGCGGAGATGGCGTCAACGCATCATTAGAAAGCAGGGCCGAAGTGTTTCGTAGGGTGCGCCCCACGCACCGCAGGATGGTGCGCACGGCGCACCCTACACCCGGGAGAAGATCTGGAAAAGCAAATGGATTTGAAGTGCCCTTAATTGCCGGGCAAACCCGATATTCAAACCATAGAGAACCGAGAAAACATGTCCACCCAAGCCAGCAAAGAACTCGAAACCTTCGACAACCCCATGCCGGGCCGCGATTACACCATCCGTATCCGCACCCCGGAATTCACCTGCCTGTGCCCCAAAACCGGCCAGCCGGATTTCGCCACCATCAACATCGAATACGTGCCCAACCTGCGCTGCGTCGAACTGAAGTCGCTGAAACTCTACATCTGGTCCTACCGCGACGAAGGCGCATTCCACGAAGCCGTCACCAACCGCATCCTCGACGACCTGGCGCGCGCCTGCGAACCGCATTTCATGCGCATCACCGCCGAATTCAACGTGCGCGGCGGCATCTACACCACCGTGGTCGCCGAACACCGCAGCGACACCTGGGTCGCCCCGAGCCCTGTCAGCCTGCCGTAACAGCGCTATCAGTAGCCAACCTCCCTTTGGTGGCGCACAGCCAGGATCACGGCCGTCTTGCCGTCATAGCGATAGAGCGCAACATAGCCGCTGTCGCCGAAGTCGATGAGCCACTCCCGGCACTCCGGCTCCATGTCCTCGGCAGGACGGCCGACGGCGGGCTGGTGCGCGAGCACTTTCACGCCGTCACGGATCGCTTTCACAGCTCGTTTGACAGCGTCGCTGTTCTTCTCGGCAAGAAAACGGTGAAGGCGCTGCACGTCGCGCAGCACCGGAGGTAAACAGATCAGGCGCGGCTCTCGGACGGCTTAGCGTCTTGACCTTCTTCGATCTTGGCCAGCCAAGCATCCACCTCCTCGGCCGTCGCGTGCCGCCCGGTAACTTGATACTCTTCCCATGCCTTGATCGCATCCTGACGGAAGGCCTCGCGCTTCTCTTCGCGCTCAACGTACTGAGTGATGGCCTCGCACATAAGCCAGTGCGGCGTGCGATGGCGAGCATCCGCCAAGCGCTTCACGCGCTCCTTCATCTCGGGGTCGATCTTGATCGCCACAGGGCGAGTTGCGGCAGCAGTCATGGTGGCCTCCATCACCAGTATCACGAGGTATTACCCTAGCATACTTAGGGATCTTCTGATCAATTCCAGCCGAAAAGCGCCCTGAGTTAAGGAAGCTCTGAATAATTCCATCCTGGAATTCTCAGAGTACGAAAAGCAAAAATGTGACTTTTGCTTTTCTTCACTACTGTCCGGTTAAATTGAAAAACGCCGATTTGCACGACGTAACCCATTGATCTATAAAAACCGCGAAACGAGGAGTTAATTCAAATCGACGCCACACCTGATCGCCTTGAATCCCCCGTCATGACAGGCTTTCAGCGGCTCGATCGCTCGTTTAACCGGACAGTAGTGGCTTTTCTTCATTTTTCAATCACTTGGGTTGATTGAAAAATGCCGGCGCCTCCGTGTGCCGCAGAACCTCTGAATTGATCAGATGATATGGACACCGCCCTCCTTTAACCGGCATCAACGTGCCATAGTTGTGGTGAAGCCATCAACTAAACCAGGAGGACGGTATCCAT
>SBBG01000188.1 GCA_005240065.1 Gammaproteobacteria bacterium | reverse complement strand
TTTCCGTGGCGGGGACGATGTCGTCGGGGCGCAGCAGTACGTCCACAGGGGAACCGGCGGCCCAAGGGTAGGCGCGGTCGCCACGGATAATGCCGACCTCGGTCTCGACGCTGTCGGGCGCCAGCAATGTGCCTTTCAGGAATATGCCTTGACCGATAAAGCCGGCGACGAAACGGTCGGCGGGTTCGTGATAGAGGTTGAACGGCGTGTCCCATTGCAGGATGTGTCCCTGGTGCATGATGCCCACCATTTCGCCGAGCGCGAAGGCCTCGTGCTGATCGTGGGTGACGAGCAGGGCGGCGATGTTCTGGCTTTTGAGGATGTCGCGTACTTCCAGGCCGAGACGTTCGCGCAGATCCACGTCGAGATTGGAAAAGGGTTCATCCATAAGGATCAGGCTGGGCCGGGCGGCCAGGGCGCGGGCCAGGGCGACGCGCTGCTGCTGGCCGCCGGAAAGTTCGTGGGGATAGCGCTTGTTCAGGCCTTCCAGCCCCACGGTTTGGAGCAGTTGCGAGACGGTTTGGCGTCTCGCCTCCCTGGATACGCCGCGCAGGCCGAAACCGACGTTGCCCTCGATATCCAGGTGCGGGAACAAGGCGTAGTCCTGGAATACCATGCCGACGCGCCGCTTTTCTGGCGGCAAGGTGTAGCCGGAGCGAGAGACGGTGTCGCCGTGCAGGATGATTTCTCCGTGGTGGACAGGCTCGAAGCCGGCGATGGCGCGCAGTACGGTGGTCTTGCCGCAGCCGCTGGGGCCGAGCAGGCAGGCGAGAGTGCCCTGATTGATGCGCAGGGACAGATTGCGTACCACAGTGTGGCTGTTATAACGACACTCGATGTTTTTGAGTTCGAGGATAGGGTTCATGGTTGGCTGTATCGCAGGCGGGCGATGCCTAACGTTGCGGGTATTTCTAAATGTTCGCTGAAGCCGGGATGGCGCGTTGGAAATGTGCTCAAAATGCTCATGCACTGCGTGTACACCTCGCTTTTTTGCCCATTTCCGCCTTGCACTCGCGCCTTGATCGAATTTTTAGAAGTGCCCTTACGTTTACTCGACAGGTTCATTTCAGCGAAATTTATTTGTAAAGCAGCAACTCCAGCAATGCCTTCTGCGCATGGAGGCGGTTTTCGGCTTCGTCCCATACCACGCTTTGCGGGCCGTCGATGATGGAGGCCGAGACTTCTTCGCCGCGGTGGGCGGGCAGGCAGTGCATAAATAAGGCGTCGGGTTTTGCCTGGGCCATGATCTCGCTGTTGACCTGATAGGCGGCGAAATCGCGCAGGCGTTTTTCCTGTTCTTCTTCCCAGCCCATGCTGGTCCAGGTGTCGGTGATCACGAGGTCAGCGCCCCGTGCCGCAGCGAAGGCATCACGCACCAGGGTGATATGGCCGCCGCCGCTTTTCACGATGGCGCTGTCGGGCTGATAGCCTTCCGGGCAGGCGATGCGCAGGTGGAAATCGAACTGGCGGGCGGCACTGATGTAAGTGTGGCACATATTGTTGCCGTCGCCGATCCAGGCTGCAGTTTTGCCACGGATGTCGCCGCGGTGCTCGATCCAGGTCTGCATGTCGGCCAGCAACTGGCAGGGGTGCCACTGGTCGGTGAGGGCGTTGATGACAGGCACACGCGAATGGGCAGCGAAGCGTTCGATGAGGTCGTGCGCGTAGGTGCGGACCATGATTACGTCCACCATGCGCGACAGGACGCGCGCGGTGTCTTCTACCGGCTCGCCGCGCCCGAGCTGGGTGTCGCGCGGCGAGAGGAAGATCGAGCTGCCGCCGAACTGCGCCATGGCGGTTTCGAACGAAACGCGGGTGCGCGTGGAGGATTTCTCGAACACCATGCCGAGCACCTTGTTCTTCAGCGGCTCGTAAATCGTGCCGGCGCGTTGCATCTGTTTGAGCTCGATGGCGCGCTGGATCAGCGCGTGCAGCTCGACGGCGGTAAGGTCGGTAAGGGTGAGGAAATGACGTGGGGCCATGGGATTTCCTATGGATCAGGCCGCTTCGGCAAAGCCGTGGATCAGGACGGACAACTGATCGACGATCATGTCCGCTTCCTCTTCGCTGAGAATCAAGGGTGGCAGGAGGCGGACCACTCGTTCGGCGGTAACGTTGATCAGTAGGCCGAGGTCGCGCGCCTGCTGGATCAGCGGCGCGCAGGGGCGGTCGAGCTCAATGCCGACCATCAACCCCTGGCCGCGAATGGCGGTGACGTGCTTGCAGCCGCCCAGGGCGCGTGACAGGCCGTCGAGCAGGCGTTCGCCGAGCATGGCGGCGCGCGCCGGGAGGTTGTCCTGCTTCATCGTCTCTATCACCGCCAGGGCGGCGGCACAGGCCAGAGGATTGCCGCCGAAGGTTGAGCCGTGCGTGCCGGGTTGCAGCACCTCGGCCGCAGCTCCGTGCGCCAGGCAGGCGCCGATCGGCACGCCGTTGCCCAGCGCCTTGGCGAGCGTCATCACGTCCGGGGTAATACCGCTGTGCTGGTAAGCGAACCATTGGCCGGTGCGGCCCATGCCGGTTTGGATCTCGTCGAGCATCATCAGCCAGCCATGTTCGTCGCACAGGGCGCGTACGCCGCGCAGATAATCGGCGCCGGGTATGTTGACGCCGCCTTCGCCTTGCACCGGCTCAAGCAAGACCGCGACGATGTTGGCATTATTGCGCGCGACGGTGCGGAGCGCTTCCAGGTCGTCATAGGGGGCGCGCACGAAGCCTTGCACCAGCGGCTCGAAGCCGGCCTGAATTTTGCGGTTGCCGGTGGCGGTGAGCGTGGCGAGCGTGCGACCATGGAAACTGCCTTCGGCCACGACGATGGTGGGAATGGCGATACCTTTGCGATGACCATGCAGACGGGCGATCTTGATCGCCGCCTCGTTGGCCTCGGCGCCGGAATTGCCGAAAAAGACCTTGTCCATGCCGGACAGGCGTGTGAGTTCGGCGGCGAGCCCGGTCTGCAGGGCGATCTGAAAGTGGTTGGAGGTGTGCACCAGCGTGCCGGCCTGTTTGCACACGGCCTCGGTGACGGCGGGATGGGCATGACCGAGATTGCACACCGCCACGCCGCTGAAAGCGTCGAGGTATTTGTTACCTTGAGTATCCCATAACCATGCTCCCGCGCCGCGTGCGAAGGTGACGGGCTGGCGGGAGTATGTGTTCATCAATGGCTCCATTAATGGTCATCCACTTGTTGGTGTTCAATCGAGATCTCCGGGAAATTTGCGAGACCTCAAAACAAAATGGCAGCCAAAGGACTGCCATCGGAAAGGGAAATATTACCCTGTATTTTTCGTGGGGGCAAATGCCGGCTTCTCCCATTGTAGAGAGCAAATAAACTGTCCGGTTTTACTGATTACCGAGGGGGGGCCGGGAGGAAGCGGACGGAATGGCTACAGGAGACGCGGAGGATGAGATTTGAAGAGGCTTACGAGGGCTGGCAGGGGGCGTCTGATGCAGAAGGAGGCG
>SBBG01000189.1 GCA_005240065.1 Gammaproteobacteria bacterium | reverse complement strand
GTAATGCCAATTGTGCCGCCTTTTCGCCTTCCAGGATGGCGGAATGCTTGCTTTCGAAATCGGCGGCGCCGATCATGGCGGTATTGGGGCGAATCACCACGTCGGCGCTGGCCAGTTCATAGTTGCTGATCGACTGGCCCATGATGGTGAAGGTCTGCAATAACACATCCAGGGTGCCTTCGATCTTGCCGCTGTCCGGTTTTTTGGAGATGTCCACCGCGATCACGATGTCGGCGCCCAGGTTGCGCGCGACTTTGGCGGGGACGGGGCTGGTCAGGCCGCCGTCGACATATTCGCGTCCGGCGATGGAAACCGGTTGAAACACGCCCGGCACGCTGCTGGAGGCGCGCACCGCCATGCCGGTATTGCCGCGCCGGAACAGGGTCATTTCTCCGCTCTGCAAATCGGTGGCGACCGCGGTGTAGGATTTGGATAGATTTTCTATCGGCCGGTTTTGCAGCGCCTTATTGATGAACGCCTGCAACTGTTCGCCCTTGATGAAGCCGCGCGACAGCAGCGCAAAGTCGCTGACGCTCGATTCTTCCATCTGGAAAGCGATTTTTTGCAGCTCAAAGCCGCTATAGCCACCGGCATACAACGCGCCGACCACGCTCCCGACGCTGGTACCGACGACCATGTCCGGCACGATACCCTGCGCCTCCAGAACCTTGATGACGCCGATATGCGCGAACCCCCGCGCCGCGCCGCCGCCCAGCACCAGGGCGATCTTCGGCGGCGGTGGGGGGAGTACCGGCTTGACCATCGCCACGGGCGGAGGCGCGGGCGGCGTTTCCTTGACCGGCGGCGTGGTGCAGGCCGTTATGAGTAGCATCAGCGGGAAGCACAGCAGGCGGATCCTCGGGGCATTGAACCTGGTTAAGTTTTTCATGTTTCAGCTCTGATTAAGTCTCATGGATTCTCGTAGGGTGCGTCTCACGCACCATTGAACGGTGCGCACGGCGCACCCTGCCTCGTCAATGCGCCTCGTCCCAATTATTTCCGACCCCCACATCCACCACCAGCGGCACCGATAACGCCGCCGCGCTTGCCATGGTGTCGCGGATGCCGTTCGCCGCCTGCTCCACGGCATCTTCGGGGACTTCGAACACCAGTTCGTCATGGACCTGCATAATCATCTTTGCGGGCAATCGGCCTTCCAGTATCAGGGTATCGGTCTTGATCATGGCGAGCTTGATGATGTCCGCCGCGGTGCCTTGCATCGGGGCGTTGATGGCGGCGCGCTCGGCGTATTGACGGCGACTGCCATTGCGGGCGTTGATGTCGGGCAGGTAGAGACGGCGGCCGAACAGGGTTTCGACGTAGCCCTTCTCGCGCGCTTCGCCGCGGGTGCGGTCCATGAATGCCTTGACGCCGGGATAGCGGGCGAAATAGAGGTCCATGTACTGCTGGGCGGCGCCGCGCTCGATGTCGAGCTGGCGCGCCAGGCCGAAGGAAGACATGCCGTAGATCAGGCCGAAGTTGATGGCTTTGGCGTTGCGGCGCTGTTCGCTGGTGACCTGGCTGGGCGGTGTGGCGAAGATCTCGGCGGCGGTGGCGCGGTGAATGTCTTCGCCACGGCTGAAGGCGCGCAGCAGACCCGCGTCCTGCGACAGATGAGCCATGATGCGCAGCTCGATCTGGGAATAGTCGGCGGCGATGATCTTGTGGCCGGGCGGGGCGACGAAGGCTTGGCGGATGCGCCGCCCTTCCGCGCTGCGCACCGGGATGTTTTGCAGATTGGGGTCGGACGACGATAGCCGTCCGGTGGCCGCCACCGCCTGGCTGTACGAGGTGTGAACGCGCCCGGTGCGCGGATTGATCTGCCCCGGCAGCTTGTCGGTGTAGGTCGATCTCAGCTTGGCGAGTCCGCGGTGCTCCAGGATCAATCGGGGCAGCGGATAGTCCAGCGCCAGTTCGGCCAGCGCCGATTCCGCCGTGGAGGGCTGGCCGGTGGGGGTTTTTTCCAGCACCGGCAGCTTCAGCTTGTCGAACAGAATGGCCTGGATCTGCTTGGGCGAATCGAGATTGAACGGCTGCCCGGCGGCGTGGAACGCCTGCTGCTGGATGTCCAGCATCTGCCGCGCCAGCTCCTCGCTTTGCCGGTAGAGCATGCCGGCATCCACCAGCACGCCGTTGCGTTCGATGCGCGACAGCACCGGCACCAGTGGCATCTCAATCTCCTCGAACAGCTTTTTCAGACTCGGTTCGGCGGCCAAGCGCGGCCATAGCGTCTCGTGCAGGCGCAGCGTCACCTCGGCGTCTTCGGCCGCATAGGGCGCGGCCTGTTCGATGGCGATCTGGTTGAAGGTGAGTTGGGCCTTGCCCTTGCCGGCGATGTCTTCGAAGCGGATGGTGCGATGGCCGAGATGCGCCAGGGCCAGGGTGTCCATGTCGTGGCGCGAGGCGGTGCTGTTCAGCACATAGGATTCGAGCATGGTGTCATAGCGGATGCCGGTCAATCCGATGCCGTGGTTGGCGAGCACGCTCATGTCATACTTGAGATTCTGGCCGACCTTGGGCCGGCGCGCGTCTTCCAGCAGCGGGCGCAGCCGCGCCAAAACCTGCTCGCGCGCGAGCTGGGCGGGTGCGCCGGGATAGTCATGCGCCAGCGGCACATAGGCCGCCTCGCCCGCCTGAACGGCAAACGATACGCCGACGATCTCCGCCTGCATGTAGTCCAAGCTGGTGGTCTCGGTGTCGAAGGCGAACAGCCCGGCGTGTTCCAGTCTGACAATCCAGCGCTCCAGCTCCGCTTCGGTCAGGATCGTGTAATAATCGGCCGTCGCGGGGGGCAAGGTCTGTTCCTTTCCTCTTTCCTCTTTCCTCTTTTCTCTCTCTTCAAGCTGCGCCAGCAGGTTCTTGAACTCCAGCCGCACGTACAAGTCGCGCAGCGCTGCGGTATCGGCCGGTTGCAGGCGCAGCTCGAGCGGCCCCACCGGTAGCGGCACGCCGCAATGGATAGTGGCCAGTTGCCGAGACAGCGGCAGCAAATGAAGGTTATCGCGCAGGTTCTCGCCGATCTTGCCGCCGATGCTTGCGGCGTGGGCGACCAGGTTGTCCAGCGAGCCGTATTCCTGCAACCACTTGGTGGCGGTCTTGGGACCGACCTTGGGAATGCCGGGGATGTTGTCCGAGGTATCGCCCACCAGCGCCAGCCAGTCGATTATGCGCTCCGGCGGCACGCCGAATTTTTCGATCACGCCCGCGATATCGAGCTTACCGCCGGTCATGGTGTTAACCAGGGTCACCCTTTCATTGACGAGCTGCGCCATGTCCTTGTCGCCGGTGGAAATCACGGTTGAAAGTCCCTGAGCGCCGGCCTGCGCCGCCAGCGTGCCGATCACGTCGTCGGCCTCCACCCCTTCCACCACCAGCAGCGGCAGCCCCATGGCGCGCACGATGGCGTGCAGCGGCTCGATCTGCGCACGCATATCGTCGGGCATCGGCGGGCGGTGCGCCTTATAGTGTTCGAACAGCTCATCGCGGAAGGTTCTACCCGGTGCGTCGAACACCACGGCGATATATTCCGGGTCATAGTCCGCGATCAGTTTGCGCAGCATGCTGGCCACGCCATAAATCGCCCCGGTCGGCTCGCCGCGCGAGTTGGTGAGCGGCGGCAGGGCGTGGAAGGCTCGGTAAAGGTAAGAAGATCCATCCACCAGGATCAGCGGCTTGGATGCGGGTTCGGATTCGGTCATGTTGTGTGCGGCTATGCCTGCCTAGGCTTTTTCGTTTATGATGGACATTCTTCCAATTAAGAATGTCGCCGGCGGCCCGATATATTAAGCATAAGGCTATCGCCAATTCCTGGCGTCACTTGATACGGAAACCACACTTATGAACGCGCAAGAACGGCAATCTCACCCCAGTCTCAAACCCATCAACGACACCGCTCTGACGCGTGAGTCGTGGAAAATTTTTCAGATCATGGCCGAATTCGTCGAAGGCTTCGAGCGTCTGTCGCAAATCAAGCCCTCGGTGAGTATCTTCGGTTCGGCGCGCACGCCGGTCGATCACCCTTATTATAAGCTGACCGAGGACATCGCGCGCCTGTTGTCGGATTCCGGCTTCAGCGTCGTCAGCGGCGGTGGACCTGGCCTCATGGAAGCGGCGAACCGCGGCGCCTTTGCCGGCCGCTCGCCCAGCATCGGACTCAACATCGTGCTGCCGCACGAGCAGGTGTCCAATCCTTACCAGAATATCTCACTGAATTTCCGCCACTTCTTTTCGCGCAAGGTGATGTTCGTCAAATATGCATCGGCGTATGTGGTGCTGCCGGGCGGTTTCGGCACGCTGGACGAGATGATGGAGATCCTGACCCTGGTGCAAACGCACAAGACGCGGCAGATCCCCGTCATTCTAGTGCACAAGCCGTTCTGGGAAGGCTTGATCCACTGGTTCAAGGCGACACTGGTGACCGAGGGCGTCATCAGCCCGGAAGACCTCGGCCTGATGCAGATCGTCGACACGCCCCAGGAGGTCGTCGATGCTATCTTCCATCACTACGAACACCGCGGCTTCGAACCTTCCGCTGACGAGCAGGCAACGCTGCTCGATTTATAAGGAACAAACAGGGATGCGCCACATACACCCGGGTAGTCTCTTGGGCACCTCTAAAAATTCGATCAAGGCGCGAGGGCAAGGCGGAAATGCGCTCAAAAGCGGAGTGTACACGGAGTACCGGAGCATTTTGAGCGCATTTCCAACGCCGCCATCGCGGCTTCAATGGATTTTTAG
>SBBG01000011.1 GCA_005240065.1 Gammaproteobacteria bacterium | reverse complement strand
GGTGAGGACAGATTTTGCGATTTTCTCGCGCAGATTCGGTGCATTAGGCATTCGCAGTAGGTTATAACTGAGGTTTTCAGGTTCAATGAAAAAAAAATTATGTTTGATTTTGCTGTTGGGATTGTTTGGTGTTCAGACCGTGATGGCCAATGATGCTGATACGGCGGGGATCAAAAAGGCGTTGGAGACCCTGTCGCCGGGCTCCAAACCCGACAGCATCACGCCCTCATCAATTCCTGGTTTGTATGAAGTAGTGGTCGGTGCGGACGTACTGTATGTGACGAAAAACGGCCGTTATCTGCTGCACGGCGACATGCTCGATCTGCAAACGAAAAAGAATCTCACGGAAGACAAGCGCACCGCGGGGCGCCTCAAGCTCGTCAATGCCATCGGCGAGGATAAAATGATCGTGTTCGCGCCCAAGAAAGTGAAGCACATGGTGACGGTGTTTACTGATATCGATTGCGCGTATTGCCGCAAGATGCAAAAGGAAATGGTGGATTTGAATCGCGCTGGTATCAAAGTGCGTTATGTGCTGTATCCGCGCGCCGGCCTTGATTCCGATTCCTACCAGAAGGCGGTTTCCGTCTGGTGCACCAAGGACCGCAATGCTGCGCTGACCAAGGCCATGGTCACCGGAGATGTCGAGCGCAAGAATTGCGCCAACCCGGTTCAGGAACACATGGCGCTGGCCGATAAAGTGGGGGTGAGCGGTACGCCTACTTTGGTGTTGGAAGATGGTACGGCGGTGCCTGGATATGTTCCGGCATCGCGTCTCGTGGCGCTGTTGGAGGGGGCTGGCAGGGATAAGGCGAACTGACATTTTTTATACACAACAACGTAAATAGTAGCATACGCTGTGCGCGCGAAACTGCAGCTGGTCGTGCGCACAGTGCATGCAACTTTTGTCGATGACATTTTTCAGAATTATCACCAAGCAAGGATGGATTTTATGGACGAACAAGAAAAATTTGACATACTCCGTTCTTCTCCCTTTGCTGTGGAGTTGACCGATGGACAGTGCAGGGAATTGGCGCGGGTCATCAAGGTTCGGAAATTGAAAGATGGCGAGGTGCTGATTCAAGATGGGCGAAGCGACAACAGTCTGCACGTTGTGATCAACGGCATGTTGGCTGTGATAAAGGAGAGCGGCGCCGGTGAGACCACCACGCTGCACATCATCAAGATCGGCGATCTGGCCGGTGCGATGGGCTTTATCGACGGCCTGGAGCATAGCGCCACGCTGAGTTCCATCGGTGATTCCGAGGTATTCACCTTGCAACGCGACGCCTTCGAATCCTTGCTGCATAAAGATCCTGCGCTGGTCTATCGCGTGATGAGGTCCATTGTCCGCTCGGTGCATGCTATCATCCGGCGCATGAACAATCAGTATGTCGAGTTGACCAACTATATCAGCAAGCAGCATGGGCGGTATTAGAAGCCGCATGGGCCTGGCGGCGCCCGGTTGTGTGTTTCGCACATTTGTCGGGTTACGTAAAAAACGCTAACCCACCCTGTCTCGAATTTAGTAAAATCCTGCTTTTTAGCCAAGCAGAATATCCATGCTCGAAATCAATCTGGTCGTGAGGCGCATCAAGGACATGCAGGGGCGCTCGGCTGCCCTGAGGGGGTATCTTTGACTATGATACCAAGCGTGAACGTCTGACCGAAGTCGAGCGCGAACTCGAAAATCCCGCCATCTGGAACACCCCCGAGCGCGCCCAGGAATTGGGCCGCGAACGCGCACAGTTGCAGCAGGCGGTCAGCACGCTGTCGGAGCTGAGCGAGAACCTGGCCGATGCCGAGGCGCTGCTGGAAATGGCGGCCGAAGAGGACGATCAAGCCAGCGTCGATGCCGTAGTCGCCGATCTCGATGCCTTGGAGAAGAAGCTGGCCGATCTGGAATTCCGTCGCATGTTTTCCTGCGAGATGGATCATAACAATGCCTTTCTCGATATCCAGGCCGGTTCCGGTGGCACCGAGGCGCAGGATTGGGCCAATATACTGTTGCGCATGTACCTGCGCTGGGGCGAGCGCCGCGGCTTTACCACCGAGCTGATCGAGGTATCGCCTGGCGAAGTAGCGGGCATCAAGAGCGCCACCATCCGCTTCGAGGGCGAATACGCTTATGGCTGGCTGCGCACCGAGACCGGCGTGCATCGCCTGGTGCGCAAGTCGCCGTTCGACTCCGGCAACCGCCGCCATACCTCGTTTGCCGCAGTGTTTGTCTCGCCCGAGATCGATGACAGCGTTGAAATCGACATCAATCCCGCCGACCTCAAGATCGACACCTATCGCGCCTCGGGAGCGGGCGGGCAACACGTCAACCGCACCGAATCCGCGATCCGCATCACCCATGTGCCCAGCGGCATTGTCGTGGCTTGCCAGAGCGACCGCTCGCAGCACAAGAACCGTTCCACGGCCATGAAGATGTTGCAGGCCAAGCTTTACGAGATGGAGATGCAGAAACGCCGGGCCAGTCAGCAGGCACTGGAGGACAGCAAGGCCGACATCGGCTGGGGCAGCCAGATCCGCTCCTATGTACTCGATCAATCGCGCATCAAGGATCTGCGCACCGGCGTGGAAACGGGCAATACCCAGGCGGTGCTGGATGGCGATCTGGATGCTTTTATCGAGGCCAGCTTGAAGAGCGGGCTATAAGGCATAAGTAGCGAGTGGCGAGTATAAAATAGCGAGTAAAAAATTCAGCCCTCGCTACTTGATCCTAGCCATTCGAAATTGGAATCAGAATCGGAACTTGAAACATGACCGGTCAGGAACAATTACAAGACGAAAACCAACTCATCGCCCAACGCCGCGCCAAGCTCGCCGCGCTGCGTGAAAGAGGCATCGCCTACCCCACCGACTTCCGGCGCAATGTCGTCGCTGGCGAGCTGCATGCCAAATACGGCGAGAAGGACAACGAATTTTTCGATGCCCAGCCGGTGCGCGTCAAGGTGGCCGGGCGCATGATGGCCAAGCGTATCATGGGCAAAGCGAGCTTCACCCAATTGCAGGATATGTCCGGCCGCATTCAGTTGTTTCTTCAGCGTGATACCCTGCCGGAAGGGATGTACGAAGAATTCAAGACATGGGATGTCGGCGATATCGTTGGCGCCGAGGGTGTGCTGTTCCGCACCAAGACCGGCGAATTGTCCGTCAAGGTGGAGGATATCCGTCTTCTCACCAAGGCGCTGCGTCCGCTGCCGGAAAAGTTTCATGGTCTGGCCGATCAGGAGACGCGCTACCGCCAGCGTTATCTCGACCTAATCGCCAACGAGGTTTCGCGCAACACTTTCCGCACGCGCACCGCGATCGTCGATTACATTCGTAACTTTCTCAACGAACGCGGATTTCTGGAAGTCGAAACGCCGATGATGCAGGTGATTCCTGGTGGCGCCACAGCCCGTCCGTTCATTACTCATCACCATGCGCTGGACATGCAGTTATTTCTGCGTATCGCGCCGGAGCTGTATTTGAAGCGCCTGATCGTGGGTGGTTTTGAGAAGGTGTACGAGATCAACCGCAATTTCCGCAACGAAGGGTTGTCGACACGCCATAACCCTGAATTCACTATGCTCGAATTCTACGAGGCCTATGCCGATTACCGCGACCTTATGGATCTCACCGAGGAGCTGCTGCGCGGCATGGCGCAAACACTGCGCGGTACACCGGTTATCGTCTATCAGGGCGAGCAATACGATTTCGGCAAACCCTTCGTGCGCATGACCATGAAGGAATCGATCCTGCATTTCAACCCGGAGATGACGGCCGCCGAGCTCGAAGATATAGAGCAGGCGCGGGCCGTGGCCGAACGGCTGAAAATCCCCCTCAAGGACAGCTATGGCTTGGGCAAGGTGCAGGTGGAGATCTTCGAGAAGACCGTCGAGCATCGCCTCAAGGACCCGACATTCATCACCGCCTATCCCACCGAAGTTTCACCGCTGGCGCGGCGCAATGATGTCGATCCTTTCGTCACCGACCGCTTCGAATTCTTCGTCGGCGGGCGAGAAATCGCCAACGGCTTCTCGGAGTTGAACGATCCCGAAGATCAGGCCGAGCGCTTCCGCAAACAGGTGCAGGAGAAGGAGGCGGGAGACGAAGAGGCCATGCACTTCGATGCTGACTATATCTGCGCCCTGGAACACGGCATGCCGCCCACCGCCGGCGAAGGCATCGGCATCGATCGCCTAACCATGCTGTTCACCGACGCCCCGTCGATCCGCGATGTACTGCTGTTTCCGCACATGCGGCCGGAGCGGGCGGGCTGATATTATTGAGCCGTCAATCAAATAGATCGCATTTGGTAGGGTGCGTCTTACGCACCGCCCTTCGAAAGCAAGCTAAAAAGGGCTCTGACTCTGAGGTATCATAAGTATCATGGATGTCACGCAGGCCATTGAGCCACTGTACACAGGCGTCTGTCTTGCGGATTTCAATCATGCCTTCGAGTTTGAGTGCGGTGTTCATCTGCAATCGTATACATTTTTAGCTATACGTCATTGTCGTACTTTTGCCAAACCTGCCTATAAGGGTTAACGAGACTGCAGAAAAACTCTCTGAAATGCCGAGAAGGCGAAAACCAGGCGATAGCAAAACCCCTCGGCGGGGTGGGACTGTTGCATACAGGGCATCTCAGGAGGTCGAAATTTTTCCGCGTTCATAAAACCCGCTCCTTGGCATCCATCACCATCGAAGAGATATTTTCATGACAACACCCCTGAACATCACTGGGCTCGTCCAACAAACGGCTCAGATTGTGGATCACTTCGCTCTCACAATCTAACCTTATTCGTTAGCTGTATAGCCGCTTACTCATGAAAGATGACGATGCAGGACATAAGCCAGAAAACTGCGCTGTTGTTTTAATAGGCAATGGCGCATTTTCTCGTGAAGCGGGAACGTAACCCAGCTTGGAAAAGAACGCGTCGGCAGTAGTGGTGAGAAGAAAGAGCGACTGAATACCACGCGATGCAGCATGGGCTTCGGCAAACGCTACCAGCGATTTCCCAAGATAGTAATTGCGGTGCTGTGGTGAAACGGCAAGCGACCGCAAGAGAGCGACTGACCGGAAAATCTCGAGACCAACTACACCAACAAGTTCAGAGGTAGAACGACAACCGAAAAACAGTAATGACTCAGAAAGCTGAATGTCAGAAACCGGCAACTCGCAGGAAAAAAGAAGTTGCTTGACCTCGGCAAGCTGAACGATAGGTTCAACAGGTAATATGGATTTTGACTCCATGGGATTATTCCGTAGCAGCTAACGAGGCTGTAGAAAAACCCAATTCTGAGCGCTGCGCTCAGGTCCGGTGGCGATTTTTTTGAAATAGACGTCCATCATAGCGTCGCTCCATTTTT
>SBBG01000219.1 GCA_005240065.1 Gammaproteobacteria bacterium | reverse complement strand
GTTTCGAAAAACCCACCGCGCCGATCGTGCGCGAGGTGAATATCCCGGAGACGATCACCGTCGCCGAGCTGGCGCAGAAAATGTCGGTCAAGGCTGTTGAGGTGATCAAGGCCCTGATGAAAATGGGCAGCATGGTCACCATCAACCAGGTGCTCGATCAGGATACCGCGGCG
Source organism: Gammaproteobacteria bacterium (assembly GCA_005240065.1). Taxonomy (GTDB): domain Bacteria; phylum Pseudomonadota; class Gammaproteobacteria; family Ga007554; genus SBBG01. The sequence continues at coordinate 5,336 of SBBG01000219.1, read as the reverse complement.
ATCCTCGTGGAGGAAATGGGACACATTCCCCGCCTGATGCGCGAGAGCACCCTGGAAGAAGAGCTGGCGAAGGTCGAGGAAGTGACGGGCGAGAAGGTGACGCGCGCGCCAGTGGTGACCATCATGGGGCACGTCGATCACGGTAAGACCTCGTTGCTCGACTACATTCGCCGCACCAAGGTCGCGGCGGGCGAGGCGGGAGGCATCACCCAGCACATTGGCGCGTACCATGTGGAAACCGACAAGGGCATGATCACCTTCCTCGATACGCCAGGCCATGAGGCGTTCACCGCGATGCGCGCGCGTGGCGCCAGGGTCACCGATATTGTGGTGCTGGTGGTGGCCGCCGACGACGGCGTGATGCCGCAGACCATAGAAGCCATTCAGCATGCCAAGGCGGGTAATGTGCCGCTGGTGGTCGCCGTCAATAAGATTGACAAGCCCTCCGCCGACGCCGAGCGCGTCAAGCAGGAACTCGTGCAGCAAGGCGTGATTCCCGAGGAGTGGGGTGGCGAGAATATTTTCGCCTATGTGTCTGCCAAGACCGGCGCGGGTGTCGACGAGTTGCTGGATGCCATTCTGGTGCAAGCCGAAGTGCTGGAACTGACGGCCGTCAAGGATTCTCCGGCGTCCGGCGTGGTGATCGAATCCACTCTGGACAAGGGGCGTGGCCCGGTTGCCACCATCCTGGTGAAGAACGGCACGCTGCGCAAGGGCGACATCCTGCTCAGCGGCCAGGAATACGGCCGCGTGCGCGCCATGCTCGATGAGGCCGGCAAACATATCGAAGAGGCGGGGCCGTCCACGCCGGTGGTGGTGCTCGGCTTGTCCGGTACGCCCAACGCGGGTGATCCCGCCGTGGTGGTGGCCGAGGAGCGCAAGGCGCGTGAAATCGCGCTGTTCCGGCAAGGCAAGTTCCGCGACGTGAAGCTGGCGCGTCAGCAGGCGACCAAACTCGAAGACGTGTTCTCGCAAATCGAGAAGGGCAAGGTTCACGCTCTGAATCTGGTCGTCAAGGCGGATGTCCAGGGCAGCGTCGAGGCGTTGCGAGAGGCATTGACGCGGCTGTCCTCCGACGAGGTGCAGGTCAAGGTCATCGCCAGTGGCGTGGGCGGCATCAATGAATCGGATGTCAATCTCGCTATCGCTTCGCAGGCGGTGCTGGTCGGCTTCAATGTGCGCGCCGATGCCAGCGCGCGCCGGCTTGCGGCGGATTCGGGCATCGATCTGCACTATTACAGCATCATCTATGATGTCATCGACGAGGTGAAGCGTTCCATTTCCGGCATGCTCGCCCCCGAGATCAAGGAGCAGATCGTCGGCCTGGCCGAAGTGCGCGACGTATTCCGTTCGCCGAAGCTGGGCGCCATTGCCGGTTGTCTGGTGGTGGAAGGCGTAGTGAGGCGCAACAACCCGATCCGCGTGCTGCGCGACAACGTGGTGATCTACGAAGGGCAGCTCGAATCGTTGCGCCGCTTCAAGGATGACGTAAACGAGGTACGGTCCGGCACGGAATGTGGTATCGGCGTCAAGGACTACAACGATGTGCGCGTCGGCGACCAGATCGAAGTCTACGAGCGCATCGAAGTCGCAAGAACGATCTAGATATAAGATGTAGGGTGGGTGAGGCGCGTTTTTCGGCGCTGTAACCCGCCAGGCACTCAAAAAAACACGTTGTGTGCTTCGCACGCTCGGCGGGTTACGCAAAAGGCGCTTACCCTCCCTACATTTATTGTTTGTTACTGTCACCATGGCCAAAGAATTCAGCCGCACACAACGCATTGCCAGCCTGATTCAGCGCGAGCTTGCGACTCTGATTCAGCAGGAGATCGGCGCGCCCGGTTTGGGCATGATCACCGTCTCGGATGTCGATGTTTCGCCTGACCTGAAAAACGCCAAGGTGTATATCACCGTGATGGGCAATACCCGTCCCGTCAGCGAAGTGATGCACGTTTTAAGCGAGGCGGCTGGTTTCTTGCGCCACGAAGTGGCGCAGCGCCTGACCACGAGGTCCAACCCCGCGCTGCACTTTGTCTATGACGAATCGGTGGTGAAGGGGACGAGTTTGAGCGCGCTGATCGATGCCGCCGTCGCCGCGGATCATCACAAGCCGGAAAAGAAGTAGTAAACCCCATGGAACGCCCGCGCATTCCCCGCCGTGACGTGCACGGCATCATCCTGCTCGACAAGCCTTATGGCGTGGGTTCCAACCCGGTCTTGCAGCGCGTCAAGCGCCTGTTCCAGGCGCGCAAGGCCGGCCATACCGGCAACCTCGACCCGCTGGCGACCGGCTTGTTGCCGATCTGCCTGGGTGACGCCACGAAAATGTCCGCCTTCCTGCTCGATGCCGACAAATCCTATCGCACCGTCATCAAGCTGGGTGTCAAGACCACCACCGGCGATGCCGAAGGTGCGGTGGTGGCGGAGCGGCCGGTGCCGGGTGTCGACGAGCAACGTATCGCACAGGTGTTGCGCCGGTTTACCGGTGAGATTGAGCAAGTGCCGCCGATGTTCTCCGCCATCAAGCAAAACGGTCAGCCGCTGTACAAGCTGGCGCAACGCGGCATCGAGGTGGAGCGCAAACCGCGTCAGATAACGATTTACCGCATCACCCTGCTTCATTTTGGCGATGGCCTGCTGGAAATCGACGTTGATTGTTCCAAGGGCACCTATATTCGCACCCTGGCCGAGGATATCGGCGAGGTATTGGGTTGTGGCGCGCATGTGGCCGGTTTGCATCGCACCAGGGCCGGTCCCTTTGAGGCGGCGCGGATGGTGACATTCGATCAGCTCGAAGCCGCAGCGAAAGAAGGGCCGGGGCGATTGGATGCGCTGTTGCAGCCGATGGACAGCGCCCTGGCGCAGTGGCCGGACGTATTGCTCGCGGAGGACACCGCCTATTTTGTCCGGAGGGGCCAGGCGGTGCGCGTGGCGCAGGCGCCAGCCGGTGAATGGGTGCGGCTTTATACGTCCCAGAGGGCATTTCTGGGGGTTGGGCAGGTGCTGGACGACGGCCGTGTCGCGCCTAAAAGGTTGGTTGCCGTATAGGCGCATACCCTGCTTTTGATCGGTAGAATCTGCTCAAAGAACCTCTGATTAACTTATACATGGCGTCATAAAGTAGCGTGCGCTGCGCGCACAATGCACGCTACGATTTATGTCATCGTGTATAAACCCATGCCTTCTCAAAAAAGCATTTTTATCCCAAGTGTTAAAGAATGTACTATGGCATTCTGATTCCAATATCGTTCCCAAGTTGCCATCAAGGTATGCGACCTGTCAAGATACTTTGCCTGAGTGATGCGTGCAACGTGGTAGTATGCCCCGCGATCTATTTGATTGTCGAAGCGGGTTAGAGAGGCGAGGGTTTTCATGTTCCATATTCCGCGCAGCACCACCCCTGTTTCAAGGGAGGAATAGAAATAGCCCACTTTACCCGTGTGCGCGACCCCGCCGCCGCCCATTGCGTATATATCCATGTCTTCTGCCGCGCGTACGGTTAGCCCAAGGCCGCCACTCACTGCAAAGGTGCCGCGAGCCACAAGCGAAGAGTCACGTTGCGGTTCCTTGGCGATGCTAAAGCGCCCGGATATTCCGCCCGTCCAGGTATTATAGGGAGTTAAAGATTCGATATTGTAAATCGTTAGCCGATCCAGTTTGATACCATTGTTAGGAATCGTCCATTTAATGTCTGCGGAAAGCAGCCGTAAACTGGTTTCGTTGAAGTAGCCGCGATTATCGTCGGTGAGTGTATGAGATACCGGTGAAACGTTCATCACAAAAGACGTTTCACCCTCTTCTTGTCGAAGCGCAATCGAGAATTGGCCGTTGTCCGGCGTATATAGAGGGTTGTAACGCTCATCGACATTCAAGTTTTTTCCGGGAAATAAGCGCGCTTTAACGGCGGTGAGCGCGCTATCGTTATTGATCCATGTGGTCTTGGCATGTATGCCGGTAAAATACACATATTGATTATATGCGCGCGCCAGCTCAAAGCGAATAAATGCGGCATCGCTTGCCGATTCGTCGATGTGGTTGGCGATATCACCGCGCAATATGTGATCACGAATGGCTTGTTTTTCTTGCGGCGAGACTTGGTTATATAGGGCCCGAACCAGCCAGCGACTGGGCGATATCACTTGGGATGTTTCAATTAGTCCCACCCGGTGGGCCCTCTTGATTACATCCCTTGGAGTCATCCATTCCCCGTCGCTACCCGCGTTCTTACCGGAAACCGCGAGGATGAAGTTGACCACCGTCGCGCAGTTGTATTTTTGAAAGAAATAGGTCAGGCGTGTCTGTTTAAGTTCCAGAAGATGCAACTTGATAAGACTTACCTGCGCTTCATCAAGTGTCAACGGATATTCCCAGATCGTGCGTTGTTCTTCGTCTACGTATTGACGCAGTTTTGTCTGATAGGGTGAGAGTGAAAAAAAACCCTGCATTCCGACCACCATGCTATCCCAAAATAGCTTGGGAAGATTGAGTGTATTCGCATCGGTATAGAACGAAATGGCGTGACTGATCTCGATACCCCCTTCGTTTTTGCCGGTTAATTTCAAAAAGACATGCCCTAACATGCTGGCAGGTTGCGCCAGATTTTCACTGGCAAACACCAGAGAGATTTTTTCAACCGGCGCTTTTGCCAAGAACTCGATAACCTCTGGGCAAGACTCCACCGGAAGCGCGGGGGTGTTGAGATTTTGTCGCAGCCATAGATAACGTGCCGGAAAACGGCAAACGTTGTTGGGTGCGCCAACGTAGAGGAAGTCTATGGTAAGTTGCAGTTCTCTTGCTAAATTGAAGGACGGGAGACTAAGCAAGAAATCCGGATTGGTGACATAGGGGGTGGTGGCATCCGCATGCAACAGGGCGGCCCAGACAGGGGATTGATATAATCGCCTCGACTCGGCTTCCACCTTGAGTTGCTCGGCAATATGCTGGTTGGAGGTTGACCAAGGCGATAGGTCCGACGCCCAAGAAAAAGCCGATGGCAGAAGCAAAAAAAAAGCGGCCGCGAAGCCGCTTTTAAGTGACGAAAAGTATGCCGCCATTATTTCTTGCAGGAGATTACCACGTTCGATGAGTATTGCCACATTTTTTCGGTGGCGTAATCGGTGGTTGATCCAAACACCCCACCCGACAGGATGTTGATAAAAAATTTGGGATCAACTGTCTTTTCGGCAACAGTTTCTTTGGCGCAACCTTCAGTATTCGTAACGAATACTTTATTTTTATGGGTCTTCGTGAAAGAGTGTGGGTAAATTTCATGTTTTTTAGAGCTTCGGGAGCATAGACGTGAGTATTTTCAGGCGCAGATATTCTTCATCGCGCAG
>SBBG01000155.1 GCA_005240065.1 Gammaproteobacteria bacterium | reverse complement strand
TGACGGCGGGAGTCGCCTTCACGCAAGGCATGGAGCTGGCCGAGGCGTAAATCCAGCGCCAGCAATCGCGTCTGTTTACCTTGTGGTCCGGGCAAGGTGATATCGGGCTCGATGGTGGTCAACGCCTCACTGGTCCTGCCCAAGGTGTTCAATTGCCGCGCCAGGTGCAGGCGTGCTTCATGGTCATCGGGCCAGAATTGCAGGATCGCGCGCAGATAGGTCATCGACAGGGCGTCGGACTGTTCGCTGTAGAAGCTGTCTTTGCGCGGGAAAAGCACGACCAGCGTGGTGATCACGACGCTGGAGATCACCAGCAGGGCGAGGGGACTCATCAGCCGTTGGTGGTTAGAGCCCGGATTCTTAGCGGCAGGCAAGGCGCGCCTCCCCGGTATCGGTGACAGGGAAATTGAAATGCCAGACACCATCGCGTGCCGTGCCGCGCAGTTCGCCGCCGTGCCATTGAATGGCGCAGGCGCTGTTCGCGCCCGCCACCGCCAGGTAGACCGGCGAATGGCCTTGCAGCCGCAGATGGATGACATCGCCTTCGCGCCGCCAATCCACAAGCCGGGCGTTGGCCTGTTCGATATAAGGCATCGCGGGGAGGTGAGCCGTCAGGTAAAGCACGGCGTTGTCGCCGCTGAAGCTGACATACCGGCCTTGCGGCAGATCACGCACGGCGGCGACGCCTTGGGAACGATTCAGGTCTGGCCAGCCCAGCGCCGGATCGAGGCGCACCGTGCGCAGTGCGTCCAATCCCCGGATCCGCCAACCACCATCACTGCGAAGGCCCAGTGTCAGGCGATCGAAATCGTTCACCTTGGCGGTATATTCGCTGGCCCATAGCGGCAGGGTTTCCTGCCGCAGCGCCCAGTCGTAGACTTCTTGCAGGATCTTCAGCGATGCCGGTTTGGAGCCGGAATAGAAGTGATAGTAGATGCCGATGGGCTTCAGCCGGCGCGGCGTATCGGTGAGACGGAAGGTGTCGATGACCTGCCGGTAGCCGTAAAAGGGATTGCGCCACAGGTCGGTATAGACGTTTTCATTGGAGATGGGCGCATACACCTGGAGCAGGTCGTCCACGGGTCGAGTCGCCGGGTAGGTTTGGGTTAGCGACGGGGCTTGCATGGTGAGCATGGTGTTGCCGCCATTGAGGCTGGCAAGCCCCAGCGACTGGGTCATCACCAGTGCATCCTTGTCCGGCAGCGCGTCGCCGCTCCACAAGAAAACACGCACCTGTTTGCCCGGCGGCGCCAGGCGCGTGTTGATGTAATCCACCGAGCCTGCGATCTCGCGGTGCAAATCGAATTTGTAGCCGGGAATGTTGAGATGATATTCACCATTCTCCCCTTCGCCCTGTTCCGCCTTGTGCCAGTAGAAGGGATGGCTGTAAGAATGGCTGGCGATCTCCACATGAGGCAGGCGGAATATCTCTCTGGCAATGGGCTCAAGCTGGGGTGACAGCCCGGGATACAATCCCTGCGGCCCCACCTCGCCCTCGATGACGGACACGGTGGTTGGCAACCGATATACCTTGAGTATCTTGTCGAGGATCACCTGCGCCGAGAACGGTGTGCCGGGCATTTCGGCGCGGTTCAGAAAACCGTCGCCGTCGATGTGCGCCATGAGCAGGCGGCGGCCGTTTTCGGTGGTCAGGTCGGCGGCCGGTATGGCGGGCAGTTGCAGTGCCCGGCGCAGAAACGCGAAGGGGTCGATGATCCAGCGCCTACTATCTTCAAAGCCGGTCGCTTGCACATAAGGATCCAGCGCCGCCCCGCCCCACGGCGCGGTGAAGATCGGGTCGATGCGGTTGCCTGCCGCATCGACAAGGCTGAGGTGCCGCACCGCGCCTGGCGCGGCGATGCGCCAGGGTTGCGATTCGCGGTTGCGAGGTGTTGCCGGCGCCTCGAAGCCGGTGATGGCATCGGAGAAGGCGATAGTCAGCGGTGGGCGAAGGGTGGATGCCGCCGGTTCCCATCCCAGTTGCTTCATTAGCGCCTTGTCGGGTCGGGTACCGAGGTGGCCGACGATGGCGACTTTCATGCCTGCGTCGATCTGCCGTTGCAGCCAGCGGCTATAACGGCCAGGGTCGAGAAGTTCATCATCGGTGAACCAGCTTACGATGCCCGCGTAACGTCCGGTCAATACATGCTCCGGCAGCGGTTCCCGCGCATCCAGATAGTCCACGGCATAACCCAGATGCTCCAGCGGCATCGCCAAAAAACGGAGCGCGGAGGAATAGGCCAACCCCGGTTGTTCCTGGCTGTCGTAGAGCATCAATACTCGCCGAGGCATCGCCTCAATGGCGCCCACGCCCAGATAATCGAGCTCCGGGTTGGCGATCCACGGCGTGAATCCGAGATCAATGATGCGGCGTGCCGTCTGCCGTGCCAGGTCGCGTTGGCGTGGCGGCAGGTAGTCGATCACCGTTACCGGCAAGCGGTAACGGTCGCGCGCCTCCTGCAGCCGCCCCAACAGCCAGGTTCGATCACGCTCGCTGATCTCCGCATAGCGTTTGCCTATCGGATCCCACCCCTGGAACAGCGATTCGGCCACCACGCCCGCCGCCAACGGGGCGACCTCCGGCAGCACTTCGAATCCCCGGTTGAGCAGCAGTTTGACGCCGGGGAAACGCCGGTGCATGGCGCGGATCAACTCCGCCAGTGCGCGCGCCTGCGCTGCCTGTCCGGCCGGATCCTTGACCACGGCCTGGTAGCTGTCCAGAGTGTCGAGAAAGAAACCCCGGTAGCCTTGTGCCCACAGTGCGGCCATGCGTTGTTCGATCAGATGGTTGCGCCAGCCGGATTGGGTGAGATCGACGATGTCGCTATTCCAGCCCCGGTTTGTGCCCACGAACCAGCGTTTGTCCAGCGTGCGATAGCCGGTGCGGAAGCGCTCCGCCTCGCCGACACTGAGGTAGGCGAACACCTCCGTGCCATCCTTCTGTAAAGCGGCGGGCTTGCCGATGTGCTCCGCTTGAACCACCACCTGATCGAATTGCGCCAGCAAATCCAGCGGCGCGGCCTGGCCGTAAAAGAAAGCGATGCTGGGATTCTGGGCGTGGGCGGGTGCGCATACTACGAACGCCAGCAGCCAGGCGCAGAGTGCGCATAACGCACGGCGTTTCACATTGGCGTGATCGGAGGCTTGACGCCTGCTGTTACATTCGGCAACCATGTACTGAGATCTGAAGGTAGGTGTTACTTTGTCGGTAGGACGAATTATTTCTTGATATTGTTCGGGTGACAGATTCTATTTGTTTTTATGTATTTTGGGATGGCCAAATTGTGAAGAATTGTGAAACAGCGCTTTATGTCATGGAGGGCGCCACAAAATGATACACAGCATGACCGCCTTCGCGCGGCAGGATGGCGAAACCGCGCAGGGCGTGCTGATCTGGGAGTTGCGCTCGGTCAACCACCGTTATCTCGAAGTTTCTCTGCGCTTGCCGGAGAATCTGCGCGGACTGGAATCGCTCGCCCGCGAGCGTATCGCCGCCCGTCTTCAGCGCGGCAAGGTGGATGGACATTTGCGTTTCCAGACGGCGCCGCAAGAGGCTGCCGGGCTGGTATTGAACCGGGTGCTGGTCGAACGTCTGATCGGCATGGGCCGCGCGGTGGACAACATGCTGCTCAATCCTGCACCCGTCAATGCGTTCGATATCTTGCGCTGGCCAGGCGTGCTGGAGACGGAGGAGGCCGATCTCGAGCCCGTCCAGGCGGCGGCGCTGACCCTGCTCGACAAAGCCGTGGAAGAACTGGTGGCGGCGCGCGCCCGCGAGGGCGAGAAGCTGGCGCGGATCATCGCGCAGCGCTGCGACGCCATGGTGACGCTGGTGCAACGTGTGCGCGATCGTTTGCCTGAGATTTCGCAGCGCTTGCGGGGACGGCTGACAGCAAGGTTTGCCGAACTCAAGGCGGAACTCGACCCCACCCGCATCGAGCAGGAAATGGTGATGCTGGCGCAGAAGATGGATGTCGACGAGGAAATGGAGCGTCTAGCCAGTCACCTCGAAGAGGTGCGGCGTACTCTGCTCCAGGGTGGGCCGGCGGGCCGGCGGCTCGATTTCCTGATGCAGGAATTGAACCGTGAAGCCAACACCCTGGGCGCGAAATCCGCCGATGTTGAAACTACTCGCGCCTCGGTGGACATGAAAGTGCTGATCGAGCAGATGCGCGAGCAGGTGCAGAATATTGAGTAACTCGACCTTGGTTATCCTATGCCAGAAACAATAAAAGCCACCGTGGCGCCCGGCACCCTCTACATCATCTCCGCTCCCTCCGGCGCGGGTAAGACCAGTCTGGTCAAGGCCCTGGTCGACGCCGTGCCCGGTCTGCAAGTGTCGGTGTCGCACACTACTCGGCCGATGCGTCCCGGCGAGCGGAACGGCGTGCATTATCACTTCGTCGATCCGGCGGCCTTTCAGGCGATGATCGAAGCGGGCGAATTCATCGAATACGCCACGGTGTTTGGCAATTTCTACGGTACCTCGCTGCGCGGCGCGCTGGACAAGGTGCGCGAAGGTGTGGATGTGATTCTGGAAATCGACTGGCAGGGAGCGCAGCAAGTGCGGCTGAAATTTCCCGAGTGTGTGAGCGTCTTCATACTGCCGCCGTCGCGCGCCATTCTCGAACAGCGCCTGCGCGATCGCGGTCAGGACAGCGACGAGGTCATCGCGCGGCGCACGCGCGAAGCGGTCGTCGAGATGAGCCATCATGCCGAATTCGATTATCTGGTGGTGAACGACGACTTCAACACCGCTCTGGATGACTTGAGAGCCATCGTGCGGGCTCGGCGGCTCGGCAGGCAAAACCAGTTGCTGCGTTTGCGAGACTTGTTGGCGGAATTGCTGGCGTGACCATGCTTCGGCGGTCATTTCATAGTATAATTTTCAGATATCTCAATTGTTTGATCCAATAGCTACCGAGGAGCCCTCTTATGGCACGAGTAACCGTGGAAGATTGTCTTGATAATGTCGACAACCGTTTTCAATTGGTGCTGGTGGCGGCCAAGCGAGCGCGGCAGCTCGCGGCGGGTGCGCAGCCGATGGTCGCTTGGGAAAACGATAAGCCGACGGTGGTGGCATTGCGCGAAATCGCTAGCGGCAAGGTGACCCGCACCATTCTCGATGAAGTGACGGCCGCAGAGCATGCCGGAGAATCGCGCGTCACCGAAGAAGAGTTACAGGAGGAGGTGACGGGGCCGTCCCTGTAGGGAACCCTGATCCCTCCTGAGACACGGTGTCGCTTACTGCTTCCGACTTGTCTTCGAGCGCCGAGCTCTCCGTCCCGGGGAGTGGCGACGTGATGCTGCCGCTTGATGAATTGTGCGCTTTGCTCGAAGCGTATCTCGATCAGGAGCAGATCGGGCAGATACGCCGTGCCTATTCGTTCGCGGAAGCCGCCCACAGTGGCCAGCAGCGGCTGTCTGGCGAGCCCTATATTTCCCATCCGCTGGCGGTGGCGAAAATCCTCGCCGGGATGCACCTCGATCACCAGAGCATCATGGCGGCGATGCTGCATGACGTGATCGAGGACACCGGCATCACCAAGGAACAGCTCGTCAGAGAGTTTGGCGAGGAAGTTGCCGAGCTGGTCGATGGCGTCAGTAAACTCACCCAGATCAGGTTTCGCAGCAAGGCCGAAGCCGAGGCCGAGAATTTCCGCAAGATGCTGCTTGCCATGGTGCGTGACATCCGCGTCATCCTGGTCAAGCTCGCCGATCGGTTGCACAATATGCGCACCTTGGGTGTCATGGCCCCGGAGAAACGCCGCCGCATCGCGCGCGAGACGCTTGATGTCTATGTACCTATCGCCAATCGTCTGGGGCTTCATACCCTGCGCCTGGAGCTGGAAGATCTGGGATTCGCCGCGCTTTATCCGATGCGCTATCGTGTCCTCTCCGAAGCGGTGCGCAAGGCTCGCGGCAACCGCAAGGAAGTGCTCAACAAGATCAGCGCAGCGATCGAGGAGCGTTTGCAGCAGGAGGGTCTGCCTGGGCGCGTGGCGGGGCGGGAAAAGCATCTCTATAGCATTTACCAGAAAATGCTCAACAAACACCTGACGTTTTCCGAGGTGTTCGATGTCTACGCCTTTCGCATCATCGTCGACAAGGCGGACACCTGCTACCGTGCGCTGGGTGTCGCGCATAGCCTTTACAAGCCGGTGCCGGGCAAGTTCAAGGATTATATCGCCATCCCCAAATCGAACGGCTACCAGGGGCTGCATACCGTGCTGTTCGGCCCCTATGGCGTGCCGATCGAGATTCAGATTCGCACCGAGGACATGGACAAGGTCGCCGAGTCCGGCATCGCCGCACATTGGGTGTACAAGACCGGCGAGAAGCCGGGCAGCAACGCGCAGGCGCGCGCCCGGGAGTGGCTGCGCGAATTGCTGGAAATGCAGAAGAACGCCGGTAACTCGTTGGAGTTCATCGAAAACGTCAAGATCGACCTGTTTCCCGATGAGGTTTACGTCTTCACCCCCAAGGGCAAGATCATGCGGCTGTTGCGCGGTTCCACTGCGGTGGATTTCGCCTATGCCGTGCATACCGATGTCGGCAACAGTTGCGTCGCAGCCAAGATCGACAGACAGCTCGTGCCACTCAGCACGCCGCTCGCCAACGGTCAGACGGTGGAAATCGTCACCGCCGCCGGCGCCCGCCCCAACCCGGCCTGGCTTAATTTCGTAGTGACGGGCAAGGCGCGCGGTAATATCCGCAATTATCTGAAGAATCTCAAGACCGAAGAGGCCATCGCACTGGGACGGCGCATGCTGGACGGGGCGCTGAGCGTCCATGCCCTGTCGCTGGCGAAGGTGCCGCAGGAGCGCTTTGCGGCGCTGTTGAAAGAACTCAAACTCAAGGGTATCGAGAACCTGTACGAGGAAATTGGCCTGGGCAACCGCATGGCTCCGCTGGTGGCACGCCGTCTGGCCCCGGCGCGGGATGAGGTGGGCGAACGCAGTCGTGCCGAGGCGCTCAAGAATGTGCTGACACGCTATGTCCCCGGATGGCTCAAGGGCGGTGAACAGCGCGCGGCGTCACCGCCATTGCTGATCAAGGGCACTGAGGGCATGGTGGTGACTTTCGCCAAATGCTGCCGCCCCATCCCCGGTGATCCGATCCTCGGTTTTGTCACCTCGGGGCGCGGTATCGTCATACATACCGAGTCTTGCAAGAACGTCGCCGAATATCGCAGCCGCCCGGAAAAGTGGATTGACGTGCAATGGGCGCCCGGCATCAACAGCGAATTTCCCGTCGAGGTCCGTGTCGACGTCATCAACCAGCGCGGCGCCCTGGCCACCGTCGCCGCCGCCATCGCGGAGATGGGCGCCAACATCGACAATGTTGGCATCGAAGAGCGCGACGGCAAGTACAGCACGCTGACCTTCATCATCGAGGTACAGAACCGCGTCCACCTGGCGAAGATCATGCGGCGCGTGCGCTCAATCGACTTGGTGGCGCGGATCAATCGTGTTAAAAGCTAGGGAGTGTTCTCCCTTTCCCTCTCGGGGAGGCGCAGAGAGGGGGGTAGGTAGCCCGCTGGGATGAGGGAGAATGATCCCTGGATTTTCGTTTTATTGACCCTGCCGGAAGCCATGGAAGCGATGCGTATGCGAGCGATGGCTGACGTGCCCCCGCGTAGCCGTAGGGCCGGATGTTTTGTCGGAGTCTGCGCGTAAGC
>SBBG01000192.1 GCA_005240065.1 Gammaproteobacteria bacterium | reverse complement strand
TATGGATTTCCTGGATACCGATGAAATCGATCTAAAAATTGATTTGCCGTTGCCGGCCGTCGAGCTGAAAGAGAAATTGCTGCCCAGGCTGGAAAAATTCCACGACGGCCAGCTTGCGGCGCTGCTGGCGCGCAACCGCGAAGAGATTTTCCCCCAGGGCGCGGGCTCCAGGAAGCTGCTGGTCACGACGCTGAATGTGTCTCACCCGGCCGTCATCGGCAAAAGCGCCGATGGTGACTGGGTGTTCATCAGAAACCAGCCACCCCAGAGCAGCGATCTGGGCGCCAACGGGGTGCTGGATGGAACCAAGTTCGGGGATTTTTTGCTCCTGCGCCTGCGCAAACCGGACAATATCCCTTTGAATGAATTGCTGGGCGATTCGAAGCAGTTCATGGATCTGCTGTTGAAAGCGATGCCCGTACAGCGGCAAATAGGTACCGAGACGCGGCGCGTGAAATCGCTGGGCGGCGCGGCGGACACCCGGATATTGCGCGACCGGTATGGGCGCGTATGGCGGGCGCAGACCTGGAGCATCCCGTTCCTGGACAGGCAATTCATCGCCTATAGCGCGCCCACGCCCGAGGGTATGGTGATATTGTTGTCCATGCCCGCCGTGGAGATGACCTCCGACTTTGACAGAGACATGAAGGCATTGACCGATTTCCTCTACTTCAGCTATCACGGCACGGTCACCGAATGGCAAACCTTTCTCAATCTCACGGAGCAGATGCCAGACCCACTGCGCTCCCTCGCGCTGGAATACAATGGCGCGTCGGTGTCTCTGAAGTCAGACCAGTTCGCGCTGACATGCGGTGCCGAATGTCTGGCGATCACGCCCAAGTCGTTACTGACGATCGGATTTTCTTTCAACAACGAGCCCGGCAAGCTTGGGCTGCGCATCGCCTCCGCCGGATTACGCGAGTCGATCAACTCGGAAAACACCTTCGCTTTATCGGAAGTGCTGCGCCCGCCGGAAGACTTGAATGAGGCGTTCAGAAAAGACTGGCTCCAAGCCTCCGCGAGAAAAACGCCCTTCGACGGCGAGCCGGCATTCGAGCGAGGACGTACCGCCATCATACAGCCCTTGGTTCGCAGGGGTGACGCACAGAAAGGGAAAGACGCCGACGCGAACAGCTTGTTCGTTGCGTACTACTCGCAAGCGGGAGAGCAGAACAAGGAAGACTTCAAGCGCAGATACTCCACGCTGCTGGAACGCATCGCCGTGTTTCCGTAAGATTGGGGTTCTTCGATGAAAATCTCCACCTGGAACGTCAACTCCCTGCGCGTGCGCCTGCCGCAGGTGCTGGACTGGCTTGCCGTCGAACAGCCGGACATTCTCGCGCTACAGGAGACCAAGCTGGAGGATCGGAACTTTCCCGCCGCCGAGATCGAGGCCGCCGGTTACAAGGTGGTCTATTCCGGGCAGAAGACCTACAACGGCGTGGCGATCCTCAGCCGCGCCGAAGCGCGGGATGTGGTCAAGGATGTGCCCGGCCTTGACGACCACCAGCGCCGCGTGCTGTTCGCCACCTATGGCGATGTGCGCGTGCTCAACGTCTATGTGCCGAATGGCGAAAGCGTCGGATCGGACAAATATGCCTACAAGCTCGGCTGGCTGGATAAACTCACCGCCTACGTGAAACGGCAGCTCGCCGAACATCCGCGCCTGGTGCTGTTGGGCGACTTCAACATCGCCCCCGAAGACCGCGACGTGCACGATCCCAAACTGTGGGAAGGTGCGGTGCTATTCTCCGAGCCCGAGCGCACGGCCCTGCGCCATCTCCTCAATGCCGGATTGTGCGACACCTTTCGCCTGTTCGATCAGGAACCCAATCAATTCACATGGTGGGATTATCGCATGGCCGCCTTTCGCCGCAACATGGGCTTGCGCATCGACCACATCCTCGCCAGCCCCGCATTGTGCAAGGCATGCTCCTCCTGCCGTGTCGATAAAGCGCCGCGCAAGCTGGAACGGCCTTCCGATCATGCGCCGGTGGTGGCGGAGTTCGGCCTTGAGTAGCGCTATTTCCGGTTTTCCGCCCAAGGCAATCGCATCTAACTTGGGGTTGTGTGACACATGTGAACCTCAAAGGTGCCGGGTTTCGGCCGGCGGCGACTGCCAGTTGTCGTGGCGGCCGTCCACGTACCGGATGGGCGCGGCGGCGAGTTCTGACGGATCGGCGTCATCGAGACAGGCGACGTTGACGTAGTAGTAATCGCCGCCCAACACATCGAGGTAACCGCGTTCGAACGGCCGCACGCCGCAGTGCCGGCAAAATAGATGGTGTACGCTGCGGGTGCCGAATTGGTAGTCCGGCAACTCCCCATTCCCGGCCAGCAGGCGAAAGGCATCGGGCCGAATGATCACGCCCCAGAACCGGGTCTTGGTGCAAATCGAGCAATTGCACTTGCCAGTGCCCACACTCAAGTCGATGTCGGCCTCGAACCGGACCGCACTGCAATGACAGCTTCCGGTATATGTCTTTTTCATCGATCACTCTCCATCTGTTCTGCCAATCTCAAAATTCGACAGGCGGTGCGCCAGTTGCGCGCCGTGCCGGCGACGCCGAGCGACTTTTCGATGCGCGAGAACGCCTTCGAGCGCGCGACGCCCTCCGGCGCGTGAAAATAGAAGACCTTGCCGTGGAGCGCGAAACGCAGGCCCTCTACCGGAAACTGGGCGTCAACTCGCGGCAGGGCCTGGCGTTGGCATTGGGCGCGGCGAGTGACGAAGCGCAGTGATCGTGAAGGGCAGCGCGGGCGGAGCCTGTTCACGATCTTGGCTTGCGGGCGCAAAAACTCTGGGCCGAGAAACGGGGCAGAGGGTCTACCATAGAATTTAGCAGAGTGACGGTGAGCCCTAGAGCCCTAGAGTACGTTGAGGCTGTAGAAAAACCTCTGGACAGGGAATTTTTATGATCACGGAAAAATTTCGACCTCCTGAGATGCTCTGTATTCAACGATCTCACCCCTC
>SBBG01000134.1 GCA_005240065.1 Gammaproteobacteria bacterium | reverse complement strand
TTCGACACCTGCGGCGGAAGATGCTTTCCTCACCGTGCTGCTACCCACCGGCGCAGGACGGCTGCCACCGCACCAGGTGCGCCTCATCGAAGATGGCGCCGGCCGCCCCGGCTGCGAAATCATCGGCCCCAATCGCACCACCCGCTGGTGGTTCGAACCCGGGAAGAACAGCGTCCGTATCGAAGTGCAAGGAGACGGGACAACGAAAACACATACCGTCGCCGCTCCCGCGCCAAGACCGGCGGATGACAGAAGCTTGCTGGAGCGGCTGGTGCGGTTGTTCAAGTAGCCCGGGAGCCCTAGGAGCCTGTGCTTCATCCGCAAGCCGCGGCCGCTGGTTTATAATCGCTTCGTTCACCTAATCTCGGATCGACTCCATCATGAAGTTAAAAACCCTGCAACGCAGCCAGCCACGCATCGAGCTCACCCAGCTGCCTCCCTCGGGCATGGATGCGGCCAGCATCATGCTGGATTTGCGCCGCTACTATAGCCGCACCCTGGGCCGCGATAGCCTCAGCCGCTCGGCTCACTATCTCTATGAGGCGCTGGTTCTGGCAGTACGCGACCGTTTGATGGAGCGCTGGAAGAACACGCGATCTGCTTACGAACAGGAAGACAGCCGCCACGCCTATTACCTTTCGCTGGAATTCTTGATGGGTCGCGCGCTTTCCAACGCCATGCTCAACCTGGGCATCGACGATGCGGTAAAGCAGGGCTTGTACGATCTGGGCGTGTATCTGGAGGAGGTTGCAGATACCGAGCCGGACGCGGGGTTGGGCAATGGCGGCCTGGGCCGCCTGGCGGCATGCTTTCTCGACAGTTGCGCGACATTGCAGTTGCCGGTGATGGGCTATGGCTTGCGCTATGAATACGGCATGTTCCGCCAGGAGATTCACGACGGCCACCAGGTGGAGGAACCTGACCACTGGCTGAGCGAAGGCCATCCCTGGGAAATTGAGCGCCCCGAGTATACCGTGCGCGTGCCGTTTGGCGGACACACCGAGCATTACCAGGACGACAATGGCCACGCGCGCGTGCGCTGGGTCAATACCCACGATGTGCTGGCCGTGCCCTATGACGTGCCCATCCCCGGCTACCGCAACGATACCGTCAATACGCTGCGGCTGTGGAGTTCGCAGGCCACCGACGAGTTCGACCTGGAAGACTTCAACGCCGGGGATTATACCGCTTCGGTGGCTTCCAAGAACGAGGCCGAGAACATCACCATGGTACTCTATCCCAACGACGCCAGCGAGAACGGTAAGGAGCTGCGCCTGCGCCAGCAATATTTTCTCGCCGCAGCCAGTCTGCTGGATATCCTGCGCCGCTGGGTGCGCCTGCACGGCAGGAATTTCTCCACCTTTGCCGAGAAGAATTGCTTTCAACTCAACGACACCCATCCCACCATCGCCGTTGCGGAACTGATGCGGCAGCTCATGGACAAGTACGGCTTGGGGTGGAACGAAGCCTGGGCCATCACGACGCGCACCATGGCCTATACCAATCACACCCTGCTGCCCGAGGCGCTGGAGAAGTGGCCGGTGCCGATGTTCGAACGCCTGCTGCCGCGCCTGCTGGAAATCATTTACGAGATCAACGCCCGCTTCCTGGCGCAAGTGGCGTTGCGTTGGCCCGGAGATATCGAGCGCCAGCGCCGCATGTCCATTATTGAAGAAGGCCCCGTCAGAATGGTGCGCATGGCCTATCTCGCTATCGTCGGAAGCTTCTCGGTGAACGGCGTGGCGGAGTTGCATTCCAGGCTGCTGCGCGAAGGACTGTTCCGCGAGTTCGCCGAACTGTGGCCACGGAAGTTCAACAACAAGACCAACGGCGTCACACAACGCCGCTGGCTGGCGATGTGCAATCCCGGCTTGAACCAGCTCATCACCGAGACCATCGGCGGCGGCTGGGTAACCGACCTTGGTCAACTGCGCCGGTTACTGCCCCTGGCCGGCGATTCCGCTTTCCGCGCCCGTTGGCGCGCCGTCAAACGCGCCAACAAGGAGCGCCTGGCGGCCTTGGTCAAGCAGGACTGCGGCGTCGAATTCGATCCCGCCGCGCTGTTCGACGTGCAAGTCAAGCGCATCCATGAATATAAGCGCCAGTTGTTGAATGTGCTGCACGTCATCCATCTCTATGCGCGCATCAAGCGGGGCGGTACGGCGGACATGGTTCCGCGCTGCGTGCTGATCGGCGGCAAGGCCGCGCCTGGTTACGTGATGGCGAAGCGCATCATCAAGCTGGTCAACAATGTCGCCCACGTCGTGAACGGTGACCCGCAAGCCAACGGCCTGCTCAAGCTCGCCTTTCTACCGGATTATCGCGTCAGCGCCATGGAGATCATCGCGCCCGGCGCCGATCTCTCCGAACAGATCTCCACCGCCGGCAAGGAGGCCTCGGGTACCGGGAACATGAAATTCATGATGAACGGCGCGGTGACCATCGGCACCCTCGACGGCGCCAACATCGAAATCCGCGAAGAGGCGGGGGATGATAATTTCTTTCTGTTCGGGCTCACCGCCGAAGAAGTCGCGGCGCGGCACAAGCATTACAACCCGCGCGCCATCGTCGCCCAGGACCCCGATCTCGCCGAAGTGCTGCACCTGCTACAGTGCGGTCACTTCAATCAGTTCGAGCCGGGCATTTTCGACCTCGTCATCCAGTCGATCCTGAGCCCGCGCGATCCATGGATGACCGCGGCCGACTTCCGCAGTTATATCGAGGCCCAGCGCCGGGTCATGGAAATCTATCAGGATCAGGATCGCTGGACGCAGATGAGCATAGCCAACGCGGCCACCAGCGGCAAGTTTTCAACGGATCGCACTATGATCGACTACAATGCGGATATCTGGCGGCTTGATAAAGTGGCACCGCCAGCCTGCTAAGGCCGAGGCAAAATCCAGTTGAGATCCATCAGGGGGCACACACCCCTCTCTCTCCCTGTGGGAGAGGGGGGTGAGGGAAAGATGCGAGGTAAGTTTTGTAGGGTGCGTCTCACGCACCATCCATGCGGTGCGTGAGATGCACCTACACCTGAAAATTCCCGGATGGATTAGGCAGAGCTTTCTTCAAGGTAAAAGATAAACAACCTTCACATCCGCGTGCTCGGCGTCATCCGTCACCTGTTTCGTGGCGTCATTGTATTTCCCGGTATAGGTCACCGCCTTCTCGCCAACTTTGAAATGCCAGACGCCGTGACCTGCCGGCGGTTTATTGTGCTTTAGTTCGTATTGCGTGATGTCGATGCGGACATGTCTGTACATGGCTTCCGCTCCTTTTTCCTTTCCGGCTTTCTTGAAAACACCTACCTTGGCGCGGCGCAAGCACAACATCATCTTCAAAAGCGCATGGTTTTAGAAGATGGTGTCCACAACCGGCGATCACGCGCCACCAATAAACGGCAGCGGCATCATCCCAGAGGTAGAGAGGTTGACCTTGCCTCCCGGTCCAGGGCTGCCAAAGAAGCGCAGCGCCTGTTCCAGATCAGCGCGGCCGGGGTCGCGTAGCGAAAGGGCGCCGGTGAATTGATAGCTGCCGTCGGGCTTGAGGCGCAGCACGCCCTCGGCGCGCAGCGGACTGCCGGGGTTATCCTTGAGCACGCCCTTGATCTCCTCGCCGCTGGTTTCCAGCGTCATAACAAACGCGCCCAGCGCGGTTTTGGGTGAAACCAGACCGGCGTTGTTCCACGTCAACGAGCCGTGAACGGCGGCCAGTTTCTTATCGGCGAAGGTCACTTCCGCAAGATGAATGTCCACTGCGCCATCCAGGCCGGTGCCGCCGATGCTGAACATCCCTTCCAGCGCCGTGGCCGGCAGCCGGGTCGTTACGTCGTGAAGGTAGATGCCGCCGGCCAAGGTCCGCCCGGCGACGGCGCGGGTGTGGCGCCCCCCCTCGTCGAATGTCACGGCGGCTTCGGCGTGCCCCAGCAGCAGCGCCCAGGGGTGGAACTGCCAGCTCACCTGCTGAAACTGCCGCGCACCGCTCACCACCAGCGCCGCGCTCCCGCTCCAGAGCGTGCCTTCAACACCATGGAACTGCACGGGGGCGATGCGTTCCTTGAGCATGGCATAGGCATGCGCGGCCGGGAGGGTGGCGAGTAGAAACAGCAGATAGGCCAGCAAAGCGAACAGCGCATACCGCGATGCGCGGCGAAGCGCTGCCCGCATGGAACCCAGCCGAAACATGCTCAACGATAAAGCCGCCACTTGAGCCTATCCGCCGCCTTCCAGCTCAACACGCGCGTTGACCAGCCCCGCACTGCCCTGGCGATCGATGCTGATACTGGCGATGCGGACGCCATAGCTGTCGCGCAGCTCACCCAGCCATAACAACACGTCATCGAACACCGCCTGCTCGAACCAGACCCGAACGGTCGTCGCGCCTTCCGGCTCGATGCGTTTGAGCGCCGTGCCGAGCCGGTCGCGTTTGGCGCTCTGATCGACAACCGCCAGCAAGGATTGTCCTCCCATCCCCGCTGCGGTGGCGGACGTTCGCGTGGCGCGCAACCGCTGCACCTCCTGCGCCGCGCCGGCTATCCACTGCTTGAGCGCGCGCTGTTCCTGCACCGATTGCTCAAGGCGATCGACGCGTGCGCTGAAAGGCTGCCAGCCGAGAAAATACGCCAGCATCACCACCAGCATCGCGGCGCCGATCATCAGCGCATTACGCTCGCGCGGCTCCAGATTTTCCAACCAGGCATTCATGAGGTTTTGCCCTTGATCTGCAGCAGCGCCTCCACTCTGCCGTCACGGCTGGCGGCGGACTGGATATCCACGCTGAGCCCGGCCTGCGCCGCCAGGCGTTGCTTGAGTTGATCCAGGCTTTGCAGGTCGGCGATGAGCAGGGCGATATCGACATTCCCCTCGTTATAGCTGATCCGTTGCAGCTCCGCCCCCGGCGTTTCCTTGAGACGCGGACCGATGCTGGCCAGCAGGCCAAGAAAACCCGCGTCTCCCGGCCCGCCGCCGCGCAGTTCCTTTAGATGCTCTTCCATCTGCGCCCGCGCATTGACCACCTTGCGCGCTTCGGGAAAGGCTTGCAGGTAAGTCTTTTCAATGTCCTGCATTAATACCTTGTTTTCGCCGTCAAGCCGGGCATAATCGGCCACCGTCATGCCACCCAGCACCAGCAGCCACACCGCCGCCAATGCCGTCGCGGGACGCCAGGGGCGCCACAGCCTGCCTAGCTGCTCGCGGCGGCTGTAAGGGCCTTGCAACAGATCGATGGCGGCTTGCTCGTCACAGCCGCGCGCCAGCACCGCCAGCACCGGTTCTTCGATGATTTCCTCGGTGATCTCCAATTCGAGCGCCGACAAATCGGGGCGTGACGACGGGGCATCGGCGCCACGCATCACGCGCAAGCGCTCCGGCCGTGCCTCGCCCGCCTCGTTCAATGCCAGACGCAGCAGGGTGGCCAGGTTGTCCGTGTCGGCGGCGAAACCACCCTGCCGCCCATTGCGCACCAAGGCCTTGTCCCCTTCGCACAGCACCGTCCAGGCATCCGCCGACCACGGCAATGCCAGCGGCTCGGGCAGGATGGCGTCCGGCTCGATACCGTGCCCGCGCAGACATTCCAGCCAGCCGTCCATCCGCCCCTTGAGCACGACGGCGGTGTTGATGCGCCCGTCTCCGCAGCGTTCACCGGCTGCGAAGTGCGTCTCCTCGACATCGCTCGCCACCTGCTCTTCAAGGGCAAATGGTATGGCATTGGCAACCTGCCTGCGGTTGCCAGCCGGCACTGCGGCGACGGTAAGCAACACCTCCGTTCCCGGCGCCAGCACGACAACCCTGCAGCCCGCCGCCGCCACGCCCGCCTCCTGCCAGGAGCCGCGCTGCACAACCAGCTCGCGCCGCGCCGGTTCGTCCAGGCGCAGCCACACAGCCTCGTCCGGCGACGCCGCATCAAAACGGATGAAAATCTTGGCGCGCATTTGTGGTGATTTGATCTCGAAACAACATGCTAAGGAGCAGTATCCTGATATTTTACACCCGGCGCAACGTTATTGTTGTCCCTTGCCCATCACTTATTCAGCGCCTGTCCTTCGCCGTGACGCTTGGTATACTCCACCGCGATCAAGTAGATCAGGATCAAGACGCTATATACCATAGTGATAGTAGAGCAAGGAGGAGTCCTGCGTGCGCTGGCTAAAGTTCGGTATGGCCCTGGTGATTTTCGGGGCAATGGGGTGGCTTGGTTCCGGGATGGCAGAGGAGCGCTGGCGTATCAAGAATGCGCCGCCGCTGACGCCGTTGGCCGAAGACGGTATTCGGGATCCCTCCAACCCCGCCATCACCAAGCTTCAGCAGCCCGCCGAAGCGCTGGGCAATTTTCCGGTGGATCGGCGCGGCGAGGTGGATTGGGTGAAAACCCTGCGCCAAGGTCTGATCAGTCCGCGCAAGAGTCTCGATGGAGACGAGTACGGCGGCAAGGAAGTGATGCAGGAGATGGATCTCGACATCATGCTGAAAAACACTGCGCAAATGCCGTGGGTGCGCTTTCCGCATCGCGCTCATACCGAGTGGCTGGCATGCGGCAATTGCCATTCAGGCATTTTCATTCCGCAGCGCGGCGCCAATCCCATCTCCATGGAAAAAATTCTCAAGGGCCAATTCTGTGGCCGCTGCCACGACAAGGTCTCTTTCAGCCTCTTTGTCTGCGAACGCTGTCATAGCGTGCCGCACGAGGGTTCGGGTCCTGCCTGGTGGTGATGACTTGAGGGCACTTCTAAAAATCCGCTGAAGCCACGATGGCGGCGTTGGAAATGTGCTCAGAATGCTCATGTACTGCGTGTACACTCCGCTTTTTCGCCCATTTCCGCCTTGTCCTCGCGCCTCGATCAAATTTTTAGAAGTTCCCTTATGGAGCCACGAAGACAAGAGGGCAAGAAAATCTTGCCCTCCCCCTCAAACGCAACGATCAATCATCATGGTGATCGCGTTTGTGCCGGTTTTTATGCTTGTGCTTGTGGTGACCACGATGCCAACCATTATCGTGGCGATCGCGGTAGTGGTGATCATCGATCACTCGAACGCGGTCTCTGCGGGTGGCGATCGCCGTGCCTGCGGCGGCGCCTATGGCGCTGCCGACGATGGCGGCTTCACGCCCGCCCGCCGCCGAACCAACCGCAGCGCCGGCAGCGCCGCCCAAAGCGCCACCGATCACGGCGCTGCCATCCAGTCCGTGTTCGGCATGCGCCGGGACGATTAAAACCGCTGTCAAAACCAGCCCTGAAAGACTCAGTTTGTTCAGTTTCATTGCTTTTTCTCTCCGTAGACATTATTTAAAGTTCGGCAAAAGGACCATGGCAGAAATCTAACCTATAGTTGCCATTCGTTCTGTGAACTGAGTCACAGTTTTCAGCCGGGCACTGAAAAATTCGTCCGCTGATTTTTTTCAGTGCCACCGGAAATATACCGCAAGATTTACGCGCCCGCCATCAGGCGCTACTCGCTCGAAAAGAAAACATTACCGACGTTGGCGGTGGCGCTCTGTCCTGAATTGTCGGTATCGGCCATGATGGCAACGGCATCGATATGGTCGATGTCCTTGCCGAGGTAACGCTTGAAGTCTTCCCGCACATTGCGCTTATGCGCCACCCAACTGCCTACATTGCCGCCGCCCGAATCCACGGCGACCATTTTGACATGCTCGGTGTAGGCGTTGGTCCAGGCGTCGTCCCTGGGCCTGTCACTGCTCGACCACACATAGTTCAGGGCTTGCGTTTTCCAGAAAAAGAGGCCGCCGGACAACACCACGTAGATGCGGATCGGGTAATCGTCGCCCTTCTTGGTGGTTTCATCGACACCCTTGAGCGTGTTGCCAACTTTCCATGACCAGTTCAGGTATGGCGTCTTCGCCAAGTCGATGGTGACCCTCTTGTGCAAGCCGGAGGCCGACGCCGTGCTGCGCACGTGCAGGGATTGATTGCCCTTTTTGCCCGGGGTGATGGTGTAGCTGGTTTTACCCTTGAATTCCTGCTCTTCCCAACCGGATTTGTCACCCTCGGCGAAATTGCCCACCATGATCACCCGGGAAGGTTCCGCCGCCGCCGTGGCGGACATCAACAACAAGCCGGATATCGGTACAGTAAATTTTGTCATCATGAAAACGGTTTCATGCCTTGATACGGACTCCCCATGCGCCTTCGAAAAAGCGCTCTTCCAATGGACAACGCGTGCGTTCGGCAAGTTCCCGCGTCTTGAGATCGCCTTCCAGAACATCCGCCGCTGCGGGATGACCGGCCGCGATCATCGCCATGCATTCATATTCTAGCGGAATATTGAAGCTTTTCCGCGTTTTCTCCACGTCGAAGCCGCCCATTTGGTGCGCCATCAGCCCCTGCGCCGTCGCTTGCAAGCACAGATTTTCGGCGGCGGCGCCAGTGTCATACTGCCCCCAGCGGTTCGGTTTGCCGTTGTGGCGAAATGTGCTGGCTGCGGTGGCGAGTATCAATACCGGCGCGTTTTTAACCCATTGCTGGTTGAATTCACCCAGGCATTCGAAGGCCGCGAGCCACGATGCGGCGTCGCTGTTTTTGTCCCAGACGATGAATCGCCAAGGCTCATCGCCGTAACAGGAGGGCGCCCAGCGCGCCGCCTCCAGCAGGGAAAGGATCTGCTCGCGGCTGACGGGCTTGCTCGCGTCGAAGGCGCGCCCGCTCCAGCGCCGGGCGATGAGGTCGTGTATTGGCGCCTGGGTTTTGGCTGATTTATCTGACATTTTGTCTCCTCAAAAGTGTTCCGCGATGGCCGTGGCCATGTCCTTGGCGATGCCCTTGGCGCTGGCCACCACCTCGGGCGCATAAAGCATCGGCTCGACGATGATGGAGCGGATGTTGACGAACCCGATGAAACCCAGCCACAGCTCCATGTAGCGCCGTTGCAAGTCATAAGCCTCGGCGCCCGAACCGCTCTGGTATTCGCCGCCACGGGCGTAGATCACGGTGATCGGCTTGCCGGTAACCAAGCCCTTGTAACCTTCCTCGGGCGTATAACTGAAAGCCAGTCCTGGCTGGCTGATGACGTCGATGTAATGCTTGAGTTTATAGGGGATGCTGAAATTCCACATCGGCAGGCTGATGACATACTTGTCGGCGGATTTGAATTGCTCGAACATGTTGACCACATCCCCCCAAGCCTTGGCCTGCTCCGGCGTGTGCGACTCACCGCGCAAGACGGCGTACTTGGCGTCGAGGACATAACCGTTGAATTCGGGCAGGGACAGGTTCCACAAATCGAGTTTTTCGATCCGGTCGCCGGGGTGGGTAGCGGCGTAGGTATCCAGAAACACCTTGCTCACCTCGATGGATGCGGAACGCTCTTTTCTCGGCGAAGCTTCGATGTATAGCAGTTTGGTCATGATTTCTTCTCCTTACGATACCTGGCAATCAAATTCATTCACTTTTCCAGCTTTTATCACAAGTGTAGGGTTGCGCCGTGCGCACCATCCGTGCGGTGCGTGAGACGCACCCTACGAAACTACGATTCCCCTAAGTCCGACAGTCTCCTAAGCCCGCCAGGTTCTTGGTTATGTCCTCAAGGCAAATCGAACAACAAAATCTCCGCCTTGCCCGAGGCGGTCAACGTTATCTCTTTTTCGTCGCTGATGCGCGCGCCATCGCCAGCGCTCAGCTCCTGTCCGTTGAGCCGCGCCGCGCCGCGCGCGACGTGCACATAGGCTTTGCGGCCCGGCGCCGGTACGTGGGTCACACTATCGCCAGTTTCCAGCAATGTGGCATAGATGATGGCATTCTGGTGTATCGTCACCGAGCCTTCACGCCCATCCGGAGAGGCGATCGGGCGCAGCCGGCCACGTTTTTCGGCATCGCTGAAATGGACTTGTTCGTAACCGGGCGTAACACCTGCCTGATCGGGAAGAATCCAGATTTGCAGCAGATGCAGCGGCTCGGTCGGCGAGGGATTGTACTCGCTGTGGGTGATGCCGGTACCGGCGCTCATGCGCTGCACGTCGCCGGGATGGATAACCGAACCGTTGCCCATGCTGTCCTTGTGCTCCAGCGCGCCTTCCAGCACATAGGTGACGATTTCCATGTCGTTATGACCATGGGTGGGAAAGCCCTTGCCGGGAAGCACCCGGTCATCGTTGATGACGCGCAAGGCGGAAAACCCCATGTGCCTGGGATCGTAGTAATCAGCGAAGGAAAACGAATAATACGTGTCCAGCCAGCCATAGTTGGCGTGGCCACGTTCGTGACTTTTGCGAAGGGTTATCATGGACGTACCTCCTTCAACACCTTTGAATAAGATAAGATAGGCTACACCGCAAATTGTCTCGATGATAGCCGATCGTTTCGAATCATCACTTCAATAAAAATGAATATGCGCCTGACCCTGGATGCCCTCTATGTGCTGGACGCGATCGCGCGCAAAGGCAGTTTTGCCGCGGCCGCCGAGGAGTTGCACCGCGTACCGTCGGCGATCACCTATACCGTGCAAAAGCTCGAACAGGATCTGGGCGTGGCGCTGTTCGACCGCAGCGGCCACCGCGCCCGGCTGACGCCGGCGGGAGAGCGCCTGCTGGAGGAGGGGCGCCACCTGCTGCGCGCCGCACAGGAGCTGGAATGCAGCGTCAAGCGGGTGGCGACGGGGTGGGAAACCGAGCTGCGCATCGCCGTGGACGACGTGATTCCCATGGCGCACCTTTTCCCCATGATCGCCGGTTTTTACGCGGAAAATCACGGCACGCGATTGCGCCTGGCGGTGGAGGTGTTTGGCGGCACATGGGATGCCCTGGTCTCGGGGCGCGCCGACCTTGTGATCGGCGCGGGCGGTGAAGGTCCCGCGGGCGGCGGTTACGCCACACGGGAGATGGGGACAGTGGAATTCGTGTTCGTGATCACGCCCGATCACCCGCTGGCGCATGCACCGGAACCGCTCGGCAGCGAAGAGATACTGCGATATCGCGCCATCGCCGCCGCCGACAGCTCGCGCAACCTGCCGCCGCGCACCGCATACCTGCTCTCCGGTCAGGATGTGCTCACCGTACCGGATATGCGCACCAAAGTGGAAGCGCACCGGCGTGGTCTGGGGGTGGGATTCGTGCCGCGCATGATGGTTACAGACGACCTTGCGGCGGGACGCCTGATCGAGAAGAAGGTCTCGCGCCCATCGCCTGCGCCGCATCTGTTTGTCGCCTGGCAGGCTGGGCATTCCGGCAACGCGCTGGCATGGTGGCTCAAACATCTGGAAGATGAGGAAGTGTTGTCTGGTTTGATCCGCTGAGAATTAGCGTTTCCCTGAATCCAACAGATCGCTAGTGGTAAAATAACCCGTCCATCACAAAAGAACCCGCATTGGCCGAGCGTTGAAGAATTTCATTTCAGCTTTGTTTTTCACAGGATTATGTTGCGCCCCAATGGCCGTGTCCGCCTCTGGCCGCGTCACGTTTCATCACCAACAAGAAGGGCGTACCTGCCTGTCCTGTCATGAAGAATCGGCCTCGCGGCTAGTGAGGGCGGCGCTGGCCGCAGGGTGCGTGGAATGTCACAAATCCCACCAGGAAAAAGGCCATGTCATGAACACCGGATGGGCGCCGGACGAGATGGAAAACAAACAGGGCATGACGCCGGGCGTGCGATTGGGCAAGCCCCGCCCCCTCGCCATGCCAATGTATTACGACGACAGCCGCATCGGCGCCGGCCCCAACCCGATGATCAAGGTTCCGGCGGGCAAATTCGTCATGGGCAGCGACGAGCGTCTGTCGGACGAAGGGCCGCGGCATACCGTGAATCTCAAGGCTTTCCTGATCGACAAATACGAGGTGACCAATCTGCAATACAAGCAGTTCATCGATGCCACGGGCCGGCGTTCGCCGGATCATTTCACCAATCGCACTTTCCCGGCGGGCAAGGCCGATCATCCGGTCACCTTCGTCTCCTGGCATGATGCCAATGCCTATTGCGAGTGGGCGGGCAAGCGCCTGCCGACCGGCGAGGAATGGGAAAAGGCGGCGCGCGGTACGGATGGGCGGATGTTTCCGTGGGGTAATGAGTTCGACATCAACAGGGTCAATTCCCCGCTGCGCTGGGCACAGCTCAAGCAGGAAGGCGATACCACGCCCGTGGGCGCTTTTGCCGAAGGCGTAAGCCCCTATGGCGCATACGACATGTCGGGCAACGTCTGGGAGTGGACGGCTTCCTGGTACCGCGCCTATCCCGGCAACACCCGGCCGAACGAGAATTACGGCGAACAGTACAAGACGCTCAAGGGCGGCTCCTGGTGGGACTGTTCCTTTTACAAGTGCGGCATTTCCGCGCCGGTGTTCAATCGCGCCTTTTTCAATGCGAAAGTGAAAAATGCCAGCTTCGGTTTTCGTTGCGCCAAAGATGTCTGATCGCGTTCGCGCGGCTGTTCTCTGCCTGGCGGTGGCGCTGTATGGCTGCGACCAGGAGGAACGTGGCGCTGCGCCACAGGTCAACCGGCTGACGCAGAATATGGTCATGGTCCCCGCCGGGGAGTTCATCATGGGCAGCGACAAGAACGACGACACCGGCTTGCAACGGGAATACGGTTTCGTCAATCCGCTGTATATGGACGAGCACCCGCCGCACAAGGTCGCACTACCCGCCTTCATGATCGATAAATACGAAGTCACCAACGCCCAGTACAAAGCCTTTGTTCTTGCAACCAAGGCCGCCGAGCCGCCGCCGTGGGTACAGAACGGCTACAATGTCCACAGCGACAAACTGCGCGCCGCCAGTATCGAGAATCTGCGCTGGATCGCCAGCGATTATTTCAAAATCGACAAGGACGCCGGCGCGATGACACGCGAGGCGCTGCTCGCCGAGCTGGAGAAAATCCAGCGCCAGCGCGACAAACTGCCGGTCACCGGCGTGAGCTGGGACGACGCCTACAGCTATTGCAAATGGGCGGGCAAGCGCCTGCCGGGCGAAGCGGAGTGGGAAAAGGCGGCGCGCGGAACGCAGGGCTACGAATTCCCCTGGGGCAATCAATGGGA
>SBBG01000008.1 GCA_005240065.1 Gammaproteobacteria bacterium | reverse complement strand
GAGCCGCGAGGAGGTGCTGGCGCTGCTGCACAAGCACCGCATTGAGAAGATTCTGGTGGTGAACGACAAATTTCATCTGCGCGGTTTGATTACCGTCAAAGATATCCAGAAGGCCAAGGAAAAGCCCAACGCCTGCAAGGATCATCTCGAACGGCTGCGCGTCGGCGCCGCGGTGGGGACGGGCGGTGATACCGACGAGCGCGTCGCCGCGCTGGTCGATGCCGGGGTCGATGTGATTGTCGTCGACACCGCGCATGGCCATTCCCAAGGTGTGCTTGACCGGGTGCGCTGGGTCAAGCGCAACTTCCCGAACATGCAGGTGATCGGCGGTAATATCGCCACGGCCGAAGCGGCGCTGGCGCTGGCCGAGGCGGGCGCCGATGCGGTCAAGGTCGGCATCGGGCCGGGTTCGATCTGCACCACGCGCATCGTCACCGGTGTCGGTGTGCCGCAAATCACCGCCATTGCCAATGTCGCCAACGCCCTGTCCGGCATGAATATCCCGGTGATTGCCGATGGCGGTATCCGCTATTCGGGTGATTTTTCCAAGGCCATCGCCGCGGGCGCCGACTCAGTAATGATCGGCAGTATGTTCGCTGGCACCGAGGAATCGCCGGGCGAGGTTGAACTTTACCAAGGTCGTTCCTATAAATCCTATCGTGGCATGGGCTCGCTCGGCGCGATGCAGCAGGGTTCCAGTGACCGCTACTTCCAGGAACTGGCCGCTGGCGTCGAAAAACTGGTGCCGGAAGGCATCGAAGGTCGTGTTCCCTATAAGGGCAGCCTGGTAGCGATTGTCCATCAGTTGATCGGTGGATTGCGCGCCAGCATGGGTTACACCGGCTGCAAGGACATTGCGGAGATGCGCACCAAGCCCCGTTTCGTGCGCATCACCAACGCTGGTATGCGCGAAAGCCATGTCCACGATGTGACCATTACCCGCGAAGCGCCGAATTACCGGATTGATTAATGTAGGGTGCGCCATGCGCACCGATTTCAAATGCATTCACGGACCGGTGCGCATGGCGCACCCTGCGATATGACCAACATCCACCAACACCGCATCCTCATTCTCGACTTCGGTTCCCAATACACCCAGCTCATCGCGCGCCGGGTGCGCGAGGCGGGGGTTTATAGCGAGATTCATCCCTGGGACATGGACGAGGCGGAGATCCGCACTTTCGCTCCCAAGGGCATCATCCTGTCGGGCGGACCGGAATCGGTGACATTGGCGGAAACGCCGCGCGCGCCGCAGCTCGTGTTCGAACTGGGTGTGCCGGTGCTCGGCATCTGCTACGGCATGCAGACCATGGCCGCGCAATTGGGTGGCGCCGTGGAGTCTGCAGCGCATCGCGAGTTTGGCTATGCCCAGGTGCGCGCCCGTGGTCATTCGCGTCTGCTGCGCGACATCGAGGACCACACCACGGCCGAAGGCTGGGGGCTGCTCGATGTGTGGATGAGCCACGGCGACCATGTCACCCGGTTACCGCCCGGCTTCAAGATGATCGCCAGCACCGACAGCGCACCGCTGGCCGGCATGGCCGACGAGACGCGCGCTTTCTACGCCCTGCAATTCCATCCCGAAGTGACCCACACCCGCCAGGGCGGGCGCATCCTGCAACGCTTCGTGATCGAGATTTGCGGCTGCGAGGCGCTGTGGACAGTGGGCAATATCATCGAAGACAGTATCCGCACTGTGCGCGACAAGGTGGGCGGCGACGAAGTGCTGCTGGCGCTGTCCGGTGGCGTGGATTCCTCGGTGGTGGCGGCGCTGCTGCACAAGGCGATCGGCGATCAACTCACCTGCGTCTTCGTCGACAACGGCTTGCTGCGCCTCAACGAAGGCGATCAGGTGATGGCGACCTTCGCCCAGCACATGGGCGTGCGCGTCATCCGCGTCGATGCCGAACAGCGCTTCATGACCGCGCTTCACGGCGTGGCCGATCCCGAGCACAAGCGCAAGATCATCGGCAATCTCTTCGTTCAGATTTTCGAGGAAGAGGCCGCCAAGCTCAGCAACGTGAAGTGGCTGGCGCAGGGCACCATTTATCCCGATGTCATCGAATCGGCGGGCAGCAAGACCGGCAAGGCCCACGTCATCAAGACCCACCACAACGTCGGCGGCCTGCCGGAGGAAATGAAACTCGGGCTGGTGGAGCCGCTGCGCGAGCTGTTCAAGGACGAAGTGCGCCGCCTCGGTGTCGAGCTCGGCCTGCCTTACGACATGGTCTACCGCCATCCCTTCCCCGGTCCCGGCCTCGGGGTGCGCATCCTCGGCGAGGTGAAGAAAGAATACGCCGATCTGCTGCGCCGCGCCGATGCCATCTTCATTGAAGAATTGCGCAACAACGATCTCTACGGCAAGGTCAGCCAGGCCTTCGCGGTGTTTCTGCCGGTGCGCTCCGTGGGCGTCATGGGCGACGGCCGGCGCTATGACTATGTGGTGGCGCTGCGCGCCGTCGAGACGGTCGATTTCATGACCGCCCACTGGGCGCACCTGCCCTACGAAGTGCTGGGCACCATCTCCAACCGCATCATCAACGAAGTTCCCGGCATCTCGCGCATCACCTACGACATCTCCGGCAAACCGCCGGCGACAATCGAGTGGGAGTGACCGGAATTCCATAACATATTGAAATATAATAATAAAAATAATTCGGTTGATAGTATAATCTGCATCATCAATGGTATTTTTCATGGTATTTATTGCGTGTGGCAAGGCAGAAGACATCAATGCCATGAGAGAGAAATTGATGCTGGCATGGTATTGTCGGCGTTCAAGTTTCTCTTCTCGAACAAGTGTGGCGTGATTATGTTGGTCGGCGCGGTTGATATCGTTGCCTACCCCCATTTCCGAAAAGCGTGTCGTTGTGTTTATTTCAACGCCTGCCAACCAGGTACGGCATTAGCTAACTCTTCTTGAAAAGCCGGACGTTTAATGTTGTCCTGTTTGACTTTGATGGCGAAATCGCGCCAGCGCGGCGCATCGCGCAGTACATCAACCAACACGCGGTGGACCCTCTTCATCACCTGTGCCTTGCGGGTGTATTCCTTGCGCGGGGCGTTAGCCTTGAGCTTGCCGAGGCCCGATAAATAGTATTTGAGAATCGCCTCGGGATATCTGCCTTCGAGGCGCGTGGCGGTCTGCAGTTCATAGGCGCTGTCCCAGGCGTAGAGGGGATAGCGGCTGCGGCTCAGTATGGCCACCGCCTCCTCGTAATTCTTTGCGATGCATACGGATCCGGAGTTGCTCCGTGGCCCAGGCGTTCTCCAGTTGCGCAAGAATTTTCGCTTCGTAACGCTTCCATTCGGCGGCCGTGCACAGTTTCCGAAACGCCTTATACTTGTCACAGGTCAGATGATCGATCGCCTGATCGAACTATAACGCCAGGTAGCGATCGCGATTACCGATGGATTTGGTCCGCTTGGCAACGAACTGACGCAGCTCGTCCATGCGACCCTTTCCCTGGCGCAGCCCTTCTTCCGCGACATCCATGGCCTTCTGCTTTTCACCGGCCTTCCAGTGGTAATCCGCGAGGTTGTAATAATCGGTGCCGGTGGCCAGTTTACGCTGGCGCAGCTCGAGATATTTTTCCCGGTTGCCGAGTCGGCGATAAATACGGCGGGCATGGTCGAGTTTCCAGTCCCCACCCATGGTCTCGAAGGCTTTCGCCAGTGCCCGCCAATCATCGTCGGTGTAACAGGCCGCATAGGCCACATCGTAGAGATCGTCGTCAAGGCCGGCATTGCCGCTCTCAATATAGGGCAGGACATTATCGAGAAGTTGTTGCCGGTAAGCCTCTTCGATCTTTTTCCGGGAAAGTGTCTGTGTGATCTCCTGCAACAGGCTCGAAACATGGAAGTCGGCGTCATAATCGCCCCCGACGTATGCGTCCAGTTCGTCCAGATCCGGAGCGAGTTCGGCCCACAGGGCCAGCAGTTTTTCGCCCTCGGACTGCTTTTTTCGGCTGGGTGACAGGGCGATGTGCCTGTTCAGGTAGTCGAGACATTCACGCCGGACGGCGGGGCGCGTGGCAGACACGCGGACGAGCAGATCCACCAGCTTTTCTTTTGACGCGGTCTTCATTAGCGCAGCCAACGGATCATCCTGTTTGCGTTTTTTCGCCATGAAACTTTACACGGAAAGTTGAAATCGCACGGTTTCGCCCAGCAGCGGCAGGGCCTTCACCTGATACTTGAATTTCTTTCCGCTGCCGCAGGGGCAGGGATCATTGCGACCGATGGCCGGTGTTTTCATGTCACGATCTGCTTAGAGTTGATTTCATGCCACGGTAGTACAGTAACATCAGAGCGTACCTGCCGGGTGTCACCGCCGTAAACCAGCCATGCTTTTCCGGCGGTATCACCGGCCAGCTTTTGCCAGAACGCAAGCCCCTTGAAGTAATCCTGGTTGATGGTTTGCCCGGATTTGATTTCCAGCGGTGACAGGTGAGTGCCATGGTCAATCAGCAGATCAACTTCGTGTCCAGAACGATCACGCCAGAAGTACAGGTTCGAGGTTTCGCCTGCGTTATAACGGGCCTTAAGCAATTCACTGATGACCCAGGTTTCGAACAGGGCGCCTCGTTGAACATGGGTGGCCAGTTGCTCGCTGTTTTGGATGCCGAGCAACCAAGTGGCAAGACCGGTATCCAGGAAATAGAGCTTGGGCGTTTTGACCAGGCGCTTGTTGAAATTCTGGTGATGCGGTGGCAACAGATGCACGATATAACTGGCCTCCAATACGGATACCCAGGCTTTGGCTGTGTTGTGAGTAATACCACAGTCGTTAGCCAGCGAGGAAAGATTGAGCAGTTGCCCGGTCCGGCCCGCGCATAATTTCAGGAAGCGTTGAAA
Organism: Gammaproteobacteria bacterium; assembly: GCA_005240065.1. GTDB lineage: Bacteria > Pseudomonadota > Gammaproteobacteria > Ga007554 > SBBG01. Next base: position 18,104 of record SBBG01000008.1, on the reverse strand, counting down.
GGTTGCCAAATCCTGTACGTTGATCAATTGCCGAACATCGCGTTCGAGATAAGTACGGACATAGTTACCATACCAGGGATGCGGCTCGAGTCCGCGGTCGAAGATGGGAGGGTACGCCCCATCGAAGAGTATCGTGTCGAGATTTTTGCCAATTTTCCCTGAGCGTTGTAATTCGTCGTAGGTCATGGGTAATAGCGTCATCAGTGCAGCCCTGCCTGCCAGACTCTGGGTGATGCCCGATAACAGCCCAAACTGTTGAGACCCAGTCAGGATAAATTCCCCGGGTTGTTGCCTTTCATCGACGCGTGTCTGGAGATACGAAAACAGGGCAGGGCAGCGTTGCGCCTCATCCAGGATGGCTCCCTCGGTAAACTGGTTTAAAAAACCTCGAGGGTCTGTTTCGGCAAACTCCCTCTGGTCGATATCTTCAAGCGAAACATAGCGGTGTTTGGGGAAGGCATGCCGCACCAGTGTGGACTTGCCGGATTGGCGTGGACCCGTGACGACAAGCACTGGATAGCCGTTGGCGAAGCGTTTAAGTCTGGATTCCGCGTTTCGAGAGATGTAGGTCACAGTGGTTTCTGGTGGCTTTACATGACTACATTTTACGGAAAAATGGCTAATTGTCAATTGTATTGACAATTAGCCAGATAAAAGCTTGTTTACGGTGTTCCAATACCTGCAGGAGCAGGATGGCATACACCTGGAAGTCAAAGTCCGGAAGGTAGCCTGGGGTGCTGTGTGGCTGTGCTCAATCGGCAATTTTTTTGAGTATTTTGAAGGATTTTCTGAGCATGGTATTTTTCATGGTATTGCTATTTGGCATGAAAATAACCTATTGAAAATAAGAGACAAAAATGGCTTATTTATAATCGAGTGGGAGTAGGGCGTTTTTCAACGCATTGATTATTAAAACGAAATACGCTGATTGAACGTTTCAAGGCACATTATCAACGAGCAGAGGATCTTTGTGATCCACCGGCGGACTGTGTAGCCCGCCCGCGCGGTCGGATGATGACCTCCAGGTCCAAGGTACGCAGCGCCTTCAGGAACTTGCCGATCTCGGCCGTCTCTTTGCCGCGCTCGAACTCCGACAGGAAGCGCATACTCAGGTTGCCGAGCCCGGAGACCGTCTCCAGCGTTAGACACCGCTGCTTGCGATGGGCGCGCGCCAGGCGGCCGAGTTCTTCGGTGGTCTGGATTGTTCCGTAAGGGATGTTTTCCTGCGCCATGGCCGTGCCCTCAAAAAAAATACCGTACGGTAAAAATTAATGGCTTGATCGGTCAATGGCAATAAAAAGTTATCGTACGTGACAAGTCTGGCTCGATTACCCCCAATCCTCATAAAATATCACGTACGGTTGGCTAGTGGAGGGCGGTTACGTACCACGCTATTCGGTTGCTCCTGACTCATGTAATGCTTCACGGTCTTCAGCCGTCTGCTTTGGCGAGCGGTGTACCGGCCAAGTGCACGACTGTCTCATTTCCACACTTGTTTTGCCTTTCTGTTGCGGATATAATTACCAGCAACATTTAATAGATGCTGGTATAAATATCCCAATATGACCCAGGAAACAGCCGCCAACGAGGGTTCCATCGACGCGGCGATACACCTGTTCCACAGCCACGGCGGTGTGCTGCGTACGAGCGTGGCGCTGCGGCTCGGCATTCACCCCAGGACGCTGTACGCGATGCGAGACCAAGGGCTGCTGGAACGCCTCAGCCGCGGCCTGTACCGGCTCGCCGACCTGCCGCCCCTGGGCAATCCCGACCTGGTGGCGGTCGCCCTGAAGGTGCCCGGCGGCGTCATCTGCCTGATCTCGGCCCTGGCCTATCACGAGCTCACCACCCAGATCCCCCACGAGGTCTACCTGGCGCTGCCGCGCGGCGCCGAGCCCCCGCGCCTGGAGCACCCGCCGCTGCGGGTCTTCTGGTTTACCGGTAAGGCCTTCACCGAGGGCGTGGAGACCCACGAGGTGGATGGCGTGCCCGTGCGCATCTACGGGGCGGAGAAGACCCTGGCCGACTGCTTCAAGTACCGCAACAAGATCGGGCTGGACACCGCCGTCGAGGCGCTGAGACGCTACGTTCGCGGCCGGCGCGCGCGGATCGATACGCTCATGACCTACGCGCGTATCTGCCGTGTGGAGAAGGTGATGCGGCCCTATCTAGAGGCGCTGCTGTGACTCAGCGTCGCGGATCCAACATCGCCGCCTCGATCCGCCAGCGCCTGTTCAATAAGGCGCGTGAGACGGGCCGCCCCTTCAACGAGGTGCTGCAGTACTTCGCCATGGAGCGCTTTCTCTATCGGCTGTCGAAGTCGGACCATGCGGGCAAGTTCGTCCTCAAGGGCGCGTTGATGTTTACCGCGTGGCAGGCGCCCGTCACGCGTCCCACCATGGACATCGACCTGCTCGGGATCACCGATAACAGCGTCGATGCGATCATCGCCATCGTGAAATCCATCTGCCAGCAAGACGTCGAGCCCGACGGGCTGGTGTTCGATGCGGCCGGCGTCGAGGGGGAGCGCATCGTCGAGGATGCCGACTACGCGGGTGTTCGCGTGCGGTTTCGGGGAACGCTTGGAACGGCCCGCGTCACCATGCAACTGGATATCGGCTTCGGCGATGTCGTGGTGCCCGCACCTTCCACGGCCGACTACCCCACGCTCCTGGACCTGCCCGCGCCGCGCCTGCGGGGCTACAGTCGCGAGAGCGCCGTCGCCGAGAAGTTCGAGGCCATGGTCAAGCTGGGCGTGCTCAACAGCCGTGTGAAGGACTTCTTCGATATCTGGCTGCTGTCGCGACAGTTCGATTTCGACGGGACAATCATGGCCCGGGCCATGACCGAGACCTTCGCCGCACGGGGCACAGCGATTCCCGCCGCGCCCGTCGCGCTGACCCGTGACTTCGCCAATGACGCCGCCCGACAGACTCAATGGCGGGCCTTTATTCGCAAGAGCCGGTTGGAGAATGTGCCGTCTGACTTCGCTGAAATCGTGGAGGCCGTCGCCGTTTTTCTTGGGCCCGTCACAAGGGCGCTTGCTGCGGGTGAAAGCTTCCAAGGATCATGGAAGGTGCCGGGGCCTTGGCATGGACATTAAGCCCGCAATACATAAATGGCAATTCCCAAATCGCTTCCGCGCTGGCGCTCTCGGCTGGCGCGCATCGAGACTCGCCTGCCAGCGCATCCGCGAGGCGGTTTCCGAAATCAAGAGGATCGCGAAGACGGATGCGGTACTCGGCGCCGAGGGCGCGGTGCGGCTGATGGAGCGGCTATGGCCGGCGCTGGAGTATGTGGACAGTTCCAGCGGCGCGCTCGGGTCGGCGGTGGCGAACGCGCTGGATGTGCTGGTTCCGATTCTCATCGCAGCACCCGCAGAAGATCCAGTACGCAACATGTGGCTGGACCGGATGTGGAAGGCCATCGAGGAGGATGGCGTCGATTATCTCGGCCCCGTCGCCGATCGCTGGGGTGAGATCTGTGCTTCTACCGATCGCGCGAACCGTTGGGCCGACGTGCTGTGCCCGACGCTCCAGGCGTGCTGGTCCGATCCGCAGCCGGGTGCCTATTTCAAGGGCTCCACCGCTTGCCTCTCCTGCCTCTTGGTGGTCGGTCGCCACCAAGAGGTGCTCGATCTGCTGGAACTGCCGCGATACCTGTTCTGGCACTACCGCCGCTATGGCATGCAGGCGCTGCTCGCCATGGACAAAAAGGCGGAGGCCGTCCAGTACGCCGAGGCCTCGCGCGGCTTGAATCAGCCGGACGGCGCCATCGATCGGGCGTGCGAAGAGATCCTGATCTCCTCCGGGTTGCATGAGGAGGCCTATCAGCGTTACGGTTTGCGCGCCGCGACCGGCACGTCGTATCTGGCGCGGTTTCGCGCCGTGGCGAAGCGCTACCCGATGAAGGACAAGACGGCGATTCTCTCAGATCTCATCGCCACCACCTCAGGCGAAGAGGGCAAATGGTTCGCGACAGCGAAGGATCTCAAGTTGTATGATCTCGCTCTGGAGCTGGCGCACAAGAGTCCCTGCGATCCAAAGACACTCACTCGCGCTGCACGGGATCATCTCGACACACAACCAGCGTTCACCTTGGGTTCTGCGATGGCCGCGCTTCGCTGGCTGAGTGAGGGCTGGGGCTATGAAGTGACCAGCACCGATGTGGTGGAGGCCCATGATCTGGCGATGGACGCTGCATCCAAGTTGAACGACATTGACGATGTAGCGGATCAAATTTGGCAACTTATCGAGTCGAATCAAAGTGCGTCAATGCAGTTCGTTCGAAGGGCTTTGCATGGACGGATGCGTATGCGTCCTCCATCTAACTAGGCGTAGTACCGTGTGTACGTTTTGATGCAGAATCACATGGTGGCACAGGGGCGGCTTAATCGGTATGCACTTCGGGTTGCCTCCGCATCGTACTCGATTCATTCAAGGATTTTTGATCATGGTATTTTTCGTGGTATCGACGCTGTGACTAAATATAAGTCCTTACAGTTACAGGCTTTTCTCGGCTTGTTTACAATCGAGTGGGAGTGAGTGGAATTGCCGGGGCCGGGCAACTCCTGGCATCGGCTGGCAGCTTCCTACAAAAACTATCGACAGGTTTACAGGTGTTCGTCAGCGAACGGGATTTTCTGGGGGAAGTTCAAAGTGCCCCCTTTATTCTTCCTTTTGCAAGGCATGGTTTCCTACCCCGTCAACCTGTCCCGTAATCGCGGTATCGCAAAATCCAGAAAGGCCCGCAGTTTCTGCGGCAGCAACCGCTGCCCTGCGTAGACAAGGCTGACCGGTAGCGGCGCGGGTTCGAAGTCCGGCAACACGATTTGCAGCGCGCCGCTCTGGATGGCGCTCTCGACCTGATAAGAGAGCACGCTCGTCAGGCCGGCACCGGCGATGGCGGCGTCGATCGCCGCTTCGGCAGTGTTGACGACCAGCCGTGAATGCACCGGTATCGACACCTTGTCGCGACCCGTCCCGAATGTCCAGGCCACGGGTTGCCGGAGCCCGGCGAAGGTCACGCAGACATGCCGGGTGAGATCGTGCGGATCGTTGGGCGTGCCGTGTTCCGCCAGATACGCCGGGCTGGCGCACACCACCTGCCGGATCGTTCCCACCCGCGTGGCGACATGGCTGCTGTCCGCCAGCACGCCGATGCGCACCGCGAGATCGATGTGCTCTTCGAGCAGATCCAGCGATCGATCGCCCAGCACCAGTTGTACATCGACATCCGGATACGCCCGCAGAAAATCTGTCGTTACCGGTAACACATGCAGCCGCCCGAACACAATCGGCGCGGTCACCACGAGCTGACCACGGGGGGCACTGTATTCTCCCGCCGCTGCGGACTCGGCCTCCTGCACCGCTTCGAGTATCTGTTTGCAGGCGGCGAGGTATGATTGGCCGGCATCCGTCAGCGTCAGCTGCCGCGTCGAGCGGTTCAGCAGACGCGTCTTGATGTGCGCTTCCAGTTCGGAAATTTTGCGGCTGATGGTGGGCAGCGGCATCCCCAACTGCCGGCCCGCAGCGGACAGGCTGCCGGTTTCCACGGCAGTCACAAATACCTCCATGGCGTCGAGTCGATCCATGTATGTTCCATTAAATGGAAAGAAGCCTCCATATGATACTATCTAGTTACGAAGGATGAAAGATCATATCTTTGATCTCCACCTGGCCATTTCGGCCCTCAACCCAAGGAGATCACCATGTCACGTCTGCCCATCCCCACCGCCATTCAGGACGCCCCCGCCGCCTCGCGCCCGCTGCTGGAAGCTGTCAACCAGCAACTCGGCGTTGTCCCCAATCTGTTCCGTATGGTCGCTACCAGCCCTGCCGCGCTCGAGGGCTACCTCGGAATACTCGGTGCCCTCGACAAAGGCCAGTTACCTGCGCCGACGCGCGAACGCATCGCGCTGGCCGTGGCCGAGATCAACGGCTGCAGTTATTGCCTGTCGGCGCATACCTTTCTGGGAAGAAATCTGGCGAAGCTCGACGACGCCGAAATGACCGTCAACCGCAGCGGCGGTTCCAACGATCCGAAGGCCGATGCCGCGGTGCGCTTTGCCGCGAGCGTTACAAATCAACACGGTCATGTCAGCGATGACGAGCTGCATGCCGTCAAGGTCGCGGGCTACAACGACGCGCAGGTGATCGAGATCGTCCTGCACGTCGCGCTCAACACCTGGACCAACTACATCAACAGCGTGGCGGACACCGACATCGACTTCCCGGTCGTCACTGCGCGGAAGGTAGCGTAAGAAGAGGTTGCGGCGGGTAGCGGCATACGCCGCTACCCGCGTGGCCGGCTGTACATAATTTCAGATGCTCTTCAAAAAAATCAGTAGCGCATCCGTCGGGGTGGCGTGTGCGCCGGGCCAAGGCGGCGTGGTGGGCGATCTTTAAGGTACCGATTACGCGTTTCGCGAGTCTTGCATTTGGTGAACTTCAGAGCAATTCAAACCTGCACTGTACGGCAATTCCGCTGGTGCTCCATTGCCGCCAGCGGGCTCGATCGATAGAATCAACCCATGCGCAAATTCTTCGGTTTTCTCATCCTCTTCGGCAGCCTCACCATCGGCTGGATGTACATGGATATCCAGCAATTCGTCGAAACGCCGCTGCATGTCGAGAACAACAGTGCCTCTTATGTCGTTGCCCCCGGTGCCACGCTGAAGGCCGTGGCCCGGGACCTTCACGAGCGCGGCATCATCGATCACCCGGCCTATCTCGTCTGGCTGGCGAAATGGCGCGGCGTGGGGAGCAATATCAAGGCGGGCGAGTATCGGCTTACCTCCGCAATGACGTCCATGCAATTGCTCGATAGCCTCGTGGCGGGCAAAGTGGTGCAGTATTCGCTCACCCTGGTGGAGGGCTGGAATTTTCGCCAAGTGATGGCTGCCGTCAATGGTCATCCCAGGCTGGTGCATACGCTCACCGGGCTGACGGATCAGCAAATCATGGCGAAGCTGGGTTGGCCTGATCAGCATCCTGAAGGGCGATTTTACCCGGATACCTATCAGTTCTCGGGCGGCTTCAGCGATGTCGCATTCTTGCAGCGCGCGTATCGCATGATGGAGCAGCGTTTGGAAGAGGCATGGCGGGAGCGCGCTTCGGGGTTGCCGTATAAGGCGCCCTACGAGGCGCTGGTGATGGCCTCTATCGTGGAGAAGGAAACCGCCGTTCCCGCAGAACGGCCGAAGATCGCGGGTGTGTTCGTCCGGCGCTTGGCCATCGGCATGCCGCTGGCGACCGATCCCACAGTGATATATGGTTTGGGCGCGGCTTTCGATGGCAATCTGCGCAAGCAGGATCTGCTGGCGGATGGCCCTTACAACACCTATCGCCGCACCGGCCTTCCGCCCACGCCCATTGCCATGCCTGGATTCGAGGCGTTGCGGGCTGTGCTGCACCCAGCGCAGGGCAAGGAGTTGTACTTCGTGGCGCGCGGCGACGGTAGCCACTATTTTTCCGCGACGTTGGAGGAGCATAATAAGGCGGTCGCTAGATTCCAGTTAGGAGGAAGTTGAATGTCGCTAGGCCCTGTCATGCTCGGCGTGTCCGGTCATACGCTCACCCCCGACGAACGCGAGATGCTCCGGCATCCGCTGGTCGGAGGCGTGATCCTGTTCACGCGCAATTATGCCGATCCCGCCCAGGTGGAAGCGTTGGTGACGGAGATCCATGGCCTGCGCGAGCCGCATTTGCTGGTGGCGGTGGATCACGAAGGGGGGAGGGTGCAGCGCTTCCGGGAGGGTTTTACCCGGTTGCCGCCGATGCGCGATCTGGGCGTCATTTATGAGCACGATTCCAGGCGTGCCAAGGGATTGGCCGAAACTGTCGGCTGGTTGATGGCGGTCGAGCTGCGCGCGGTGGGGGTGGATTTCAGTTTCGCGCCGGTGCTGGATCTGGATCACGGTGTGAGCGGGGTGATCGGCGATCGCGCCTTTCATCGCAATCCCGAAATCGTCGCCGATCTGGCTCATGCCTTCATGGCGGGGATGGGGCGCGCCGGCATGGCGGCGACGGGCAAGCACTTTCCCGGGCATGGCGCGGTGGCGCCCGATTCGCACATCGCCATTGCGAATGACGAGCGCAGCTACAACGACATCTACCTCGATGACATCGTGCCCTTCGAACGCATGATCCATTATGGTCTGGCCGCTATCATGCCGGCGCATGTGATTTATCCGAATGTCGCGCCCGAGCCTGCGGGATTCTCGCCCTTCTGGATGAAGGAAGTGCTGCGCAGGCGTCTCGGATTCCAGGGCGTGATCTTCAGCGACGACCTGGAGATGGAGGGGGCGAGTGTGGCGGGAGATATCGTCGATCGTGCTCATGCCGCGCTGGATGCGGGATGCGACATGGTGTTGTGCTGCAACGATTTCGCCGCGATGGCGAAACTGCTCGACGGCATGCGTCATCACGACGATCCGGTGTCTCACTTCCGTCTGATGCGCATGCATGGGCGTCATCCCATTACGCGCGCCCAATTGCGTGGCAGCGCGGAGTGGAAGCAGGCGGTGATGGCGATGGAAGAGGGACTGTTGCCGCAGACCATGGCTTTGCTTTGATCGCCCCTCCCGATTTCGACAAGCTCGCCGCCGACATCAAACGTTGGGGATGTGAGCTGGGATTTCAGCAGATCGGCATCAGCGATACACGTCTGGACGAGCACGAGGCGTATTTGTTGAGCTGGCTCAAGGCCGGCCATCATGGCGAGATGAGATACATGGAGAGCCACGGCGTCAAACGCAGCCGGCCGGAGATGTTGCAACCGGGCGTGCTGCGAATCGTTTCCGCGCGCATGGATTATCTGCCGCCCGCCGGCGCCGATCCTCATACGGTGCTGAAGGATGCGAGCCTTGGTTACATCTCGCGCTACGCGCTCGGGCGGGACTATCACAAGGTATTGCGCAAACGCCTGCAAAAACTCGCGGAACGTATTGTCGAGGTGGTGGGCGTGTTCAATTACCGCGCTTTTGTCGACAGCGCGCCGGTGATGGAAAAGGCGTTGGCGCAAAAGGCCGGGCTGGGATGGATCGGCAAGCACACCAATCTGCTCAATGCAAAAGCGGGCTCATGGTTTTTTCTCGGCGAGCTGTATACCGACCTGCCGCTGCCTGTGGATACCCCGGCGCAAAACCATTGCGGCACATGCCGGGCCTGTATCGACGTGTGTCCCACGCAAGCGATCATCGGCCCTTACCGGCTCGATGCGCGCCGCTGCATTTCCTACCACACCATCGAGTTGCACGGCGCCATCCCTGCCGAATTCCGCAAGGCGATCGGTAACCGGATCTATGGCTGCGACGACTGCCAGCTCGTATGCCCATGGAACCGCTTCGCCCAGCCTGCCGGCGAAGGTGACTTCATGCCCCGCGCAGGGCTGGATGCGCCGCAATTGCTGGAGCTGTTCGCCTGGAGTGAAGAGGAGTTCATGCGGCGCACCGAGGGTTCTGCGATAAGGCGTATTGGTTATGAATGTTGGCTGCGTAACATCGCTGTGGCGTTGGGCAATGCGCCGGCCAGTTCCCCGGTCATCGCCGCACTTCAAGGCCGCGCCGATCATCCCTCGATGCTGGTGCGCGAGCATGTGCAATGGGCGCTGCAACAGCACCTTGGAGGCGAAAAAACATGCTGATCGTGTTGCTCGATCGTGGCTCGATGGATCGCGGCGATCTCGATTTTTCCGCGTTGGAGCGTGTCTGTCCCACATGGCGTTCCCATGATTCGACCGAGGAGGCCGAGGTCGCCGATCGCATCGCCGATGCGACGGTGGCGATAAGCAACAAGGTACGGCTGGATGATGAGGCATTGCAAGGCGCGTCGCGATTGCGACTGATATGTATCTCGGCCACCGGCACCGATCATGTCGATCTAGATGCCGCGAAGCGGCGTGGTATCGCGGTCTGCAATGTGCGCGGCTATGCCACGCCCTCGGTGGTGCAGCACGTATTCACATTGATGCTGGCGCTTTCGACCCGGCTGCCGGATTACCGCCGTGCGGTGGGTGAGGAGCGCTGGCAGCGGGGCACGCAATTCTGTCTGCTCGATTATCCGATACATGAACTCGCGGGCAAGATCTTGGGGATCGTTGGCTATGGCGAGCTGGGGCAGGCGGTGGCGCGTGTGGCGGAAGCGTTTGGCATGCGTATCATGGTCGCGCAGCGGCCGGGCGCGCCCGCCATGCCAGGCCGTGTGTCTCTGCGCGAACTGCTGCCGCAGGTCGATGTGCTGAGTATTCATTGCCCGTTGACGCCTGAAACGCGAGGCCTGATCGGTGTAAAGGAGCTGGCCCTGATGAGGCCGAACGCGCTGCTGCTCAATACCGCGCGCGGCGGTATCGTCGACGAAGCGGCGCTCGCCGAAGTCTTGCGCGGCGGGCGGCTGGGTGGCGCGGGCGTGGATGTGCTGAGCGAGGAACCGCCGGTGCATGGCAATCCGCTGTTGGCGCGTGATGTGCCGAACCTGATCGTCACGCCCCATATCGCATGGGCCAGTTTCGAGGCGCGGCAGCGCCTGGTCGACGAAGTGGCTGAAAATATCAGGGCTTTTTTGTCCGGGGAAGAACGTAATCGAGTGGTGTGAGGTGAGGCTCAACAAGACGGTCTTGAACGTGTTGCGGTTGATGAAAAAGGAACACCTGCGCATGAGTTTGAAACGCATGTGAAAACTCGCCGGATCAATAAAATACCTTTACTGATCTTCTGATCAATTCCAGCCGAAAAGCGCCCTGAGTTAAAAGAAGCGGCAAATCAGGGGGGGATTTCGACTTTTTTGCTCGGCCTGCGACCGATTCTCTCGCCGAATCGGCCGTTTTCATGGCCATTCGGCGTATTGCAGGCGGACTACGCCTGCAACAGCCGTAACAATCGTCGCTTCGCCATCACGATATTCACTAGCCCCAGGGCGGCAAACAGATGGTTGGCGTTCTTCTCCAGTCCGCGATAACGGACCTTGGTGAATCCAAACTGGCGCTTGAGCACACGGAAGACATGTTCGATTTCGACCTTGGCCCGTACCCCCGGACTTGGTGCGGTTTCTGCGCTTGTCTTCTTCCGTCAACGAACGGTTGCGATGGCCCTTGGCATGGGTGTAATCCTGCGCCTGCGGTGCGTGCTCGGCGATCGTTTCTTTTTGCCCGTATAGGCCGAGTCGCCCCATACCCGCCTCTCCTTACCGTGCAGCAGATCGCCCAGTAGTTGCGAGTTGTGTTCGTTGGCGGCGGTGGCAGCCGCCGAGTGCGCCAGCTTTGTCTTGCTGTCCACGCCGATGTGCGCCTTCATGCCGACGATCGGCGCCGGTTCTGCCCAGGCCACACCTCACAGCACAGGCATCGGGTTCTCACCGTCCCAAGGCAAAGCTAGTACACCGGATCTTTTCAAGGCGAAGAGTTTCAGTCTTTGTCTGCCCCACGCATTGCGCATTACCCGGCGAGGTAGTGACGAAAAATGCGGTCTAATCTACTCGTCTAGGGTGGAGATGGAGGAAGCCACCCTGGCGATCGAAGGCGAGCAGGTGAGGTTGACCCCCGGCATGGCCGTGACCGTGGAGTTCAAGACCGGCAAGCGGCGGGTGATCGAATATTTCCTCAGCCCGGTTGTTGCAGTATGGGCAGGAGGGTTTGCGGGAGCGGCAGGTCTGGATGTCATTCGCCTTTATCCGCGTCCGATAAAAGGGTATCATTCTCCCCTTTCCCTGATTTACGGCGGGCTTTCCCGCTACGATAAGAATATGCGCATCGGTCCTTACCATCTTCCCAATAATCTGATCCTCGCGCCGATGGCGGGGGTGACGGATCGCCCGTTCCGGCAGTTGTGCAAGGAGCAGGGGGCGGGAATGGCGGTGTCCGAGATGGTGACTTCCAACTCGTTGCTGTGGGGCAGCGCCAAGACGCTGCGCCGGGCCAATCACGAGGGCGAGACAGAGCCCAAGTCGGTGCAGATTGCCGGGGCCGATCCGGCGATGATGGCCGAGGCCGCGCGGCATAACGTGGATAACGGCGCGCAGATCATCGACATCAACATGGGCTGTCCGGCGAAGAAGGTGTGTCATGTCATGGCGGGCTCCGCCTTGTTGCAAAACGAGATGCTGGTGGGGCGCATCCTCGATGCCGTGGTCGCCGCGGTCGATGTGCCGGTTACCCTCAAGATCCGCACCGGCTGGGACAAGGCCCACCGCAACGCCGTGACCGTGGCCCGCATCGCAGGCCAGGCGGGCATCCAGGCGCTGGCCGTGCATGGCCGCACCCGCGCTTGTGGTTATACGGGCGAAGCCGAGTACGATACCCTTGCCGCCATCAAGGCGGCCATCAACATTCCGGTGATCGCCAACGGCGATATCACGACGCCGGAGAAAGCCAGATTCGTGCTCGACTATACTGGCGCCGATGCCGTGATGATCGGTCGCGCGGCTCAGGGCCGGCCCTGGTTGTTCCGCATCGTCGATCATTACCTGAAAACCGGTGAGCTGTTGCCCGATCCGTCTGTCGCGGAGATCCGCCAGATCATGCTCAATCATCTGCACCGGCTCTATGATTTCTACGGCGAGCGTACAGGCGTGCACATGGCGCGCAAGCACATCTCCTGGTACAGCAAAGGGCAACCGGGAGGCGCTGCTTTCCGTCACGCCGTCAACCGGCTGGAGACAATAGAGGAACAGCTTGCCCTGACGCGTGAATTTTTCGATCGCCTGGAGAGTGGCGCGGATCTGGAGATGGCCGCATGAGCCTCTCGCCAGATGGCCGCATGAGTCTCTCGCCCGGCGAGGATCTGCCGCGCGCCAGGGAGCGTCGCAAACAGCCGCTTTCCTCGGCGGTGCAGACCGCGCTGGAACGCTATTTCGACGATCTGGACGGCCATCCGCCCGGCGATTTGTATGAAATGGTGATGGGCGAAGTGGAACGCCCGCTGCTGGCGATGGTGCTGCAATACACCCACGGCAACCAGACCCGGGCCGCCGAGTTGCTCGGTATCAACCGCAGCACGCTGCGCAAGAAGTTGCAGCAATACGGCCTGGATTAGCCCTGGCCCGGATGCCCCCGGCCTGGCCGTTGCCTGAAATAATTCCCTAGCCTTAACCCAATCCGAGAAATCTTCAATGCAACATGACATCCCCATCAAGCGCGCCCTGATCAGCGTTTCCGACAAGACTGGCGTTGTGGAATTCGCCCGTGCCTTGCGCGAACGCGGCGTCGAGATCCTGTCCACTGGCGGTACCGCCAAACTGCTGTCTGGCAACGGCATCGAGGTGATCGAGGTTTCCGATTACACCGGCTTTCCTGAAATGATGGACGGCCGCGTCAAGACGCTGCATCCCAAGATCCACGGCGGCCTACTGGGGCGGCGCGGCGTCGATGATGGCGTGATGGCGGATCACGGTATTGGCTGCATCGATCTGGTGGCCGTCAATCTCTATCCCTTCGAGAAGACCGTCGCCAATCCCGCCTGCGTCCTGGACGACGCCATCGAGAACATCGACATCGGCGGCCCCGCCATGCTGCGCTCGGCCGCCAAGAATCACGCCGCCGTCACCGTGGTGGTGGACGCCGCCGATTACGCTAAGGTGCTGGCCGAGATGGATGCCAATAACGATGCCGTCAGCGCAGCAACGCGCTTTTCGCTGGCAGTCAAGGTTTTCGAACACACCGCGCGCTATGATGGCGCGATTGCCAACTATTTTGGCGCGATACAGGACAACGGCGAGCATGGTCGTTTCCCGCGTACCTACAGCGTGCAATTCGCTAAGGCCCAGGATCTGCGCTACGGCGAAAACCCGCATCAGCAGGCTGCATTCTACGTCGAGCGCGAACAACGCGAGGCCAGTGTCAGTACCGCCCGCCAGATTCAGGGTAAGGAACTTTCATTCAATAATATCGCCGACACCGATGCCGCGCTGGAGTGCGTGAAATCCTTCGGTGAAGGCCCGGCCTGTGTCATCGTCAAACACGCCAATCCGTGCGGTGTGGCTCTGGGTTCCACGCTGCTGGAGGCGTATGACCGCGCCTATGCAACTGACCCTACCTCCGCCTTTGGAGGAATCATCGCCTTCAATCAGCCGTTAGATGCCACTACCGCCAGGGCGATTATCGAGCGCCAGTTCGTCGAAGTGATTATTGCCCCTGCCGTGCTTGACGAGGCCCTGCCGATTCTTGCGGCTAAAAGCAACGTGCGGGTGCTGGCGTCCGGTGCATGGGGAGCAGAGCGCATGCCTGGCCTTGATTACAAGCGTGTCACTGGCGGTCTGCTGGTGCAGGATCGCGATCTGGGCATGGTCGGCCGCGCCGATTTGAAAGTGGTTACCCGGCGCGCGCCCACCGAGCAGGAAATGCGCGATCTGCTGTTTACCTGGAAGGTGGCCAAATTCGTCAAATCCAACGCCATCGTTTACAGCAAAGACAACACGACCATCGGCATCGGCGCAGGCCAAATGAGCCGCGTCTACAGCGCACGCATCGCTGCCATCAAGGCCGCCGACGCGGGTTTGACGGTCAAGGGTTCGGTGATGGCCTCTGACGCCTTTTTCCCATTCCGCGACGGCCTGGACAGCGCCGCTGAAGTGGGCATCACCGCCGTCATCCAGCCAGGTGGCTCAATGCGCGACCAGGAGGTGATCGACGCCGCCAATGAGTATGAAATTGCCATGGTGTTTACGGGGATGCGGCATTTCAGGCATTGATTTTGCCTTGTTGAGCTTCTTCGAGATGGAGACCAAAAACACCGTTTTTTAGAACAGGTTAGGTTCTGTTGAAATGTTGGATCGTAGCGAGGGTATGCGGGGCGGTTACCGTCCAAACGCGGACTGGAAGGCGGCGAAGGCGTATTTGCGGTACGTTGAGACGCCTGCAAGGAGTATGCTTTGACGGCAAACACCCTGCGCAGCCGCAGTAAATTCAAAACGTCAACAGAACCTAGCAGCCTAAGGAGGGATTCATAATTGATCGCTTTTCTCGAAGCCCGTCGCGCCGGCTTATTCCGCCGCGAGCATATCCTGCCTAACCTGCTGGCAGGAATTACGGTGGGTGTGGTGGCGCTGCCGCTGGCGATGGCATTTGCCATCGCCAGCGGGGCGAGACCGGAACAGGGCATCTATACCGCGATTTTCGCCGGTATCCTGGTTTCGCTGTTCGGCGGCAGCCGGGTGCAGATTGCCGGACCCACCGGCGCGTTTATTGTGATTCTCTTCGGCATCAGCGCCAAATACGGTATCGACGGCCTGCAAATCGCCACCCTCATGGCGGGTGTGATTCTGGTGGTGATGGGCATGGCGAAGCTCGGCGGGATCATTAAGTTTATTCCCAGCCCGGTGGTGGTGGGATTTACCTCCGGCATCGCGGTGATCATCTGGGTGGGACAGTGGAAGGACTTTTTCGGATTGCATCCGGTGGAGTCTGGCGGTCACTTTCACCAGAAGGTGTTGCATCTGATCGAAGCCTTTCCCACCATCCACCTTGCGACCACGGGCCTTGCGCTCACCGGATTGTTGCTGGTGATTTTCTCCCCTAAATTTCTGAAACACATCCCTGGCCCGCTGGTGGCGATGCTGGTAGTGACCGCGTTGCAGGCGATATTCCAGTTTAAAGGTGTGGAAACCATCGGTAGCGCTTTCGGTGGCATACCGCAAGGGCTGCCTGAATTCAAAATGCCGGAGATCAGTTTTACGCGCATCGTAGAGTTGATTGGCCCGGCGTTGACGATCGCCATACTGGGCGCCATTGAATCCTTGCTGTCGGCGGTGGTGGCGGACGGCATGACTGGCGTCAAACATAATTCCAATCAGGAACTGATCGGCCAGGGCGTGGCCAATATTGTGACGCCGCTGTTCGGCGGTTTCGCCGCCACCGGAGCGATTGCCCGCACGGCATCCAATATCAAAAACGGTGGCAACAGCCCGCTGGCCGGCATTACCCATTCCGTAATATTGTTGCTGATGTTGCTGGTGTTGGCGCCCTATGCGGCGCACATTCCGTTGTGCGCGCTCGCCGCGATCCTGTTTGTGGTTGCCTACAATATGAGCGAGATGCGCCATTTCATCGGTCTGGTGCGTGGCGGCCCGCGCAACGATGTAATCGTGCTGCTGATCACTTTCGCGCTCACCGTGTTTGCGGATCTGGTGGTCGCGGTAAATGTCGGCGTGATCTTGGCGACGCTACTGTTTATGAAGCGCATGTCGGAATCGGTGCGTATCGAAGACATTACTGCCGGGGAAATCGAGGCCGCATTGCCGGAAGGCGCCCAAGGCGGCCTGCCACAAGGCGTGCGCATCTATTCCATCGACGGCCCCTTCTTCTTCGGCGCCGCGGAAACCTTTGAGCGTACCCTGGCCGGATTGCATGAGGATGTGAAGGTGTTGATTATCCGTTTGGGGCGCGTGCCGTTCATCGACGCCACGGCAATGCATACCTTCGCTGAAATGATCAAGCTGTTTCAGAAGCGCTGCACACGCATCGTCATTTGCGAGGCCAACGAACGTGTCATCCATAAACTGACCCAGGCGCACATCATCGAGCAGCTAGGGGAGGGGAATGTCTATCCCGATCTGGCCTCGGCGCTTGATGCGGTGCGAGGTTCCGGTGGTTTATGAGACCCATAACGATAGGCATATAGCTTGGTGAATTTCGTGCCGAGGAAAAAAATCTGCGCGGAATAGTAGACCCAGAGCAATCCCGCGATGACCGATCCTGCGGTGCCGGAGACGGAGGTGATGGGGGTGATGGCGAGGTAGAGGGCGATCAGCGATTTGCCAAGCGAAAACAGTAACGCCGTGATCGCCGCGCCCATGCTTGCCACCCGATCGTCGATCCGGGCGATGATGGTGTCGCGAAGCAGGCATGCGATATTGCGGTAGGGCATGGCGATGAGATGACCGGGGACGGTTGATAGGGTATTCTTGTCGATTCAAGCTAATCCGCTGAATTGTAACCCGGCAGCTATTTGTTAAAGGCAGAATAATGAAAGTCTTGATTATCGGCAATGGCGGGCGCGAGCACGCCTTAGCATGGAAGGCGGCACAGTCCGCCAGCGTGGAACAGGTATATGTCGCGCCTGGCAATGCGGGTACGGCGCGCGAGCCGAAGGTGCGCAATGTCGCCATTGCGGTGGACGATATCGCCGGGTTGCTGGCGTTCGCGCAGAGCAACGACATCGGTTTGACCATCGTCGGCCCCGAAGCGCCGCTGGTGCTGGGAGTGGTGGATGCCTTTCTCGCCGCCGGTTTGCGCTGCTTTGGTCCCACCCGCAAGGCCGCGCAACTGGAAGGTTCCAAGGCCTTCGCCAAGGACTTCATGGCGCGTCACGGCATCCCCACCGCCGCCTATGGCAAATTCACCGATGTGGCGGAGGCCGTTGCCTATATCCACCAGTTGGGCGCGCCGCTCGTGGTCAAGGCCGACGGGCTGGCGGCGGGCAAGGGGGTGATCATTGCCCATGCGATCGAAGAAGCGGAAGCCGCAGTGCGAGACATGCTGGCGGGCAATGCCTTCGGTGCGGCGGGCCATCGCGTGGTGATCGAGGAATTCTTACAGGGCGAAGAAGCAAGTTTCATCGTCATGGCCGACGGGGCACACGTCTTGCCGCTGGCGACTTCACAGGATCACAAGGCGCGCGACGATGGCGATCGCGGACCCAACACTGGCGGCATGGGCGCTTATTCGCCCGCCCCGGTGGTGACGCCGGACATTCATGCGCGCATCATGCGCGAGGTGATCGAGCCCACAGTGCGCGGTATGGCGCAGGAAGGCACGCCCTACACCGGTTTTCTCTATGCCGGGGTGATGATCGCCGCCGACGGCGGCCCCAAGGTGCTGGAATTCAACTGTCGCTTCGGCGACCCGGAAACCCAGCCGGTGATGATGCGGCTACGCTCGGATCTGGTGGCTTTGTGCGAGGCGGCGCTCGATGGGCGGCTCGATCAGGTGCAGGTTGAATGGGATTCGCGCCCGGCATTGGGTGTCGTGCTGGCAGCGGGAGGGTATCCCGATGCCTATCGCAAGGGTGATGTGATCCTCGGGCTGAACAAGAAGGAACCGGACGGCAGTAAAATATTCTATGCCGGCGCCATGGAAAAAGACGGCGATGCCGTTACGGCGGGCGGGCGCGGGTT
>SBBG01000126.1 GCA_005240065.1 Gammaproteobacteria bacterium | reverse complement strand
TTTTCCACGTCGATGATCGCCAGGCCCTGTTTGCCGGCCACGCGGAGGCGGCCACTCATCTGCTGCGCGAGCGGCTGCTGGTGATGGGGCAGCCACTCGACTGGGTAACCTGCCCCGAGTGCGGCATTGAGACAGCACGCGTGGTGCGCGAATTACCGGCGGAGCGGATGGCGCTGCGGTGTCCTGGTTGCGAGGATGTCGAAGCGCCGCGTCGCCTGCGTGAAACGCACAAGGTCGCCTTGCCGCGCGTGATCACCGGTCTGCTCAATGGCCTGGGTTTATCCACCGCGGGCGTGAAACCCATCGCGCATGAACTGGCATGGCGTCTGGGCACCACCGAACCGGCGCGGGGCAAGGCGCTGACGTGGTATTTCGCGCGGCAACTCGCCCGCGCCGAGGTCGCCGCCCGCTTGCGTGGGCAGATTGCGCTGGAGCGCGCGACCACCTCGTGTGTGGTGCTGACCAGCAGCGAGTTGCCGTTGCCGGTGGCATCGCCCCTGCAAGGTTTTGACGTGCGGGCGTTGCCGAGCGTCGCCCGGATCAGTCAGAGCCAGTTCGAGTTCTTTGCCGGCCGGCAGGCGCTGCCTGGGCCACAGCAGATCGATGAGGCCGACCCGCAGGCCACGGCCCTGACCACGCTGCAATACGTGCGCGCCCACGGCAAGGTGTTCATCGACGGTGTGGCGTTTGCGCTGGAGCCACGCCAACAGAGCATCTTGCTGGCGCTGATGGACGATCGCGACCATGAAATGGACAAGGAAGCGCTCAAGACGGCCTGCGGCTCGCAGGCGCAGCGGTTTTCCCCGAGCAAGGAGTTCGACCGCAACCCGCGGGTCTACAAGACGTTCGTTCGCTATCTGCGCGATGACGGGCGGTATGCGCTGATCATTCCTGACAGCGACCGCCACGGGTTGGTATAGAAAGCATCACTTAACGGCGCGATGATGACATCACAATGGAGACGCCTGGCTTTATGCACGCAGGGGCTGGTATCGCAGCACCTCTTTGGCGCCGCCTTGCCTGGAACGCGCAGCGCAATCGAGCACCTTGGCTATGTGCAGATTGATACGCTAGCGGTGGTCGAACGCGCGCATCACCACGTGCTGTGGAACCGGGTGCCGGGCTATGACCCGCGCCACCTGAACCAGCTGGTCGGCGAGCGGCACATCTTTGAGTATTGGTTCCATGCCGCTTCGTATCTGCCAATGCGCGACTACCGCTATGCGCTGCCGCGCATGACGTCGATACGCAATGGTGAAAACCGCTATTTCACCCATGTCGACGAACACCTGATGAACGAGATCCTGGCTCGCGTGCGCGCCGAGGGGGCGTTACGGGTGCGTGATCTCGACACGGGGAACAGGGAGAAGGGCAGTTGGTGGAACTGGGGGCCGGGCCGGCGCGCCCTCGACAAGCTGTTCATGCAGGGCGATCTGATGGTGTGCGAGCGCAATGGCATGGAGAAGGTCTATGATCTCACCGAACGGTGCCTGCCGGCGGGCATCGATCTGCGCATGCCCACGCTGAGCGAATATGCGGTATATCTGTTCGATACCACGCTCAGGGCGCACGGTGTCGTCACCTGGAAGCAGCTACTGCACCTGAAGACGGGTAAACCCTTGCGGGACGCGATGCGCGCCGTGCTCGACGAGCGTATCGATGCCGGATGGGTGAGCGCGCTGGGTAACGCCGGTGCGCCCACCGCCTATGTGGACAGCAAGGTACTCGAACAAGCGCCGGTGATCGACGCTGGCGCGGTGAAGGTGCTGTCCCCCTTCGACAACGTGGTGATCCACCGTGATCGCTTGAGTACGCTGTTCGGCTTCGACTACCGGCTTGAATGCTATGTCGCGGCGCCCAAACGCGTGTTCGGCTACTTCTGTCTGCCGATCCTGTACGGCGACACGTTCGTTGGCCGGATCGACTGCAAGGCGCATCGGGCCGACCGGCGTTTCGAGGTTTTAAGCCTCAACCTGGAAGATGGCACGCTCGACCGGGATCAGTTTTTTCCCGCGTTAAGCGACGAGCTGCAAAGGCTCGCCGACTTCAACAAGTGCCCGCTGCTCGATGCGGGCGGTGTGGTGCGGGGCGTCACCGCCCGTCAGTATTGACGCGCATCCAAAATTGACCAGATAAGGGGTTCCAAGCCCAAATTGTAATGGTCTAATAATTTTGGACAGTCTTTGGCCCGGCACTGATGTCGATCAGACCGGGCTTTTTTGCATTTGAGGGGCCTCTGAACCGCACGAACAGGGTTTGAGGAACGCGCCTGAGGAATCTGAGGAACGGTGCGCGGCACCTCGTTCGAGACGATAGCGGCATCGGTTGGCAGTGCGGATAGCGCGGCCTGCAACCGGTGCCCATCCACCCTCGAAGGAGCTTTGCCATGCACCGTGATCCCTGTCGGAATCCATCCCCGGATCCGCTTTCAATCCGCCACCTGACCCAGCGCGAACTCGCCGACCGCTGGAACAAATCCGAGGCCACCCTCGAGCGCTACCGCTCCGACGGTGTCGGCCCCCGTTTCCTCAAGATCGGCGGGGCGGTGCGCTACCGCCTGGAGGACAT
>SBBG01000168.1 GCA_005240065.1 Gammaproteobacteria bacterium | reverse complement strand
GAGGGTGTAGCGATATTCGCCCTTGCTGTCGGTGTCGGCGCCGGTTTGTGTGACGACAGCGCCGGTCTCCGGGTTGATCAGCAGCACATAGTGCCGGCCGGCGTTACCGGTGCTGACGGCGGGATTGCCGATTTGCATAGTGACCGCGATGGTGACGATGTTGGCGGCAGAGGTGAAGGTGAGGGTGGCCGAATAGGCGCCAACGGGGAGATTGGTGCGATTCACCTTCACGGTATAGGCGCCGTTTTTGGTACCGGGGTCGACGGATTTTTCGGCGATGGTCAGCCAGCTTTCGCTGGAGGTGGCTGCGGTGAGCGTGACATCGCCACCGATGCTTCCGACAGCGAGTTCGAGCTCGGTCGTCATCAGTCCGAAATTGAGAGCGAAGGGGCTGACGATCAGGGTGGGCTTGAGGGTTGCCCCTTGTGCGGCGGACACGGCTTTATAGGCGTCGATCAGGCCATAACCATAGCTGTTATCTCGCCCGCTGTCGCCGAGATCCTGAGTGAGCGCTCCCTGAGCGAGCATTTGATCGAACAGGTCGGGTGTCAATTGGGAATTGATCGCCTTCATCAGCGCAATCACCCCCGCAACATGCGGTGCGGCCATCGAGGTGCCTTGCTGGAACTGGTAGTTATATTGGAGAGAACCGCCCGCGTCGTTGCCGCGCGTGCTGAAAATGCCGTCGGGATAGCCGTCGCCGTTGATGTCCCTGCGGCTGTCGCCGCCGGGGGCGGCGATGTCGATGGTTGAACCGAAGTTGGAGTAGTAGGCAAGATTTTTATTGATATCCACGGCACTCACCGAGACCACACCGTTATAGGCGGCGGGATAGGACGGCGTGTTGCTGGCCTCGTTGCCGGCGGCGGCGACGATAATCACGCCCTGGGCGCGAGCGCGGGCATAGACGTCCTGCTCGGTTTGTGAAAAGCCGCCGCCGCCCAGGCTGAGGTTGATGACATCGGCGGGTTGCGCGGGAATCGCGCCGGAATCATTGTCGAGCCCAGCAGCGTAGAGCACCGCCTGCATGATGTCATAACTGGCGCCACCGCGCTTGCCAAGTACGCGCAGCGGCATGATTCTGGTTTGCCAAGCCACCCCGGCCACCCCCGTGCCGTTGTTGCTGGCCGCGGCGATGGTGCCCGCCACATGGGTGCCGTGGAAGCTGCTGCCGCCGGCCAGGACCTGGTCGCCGGGGTCGTCGGGGTTGCTGTCGATGCCATTGCCATCCAGGGCGTTGGTCGGGTCGCGGATAAAATCATAGCCGGGGACGAGCTGTCCTTGCAGGTCGGGGTGATTGAGCAGCACGCCGGTGTCGATCACCGCAACGATCACGCTGCTGCTGCCCTGGGTGATGTCCCAGGCCTGCGGCAGATTGATCATGGGATAGTGCCACTGGCGGGGGTAAAATTCGTCGTTGGGAGGAATCGCCGTGGCGCGGCGGATGTAGTTGGGTTCGGCGTAGACGATATCGGGTTGCTTGCGCAGCGCCTTGATGGCCTGGATCGTCTCGCGCTTGAGCTGCAACGGGTCGCCTGTGGCGCTGTTGTCTGCAACGGGGATATTCAGCGCCCTGCGCATCTGGGCACGGCTGGCCGCATCGCCCAGGCCGAGCAGCAGGGGGCGGCCGGCGTCGCCGCCTTTCACCGTCAGACCCAGCGCCTGAGCGCGAACGGCGGGCGAGATGGCGTTGGCGGCGCGGGCGCCCGGGGTATCGTCCTTGAAACGCACGATGATGTCGCCGGGCACGAAGTCGCCGCCGATGCCCAGCGTGGCGGGATGGCCTTGGGCGCTGGCCAGGCCGATCGTCAGAGTGTAGTTTGATGCCCCGGCATAGGCTTCGACCTCGATGTAATAGGTGCCCGCCGTTGCGACGGTGAGCGATTCGACCCGGGTGGTGTCTTGCGTACTGCTGACCGGCCTTTTGCCGGCGTCGTACAGCCAGATATCCATGTCGTTGTTCACCAGATCCGTCTCGCCGATGCTGAGGGTGATGGTCTGATTGGCGGCCAGGCTGACCTTGTAAAAATCCGAGGCATCCCCATTCCGTGACGATCGCCCGGCCGGTCCTCTTCCGGGGCGATTGACATAGCCGCCGATGGTGACAGGATTGCCCACCGGTTGCGCCTGGTCAAAACTATTGTTCGGTGCATACGGCGCTTCAGGGTCGTTGACATCGCTGTCCATCGCCGTGTAGGCGGCGGCGCTGAGGGTGCCGCTGATGGAATAGGCGGGGGCAGGCGGGCTTCCGCTTCCGCTTCCGCCTCCCCCGCCGCCACATCCGGCGAGCATGGTGATGAGAGACAGCAGGGCGATCGCGGCAAAGGCGTTACGGCGTGGTCTCATTCAGAAAATGACCCTGTTGCGTCCCGCGCGCTTGGCCTGGTAGAGCTTGTCATCGGCGGTTCGGATGTCGGTATAACCGATTTTGAGCAGCAGCAACTGGATAGCCTCGCAGATCAGAGGCATGTCGTCGATTACAACGATGGCAAGATCGTTTCGGCTCATGCGGGGCCAAACCACCACTTTTGGGGGATATCAGTGATCGATGATGTTCTAAACCGCGAAAATTTGCAACGCCTCCCAACGGTTCACCACCGCGCAGAACAACTCGGCGGTTTTTTGCGCGTCGTAGATGGCCGAGTGCGCTTCCTTTTCGTTCCAGTCGATACCGGCGGCTTGCGCGGCGCGGGCCAGTACCGTTTGACCATAGGCTAATCCGCCGAGGGTGGCGGTGTCGAAAGTGCTGAAAGGATGGAAGGGGTTGCGCTTGATCCTGGTGCGCTCGACGGCGGCGTTGAGGAAGCCGAGATCGAAAAAGGGATTGTGGCCGACCAGGATGGCGCGGGTACAGCCGTGTTCCTTGACCGCCCTGCGCACGGCGTGAAAGACGAGGTGCAGGGCCTCGGATTCGGGTTTGGCGAAGCGGAACGGATGATAGGGGTCGATGCCGGTGAAGGCCAGCGCCGAGGCCTCGAGATTAGCGCCGGCGAAGGGCTCGACATGGCAGGCATGGACCTCATGCGGATGCATGAATCCCTTGTCGTCGATCTGCAAGGTCACCGCCGCGATTTCCAGCAAGGCGTCCTTCTGCGGGTTGAAGCCGGCGGTTTCCACGTCCACCACCACCGGCAGAAACCCACGGAAACGGGAGGCCATGACTGATTTGACCGGTGCATCGCCGGAATCACTCATCGGTCAACCTCCATGCCACGGTTTCGCCTGCGCGCAGCGGTACCAGTTTATCCTCGCCAAGAGGATAGCTCTCCGGCACCCGCCATTCCCGCTGCGTCAGGGTGATGTGTCCATGGTTGCGCGGCAGGCGGTAGAAATCGGGGCCGTGGAAGCTGGCGAAGGCTTCCAGCTTGTCCAGCGCCCCGGCCTGTTCGAAGACCTCGGCGTACAGCTCGATCGCCGCATGGGCGGTATAGATGCCCGCGCAGCCGCAGGCCGCTTCCTTGGTGTGGCGCGCATGCGGTGCGCTGTCGGTGCCGAGGAAGAACTTCGGGCTGCCGCCGGTGGCCGCCGCGACCAGCGCTTGGCGGTGCGATTCGCGTTTGAGCACCGGCAGGCAGTAATAGTG
>SBBG01000098.1 GCA_005240065.1 Gammaproteobacteria bacterium | reverse complement strand
TGCGCAGCGCCATCGACAAGGCTTTTGGTTCTTTCGAGGAATTCAAGAAAAAATTCACCCAGGCCGCCATCACCACCTTCGGTTCTGGTTGGGCTTGGCTGGTGCAAAACAAGGATGGCTCACTCGCCATCGTCAGTACCAGCAATGCCGCCACTCCCATGACCGCCGGACAAAAGGCGCTGCTCACCTGCGATGTCTGGGAACACGCTTATTACATCGACTATCGCAACGCTCGCCCGTCCTATGTCGATCACTTCTGGAACCTCGTGAACTGGGGCTTCGTGGCGAAAAACCTGGCTTCGTAAACCTTCACGAATAGCCTTGCCCGAAGGGGGGAGCCGAAGATTCGGATTCCCCCTTTTCAATTCCGGGTTTTCTCCTTATCCTGACGGCCTTGGGGTTGCGCATTTTCATGCGTCTGGGGAAATCGAATGAAAAAAGGCGAAAAAGCGGCATTCTGGGCTGCCGGGATCGGGCTTGCGGTTGTGCTGGTCGTCACCTCGATCATGGAGCAGGATCACCAGCAAAAATCCCGGCAGGAGCACCTGACAACCATCACCGAACAGCGGCTGATCTCATCCTACGTCGGGCCGGGCGTTCGCATCATCAGCGCCGGTCTGAACCCGGCCGATCTGCCGGACGCCGGCGGCCGCGGCGCGGCCGCCCTTACCACCTATTGCGTGCAATGCCACGACTTGCCCAACCCCGCCATGCACACCCCCGACGAATGGCAAACCATCCTCGCCCGCATGGAAGAGCACATCGTCATCCGCCGCGGCGGCCTGGCCAAGGTCGTCATGCCCTCGCAACAGGCGTGGACCGCGCTGCGTGATTACCTGGGCCGCCACGCTCAAAAACCATTGGACCCGGCACAACTCAAGGATCTGGACACGCCGGCGGGCAAAGCCTTTCTCACCACCTGCTCGCAATGCCATACCGCCCCCGACCCCCGCCAGCACACCGTCAAGGAATGGCCGCGGGTAGTGGTACGGATGAAATACAACATGGAAGCCGCCAAGAAAGACGTGCCTGACGCAGACGCCACCCAACTTATTATCGGCTACTTGCAGCGCCACGCCGGCGATACGATGGTGGAGCGGCCATGATAGGCTTTTTCATTTTCTGAACACCCTGGTGAAAAACATCTGCATCTCGTCCCATGAGCGGCGATCCGCTTCGGCATTGTATTCCAGCGGCATGTTGAATTTCTGGCCGTAACTGTCGGCATCGGGGTTGGTAAAGCTGTGCTTGGCGCCGGGATAGGAGATGAGCTTGTAATTCACTTTGGCCTTTGCCATTTCCTTCTTGAATTGCTCGATCTGCTCCGGGGTGACGAATGGATCGTCCGCGCCGTTCAGCACCAGCACCTTGGCCTTCACCTTGCCACGCTGCGCGGGGTGAGTAGTAGGCAGGCTGCCGTGGAAGCTCGCCACACCATCGAGCGGCACGCCGAGGCGCGCCATCTCCAGCACCACACCGCCACCGAAGCAATAGCCTATCGCCGCGATATGGCGCGAATCGACGCCGGGCTGGTTTTTCAGCAGCTTCAGCGCCGCCAGGAAACGCGCCTTGGCCGCCTCCCTGTTTTTTGCCACCTCGCCCGCGAATTTGCCGGCGTCGTCCGGGTGCTCGGCCTGTTTACCGTTGCCATACATATCCACCGCCAGCGCGACGTAGCCCAACTCGGCCAGCATTCGCGCCCGCTTGCGGGCGTATTCATTGAGGCCCCACCATTCATGCACCACCAGTACGCCGGGCCGCTTGCCCTTGATGCTGTCGTCATGGGCGAGGTATCCCTTGAGTACTGTGTCACCAGCCTTGTAATCGACTTCCTGTGTCTGCACCGCGGCTTGCGCGGCAGCGATAAAAGCGGCGAACAATAACAAACCTGTCAACCAAACGCGCTTCATATCGAAATTCTCCTGTTGCCGTTTTCAGGATTATGTTGGGTCAATCCCCGTCTCGCGTCAATAATCGTTGCACCACCGTGCCCGCCAGTCTCAAAAAAGCTGATTGAATTGCAGCTCCGCGCCCAGGGCGCGAGACTGTTTGAAATCGAAGGTATCCGTGGTCGCGCCGACGCGCCATTGTCTTGTTCCCGCCCGCAGGGTGTAGCTCTGGATGGTGGTGTTGTAGAGTCCCTGCCATTCGATTCCCGAGGCCGGTTGCCAAGCCAGGCCGACGCTGGAGAAGGTCCTGGGCTCGGTGTAAAAAATATTGCCCAATGCGCTGAAGCGCCGCGTCAGGCTGTATTGCGCACTCAGGTTGGCGCGGGTGGGGAGTTTCTGGGTGTAATCCTGATTGCCTTCGATGCCGGACAGCAGCGGTTTGAAACGCACATAGCCCTGCTCATCGTATTCCTTGGTCGCCGAGGCGCCGCTGGCCTGGGTGTAGGGCACTTCTTGCCAGCGGACGCGCGCGAGCAGGTCGGTGACGGTAAGCTGGGCGCGCAGGTCTTCGTTCGGCTGCCATGCCAGGCGCAGATCGGTGCTGTAGCCTTGTCCGCTGGGCGCGTCGACCTGACGCTGAAAGAGCACGTCGCGCGAGTAGTAGTAATTCGCCACCAGATCGAATTGATAGTCGTTGGGCGCTATGGCCCTGGCCCGGCCAGTCAGCGTGCCGTCGATGAGGCGCTGCCCTTCCAGGTAGCTCAGCCCGAACTCCAGCGTCACGCCAGGCAGCGGCGTGTGCTGATAACCGAGGCGGAAGCCGCTACCGAAGAAGTG
>SBBG01000222.1 GCA_005240065.1 Gammaproteobacteria bacterium | reverse complement strand
GTACCGTGACGACGCCGATCTCCGGTCTGAGCAACAGCGGCGATATCGACCCCGGCAACTCTATCGGTCATCTCACCATCAACGGCGATTTGAGGCAGACCCCGGCCGGTACGCTGAACTTCGAACTGACCAGCTTGAGCAGTTTCGATCTGCTGACCGTCACGGACGATGTAACACTGGACGGTAAAATCGCCGTCTGGAACCTGGGCTACACACCCGTCGTCGGTGATAGTTTCAAGGTGATGACCTTCGACGATCGGGCGGGAACGACTTTCAGCAGCCTCAGCGTCAATGGTTTCGGTGCGGGAGTGGCCTTCAACGTGCTCTATAACCCCCACGACGTGACATTGCAGGTGGCGGCGGTGCCGGAATCGGAAACCTGGGTGATGATGCTGACGAGGTTGGGTCTAGTGGGCTTCGCGGTACGGCGGCGGAATCCGCTGGTTGACCAGGAGCTGCCCGTCCCGGCGTAGGTGGGTGAGTCGGCAGCTTGTGCTCCCAATGTAGGGTGCGCCATGCGCATCAATGTTCGCCTGTGACCTATGGTGCGCATGGCGCACCCTACATAAAGACCGATGAGGCGGGCGATCATCAGAGTGAAGGCGCCTCGCCTTCAGCGCGCAACATCACGCCCGAACCCCATACCCCCTATTGAGCAGGTGCAGCGCAAAGCCAAACAACCCCGCGACGAAGCCCACGACCGCCGCGTAAGCCGTGGCAAGACTGACATCCGACACTCCCAGCAAACCATAGCGGAAGGCGTCGACCATATAGAGTATCGGATTGGCCAGCGAGACCGACTGCCAGAACGTCGGCAGCATGGCGACGGAATAGAACACGCCGCCCAGATAGGTGAGCGGCGTCAGCACGAAGGTGGGAATCAGGGAAATGTCGTCGAAACTCTTGGCATAGACTCCATTGATGAACCCCGCCAGCGAGAACAATACGCTGGTGAGTACCAGTACCGAGCACGCGACCCACAGGTTGTGCAGCGGGATGGGCGTGAAGAACAGTGCCACTCCTGTGACGGCCACGCCCACCGCCAGGCCGCGCGCCAGGCCGCCGCCGATGAAGCCGAGCAGGATCAGATAATTGGGCACCGGCGCCACCAGCATCTCCTCGATATTGTGCTGAAATTTCGAGCTGTAGAAGGACGACACCACATTGGCGTAGGAGTTGGTGATCACCGCCATCAGAATCAGCCCCGGCACGATGTATTCCATGTACCGGAAGCCGTTCACGTCGCCCACCTGGCTGCCGATCAAGCGGCCGAAGATCACGAAATACAGCGCCGTGGTGACCATGGGTGGCAGGAGAGTCTGGATCCAGATGCGCGCGAAACGCAGCACCTCTTTGACCAGGATCGCCTTGAAAGCGACATACTGCTCGCGCCCGTTCATGCCGCGTCCTCCTTGTTACCGACCAGGCGGATGAACAGCTCCTCCAGCCGGTTGGTCTTGTTGCGCAGGCTGCCCACCTCGATGCCGCGTGCGGAGAGCGCAGTGAACAGCATGTTGATATTGACATCGCGCGACACCTCCACTTCCAGAATATGATCATCGACTCGAGATGCTATAAACCCGGGCAGTTCTGGCACGGCATCGAGCGGATTCACCAGATCGAGCACCAAGGTGTGCGAGTTCATGCGATTGAGCAACTGGCGCATACCGGTGTTTTCGATGATCCGCCCATGATCGATGATGGCGATGTTGCGGCACAGCCGCTCGGCCTCTTCCAGATAGTGGGTGGTGAGAATGATGGTCGTCCCCGCCGCATTGATCTGGCTGAGAAAGCTCCACATCGAATGGCGGATCTCGATATCCACGCCCGCCGTCGGCTCATCGAGAATCAGCAAGCGCGGCTCGTGGACCAGGGCGCGAGCGATCATCAAACGCCGCTTCATCCCGCCCGAGAGCATGCGCGCCTGGTCATGACGCCGCTCCCACAAACCAAGCTGAGTCAGATAACGCTCGGCGCGCTCGAACGCCAGACGGCGCGGGATGCCGTAATACCCCGCCTGATTGACCACGACCTCCACCACCGGCTCGAAGATATTGAAGTTGAACTCCTGCGGCACCAGTCCGATGCAGGCCTTCGCGGCCGCCAAGCCGGTGTCGATATCGTGACCGAACACCCGCACCGTACCGCTCGTTTTGTTGACCAGCGATGAAACGATGCCGATGGTCGTGGACTTGCCCGCACCGTTGGGTCCCAGCAGCGCGAAGAAGTCGCCCGGCGCCACTTCCAGATCGATGCCGTGCAGGGCGGTGACGCCGTTTTTGTAAACCTTGGTGAGATTGCGGAGGGAAAGGGCTGGGATCATGATTATCCTAAAAACCTCGGTTGGAGCCGTAGCGAGAATGACTAAGGCGCTGAAGAGGGGCGAGAAAACCGTGAAATATTCCGCAGCCGTAGCCAACCGCTACGGTGAGGACAGATTTTGCGATTTTCTCGCGCAGATTCGGTGCATTAGGCATTCGCAGTAGGCTCCAACCGAGGTTTTCAGGATTATGGGTACCGAGCATAACGTAGCGTGCGCCATGCGCACGATCAGCCAAACAGGACATCATGCGCCGGGACATGGAGACCAGAGACCTATCCAATCAACTCCTCGACCACCCCTATCGAAGCCCGCCGCATCGGACGGCCATCGACGGGACTGCGCGGGGCCTGGCGTATGCCGTCCATCGGGAAGACGATGATCTCGATCGGTGTGTTCGCGGCGAGGAAACGATAGAGAGGATAGTTTGCCGGATTGCCGTCCGCCAGCGTCAAGCGCTTTTCTGTCAATTCACACGGAATATGTTTGTGCATCAAGAACAGCCCCACCTCCTCCGCGCCATCCGCGAACACATGCAGGGTGATGGCGGAATGTTCGGCGGCGGTGCCGTTCAACACCGCCCCCACCAGGCGGGGATTGAAGCGCTCAAGGAAACGCATCGCCTGTACGGCGGTCTGGCGCAATTCCTTGATCTTCACGGATTGCGACTGGCTCTTGAAGAGACGCAAGTACTCCACCAGCGCCTGCTCGATTTCGTCGTTGCCGGGCAGGTTGCGCGTGTCGGCGGCGCCCAGGCGGCCGGCGGCCTTGCGCTTGGCGGCGCTGTAATCGGCCACGCCCTCCTCGACCATGATGCGCGCGGCCTCCAGGGCCAGATGCTGGCGCATGCGCTTGTCAGTGCTGGCGGATCGGGATGCCATAAACTTCAGAATAACTGCTCGGGAACCGCGCCGCCATTCTCCGAACCGCCGCCATCCAGCACTGCGGGCTGCGCCTCGCCCTCGGCGGGCACGTTGTTTTCCGGGAAGGTTTCGAAAATCGCGTTCGGTTCGCTTGTGCCGGCCAATAAACCCGTGGCGGGATTGATGCGCACCGTCACCAATCCTTGAGGTTGTTCCAGAGGGCGGTCCGGCACGCCTTTGAGCGCCGCCGCCATGAAACTCATCCACATCGGCAGCGCGGCGTAACCACCGGTTTCCTGCGCGCCGAGCGGTTGCGGAGTATCGAATCCCACCCAGCTCACCGCCACCAGATCCGGGTTATAACCGGCGAACCACGCATCACGCTGCTCGTTGGTGGTGCCGGTCTTGCCGGCGATATCCTGGCGACCGAGCTGGGTCGCACGTTTGGCGGTGCCCCGGCGAATCACGTCCTGCATGATGGAGGTCATGAGATAGGCGTTTTGCGGCGAGATGACGCGCTGCGCCGCTGCCGTCTGATCGGCGCAGGCCGGACATACCTTGATGGGTTTGGCCTGCATCAGCACATTGCCCTTCATGTCCTCGATGCGCTCGATGTAATACGGCTGTATGCCGTACCCACCGTTGGCAAACACGGTATAGGCGCGCGCCAGCTCGAGTGGCGTGACGCTCATGCTGCCCAGCGCCAGCGAGAGATTTCTCGGCCAGTTCCGGGTCTGGAAGCCGAACTGCGCGACATGGCTGAGCGCGGTTTCAAGACCCACCGCCTGCAACAGGCGAATGGACACCAGATTGCGCGAAAACACCAGGGCCTCGCGCAGACGCATCGGCCCCATGAACTCTTCGGTATAGTTCTGCGGCCGCCAGGTATTGGGATTATTGGGATCGCCGAAGACCATCGGCGCATCGTTGATCAGACTGGCCGGAGTATAGCCGTGCTCCAATGCCGCAGAGTACAAAAACGGCTTGAAGCTGGAGCCGGGCTGACGTTCACCCTGGATAACGCGATTGAATTTGCTGCGGTTGAAATCGAACCCGCCGACCAGCGAGACAATCGCTCCGTCATCGGGCCGAATCGCCACCAGACTCCCTTCCACCTTGGGAACCTGCGCCAGACGCCACTGGCCGCCCTCCACAGGTTGGACGCGCACCACGTCGCCGACACGAAGAAACGCCTTGTTACCGGAATTCGCCGCCACCGGCTGAACGGCGGCGCGATAAGCACGCGCCCAAGCCAACCCAGCTCCGGTTAGTTGTATCTTCCTGCCATCGGCCAGCGCCACCGTCACCGACTGCGGCTGCACAGCGATCACCAGCGCCGCCGGCAAACCGCCCGCACTGCCCTGCCTCACCAAAATTTTGCGCCATTCCTGCGTCCCCGACCCCGGTGGCAGGTCGACATGCCGCTCGGGACCGCGATAACCATGCCGCCCGTCATACGCCAGTATGGCCCCGCGTAATGCGGCGTTGGCAGCATGCTGGAGACGTGAGTCCAAGGTGGTATAAACCTTGATACCCGCAGTATAAGCCTCCTCCCCATAACGCTCGACCACGGCGGCACGCGCCATCTCGGCCACGTGAGGCGCCTCGACCTCCGGCGCCAGTGCGTGCAGCGATGCCCGGTCAGGTTCGGCCAACGCCGCCTGGAAAACCGGATTGCTGATATGCCCAAGCTCGTGCAAGCGCCTCAACACGTAGTTCCTGCGCTCCAAGGCGCGCGCCGGGGCAACGATGGGATTGAACTTGGAAGGCGCCTTGGGCAAACCCGCGATCATCGCCATTTGCGCCAGACTGAGGTGCTTGAGATCCGTGCCGTAATAGACCTGTGCCGCCGCGGCGATACCGTAAGCGCGATTACCCAGATAGATCTTGTTCAGATACAGCTCGAGGACTTCCTCCTTGCTCAATTCGCGGTCGATCTTCATCGCCAGAAGAATCTCGCTGATCTTGCGCGAATAGGTCTTTTCCGAGCTGAGAAAGAAATTGCGCGCCACCTGCATGGTGATGGTGCTACCACCCTGCGCCTTCTCCCCCGTGGTCAACAGATACCACGAGGCACGCAACAAGCCCTGATAGTCGATGCCGTGATGCTGAAAATAGCGATCGTCTTCCGCCGCCAGCACTGCCTTGACCATGAGATCGGGCACCTCGGCAAATTTGACCGGCGTACGCTTCATTTCCCCAAACTCGCCGATCAGCCTGCCGTCGCGTGTGTAGACCCGCAACGGCACTTGCAACCTGACATCCTTCAAATGCTCGGTGGAAGGAAGCTTGGATTCCAGATAGGAATAGATACCCCCAGCGGCCAGGCCACTGACGGCGAAAACGCCAAGCAATATCAGAAGAACCGGACGCAGTTTTTTTAAAAAGGCGCTCATTGAACTCAAGGAAGGGATCATGAATGCCGATAAGGCATGTAGCAGATGAGGGTCATTATAAAACCTTCAACGGAGCAAAACCAGCACTCATTGGGATTTTATTTTTAACTTCATGGACATAAAGCGCAACATAATGGCATCACTCGGCAGGAAGTCCACGGCCCTGGTAGGGCTGGACATCAGTTCCACCGCCGTCAAACTCCTGGAGCTCAGCCAGAGCGGCTCGCGTTATCGCGTTGAAAGCTATGCAGTCGTCCCGTTGCCCCCCAACGCCGTGGTCGAGAAGAGCATCGCCGATATAGAGGCGGTCGGAGCGGCCATCAACCGGGTGGTCAAGCGCGCGGGCACGCGAACCAAAAATGCGGCCGTTGCCGTAGCGGGTTCCGCCGTGATCACTAAAGTGATCTCCATGCCCGCCTCACTGTCGGAAGATGAAATCGCCAGCCAGATCGAGGTGGAAGCCGATCAATACATTCCATATCCGCTGGAAGAGGTCAATCTCGACTTTGTCGTGCTCGGACCCTCCGCGAAGAAATCCGACACGGTGGATGTCCTGCTCGCCGCCTCGCGCAGCGAAAATGTCGAAGTGCGCGTAGCGGCGGCGGAGCTGGGAGGACTCACCATCAAAGTCGTCGACGTCGAAGCCTATGCCTTGGAGGCGGCGATGTCCATTCTCGATTCGCAACTCCCCGACAGCGGAGTCGGAAAAACCATCGCGGTGGTCGACATAGGAGCCACCATGACCACACTCACCGTGCTCGATAACAATCGCATCATCTACACACGCGAACAGGTCTTTGGCGGAAAACAGCTTACCGAAGAAATCCAGCAGCGCTATGGCTTGTCTTATGAGGAAGCCGGTCTTGCGAAAAAACAGGGGGGATTGCCGGACAACTATGCCACCGATGTGTTGCAGCCTTTCAAGGACGCCATGGTGCAGCAGGTCAGCCGCTCACTGCAATTTTTCTTCTCATCCAGCCACTACAACAGCGTGGATCACGTGATACTTG
This sequence comes from Gammaproteobacteria bacterium, assembly GCA_005240065.1. Taxonomy (GTDB): domain Bacteria; phylum Pseudomonadota; class Gammaproteobacteria; family Ga007554; genus SBBG01. Next base: position 7,298 of record SBBG01000222.1, on the reverse strand, counting down.
CCGGAGGCTGCGCGGCGATACCCGGCGTGGATGAACTGATTGAAGCCAAGATAGGCACCAACACCTCCGTTGCCAATCCTTTCATGAGCATGACATTGTCACCGAAGGTGAACCCACAGGCGCTGAGCTCAGATGCTCCGGCGATGATGATTGCCTGCGGACTTGCACTAAGGAGTTTCGACAAGTGACCCGCATAAATCTGCTGCCATGGCGCGAGATGGCGCGCAAGGAGAAAAAAAGACAATTCATGTCCATCGGAATTGGCGCGATCGTCCTAATGGGGCTGATCATTTTCTATGTTCACATCCATGTCGCCGGCATGATTTCCGATCAGAACGCCAGGAACGAATTCATCAACGATGAAATAGCCCGCATCGACAACCAGATAAAAGAAATAAAGACACTGGAAGAGGAAAAGGCCAACCTCGTCGCGCGTATGGATGTCATTCAGCAATTGCAAATCAGAAGATCGAGAATTGTTCATATTTTCGACGAAATCGAGAAAACACTACCTGCGGGAGTGTTCTTGACAAAGATCGAACAAAAGGGCGGAGAACTTGTTCTAAATGGCGTCGCACAGTCCAACGGCGATGTCTCTTCCTTGATGCGTAATCTGGAAGCATCGGATTGGCTCGAAAGCCCGCGACTGGAAGTCATTCAATCCAGCGACAAATCCGCGGAAAGAATCCAGGAAAAGACAAAGGATTCACGCTACACCAATAATTTCACGGTACATGTCAAGCAAACCGGCGCCGAAGAAGAAATGGAAAAGGAAAAAAGCGCAAAAGACAAGAAGGACAAGGAGAAAAAGAAAGCATGAATCTTCCAAACCTGAACAACCTTGACTTCAATGACATCGGCAACTGGCCGATGCCGACGAAAATCGCCACGATCTCGATCGTCTGCGCCATCGTTCTGGCCGCCGGGTTTTGGTTCGACACGCAAGAACAGTTGAAAGAACTTGGTCAGGCACAGGAAAAGGAAACGGAGCTGAAAAACACTTTTGAACAAAAGTACAACAAGGCCGCCAATCTTGAAGCCTACCGCCGCCAATTGGCGGACATCAAGAAATCCTTTGGCGCGATGTTGCGCCAGTTACCGGGCAAGACGGAGGTGGATGGCGTTGTGGATGACATTTCACAAACCGGGCTTGCCAGCAATCTGGAATTCGAGCTGTTCAAACCGGAACAGGAGTCGCCTATCGAATTCTATGCAGAACTGCCGATAAAAATCAAAGTCACAGGAAATTACAATGAATTCGGAAGATTCGCCAGTGGAATCGCTTCATTGCCACGCATAGTCACATTGCATGACATTTCGATAACTTCCCTGGCTGGCAGCAAAGATGCCAAGGACAAAAAAGAGCTGAAAGGCCCCCTCGTCATGGAGGCAACCGCCAAGACCTACCGTTATCTGGAGGAGGATTCGAAATGACTTCCATCAAGATAGCCGGTCGTGCCTTGCTGTTGATAATGGCCTGTCTTCTCCTCTCCGCGTGCAGCTCGGATCACGTCGAGGATCTTCGCCAATATGTCAATGATACCAAGGCCAGAAACAAGGGAAAGATCGATCCCATGCCGCAAATCGCGGCATTTGTTCCTTATCCGTATGATGCAGAGGGCAGAAGAGACCCGTTCAGCCCGACCACGGCGAAATCGATTCAGAGCCCGGGCACCGTAAACACATCCCAGATCGATAGTAACCGGGCACGAGAACCATTGGAAGCATTCCCGCTCGACGCCTTGAAAATGGTCGGCACATTGCAGCGCGGCGGTGAAAGATGGGCCATCATCAAGGCCACCGACGGAAATGTTTATTGGGCCAAGCAAGGCAATCATCTTGGCCAGAGCAATGGCAAGATCACAACCGTGAGCGAAACCAAAGTTGAGCTGATCGAAATCATATCCGACGGGATAGGGGGATGGCAGGAAAACCCGGTCTCTCTGGTCATGGCTGAGTAACCCCCATTTAGGGAGCAATAGAAATGATTTTCACGAAAATAAAGATACGTTTTCCAGACGGTCGCCAGGATAACGGCTGTAACGCAAAGACAAGCTCTCGCACCGGCTGGACATGCAGTTTCTTCGCGGCATTGATCATGATTGCCAGCAGCGGCGCGTTTGCCGCCAATACCGCGCTGGAAGGAGCGAGCTTTTCCTCTTTGCCTGGTAACCAGGTGGAAATAAAACTCACTTTGTCATCCCCACTGACAACTCCGCCGATCAGTTTCAGTATCGACAATCCGGCGCGTATCGCCTTTGACCTCCCCGACACCACGAACAAGCTGGAAAAGAAGAGTCAGCCCATCGGCATCGGCATGGCAAGAAGCCTGAGCACCGTGGAAGCAAGCGGACGAACCCGTGTCGTGGTCAACATGATAAAGATGGTTTCTTATGATACTCGCACAGAAGGAAGAAATTTTTACATCACGCTGAAAGACGCCGGCGCCGAGCCAGCTGCCGTAAAACCGGTGCAGGAGAATACCACGGCCGGCGCCGCCCAATCACAGCATAATATAAACAATATCGACTTTCGTCGTGGCATCAAAGGTGAAGGCCGCATCACAGTGAATCTGGGTGACGCCACCACTCCGGTAGACGTGCGGCGGGAAGGTGGAAAAGTCATCGTCGATTTTTCAGATACCGCTCTGCCAAAAAATCTCGAGCAGCGCCTCGATGTCATTGATTTCGCAACACCGGTACAAAATATCGAGACTTCCGCGCAAGGCAGAAACGTGCGCATGGTCATATCGGCCTCCGGTAATTACGATCATCTCGCCTATCAATCCGACAACAAATTCACCATCGAGGTGAAAGCGGTCAGCAAGGAAGAAAAAGAAACGAAGGAAAAACAGCAGCAAACCTATAAGGGTGAGCGCCTGTCACTCAATTTCCAGAACATCGATGTCCGTGCCGTGCTGCAAATCATTGCCGACTTCACGAAACTGAACATCGTTACCAGCGACGCGGTGAGCGGCAATCTGACATTGCGCCTGCAAAACGTGCCCTGGGATCAAGCGCTGGATATCGTCTTGAAGACCAAGGGATTGGCCATGCGCCAAATCGAAAATGTCATCATGATCGCACCCGCCGAAGAAATCGCCACACGCGAAAAACAGGAGATGGAGGCGAAAAAGCAAGTTGAAGAGCTGGAACCGCTACGCTCCGAGCTGATACAGGTGAATTACGCCAAGGCATCCGATCTCGCCGATTTGTTGAAGTCGGAAAAAAACTCTCTGCTCACCAAGGATCGCGGCAATGTCACGGTCGATGAGCGCACCAACTCCCTGCTGGTGCAGGATGTCTCGGACAAACTGGCCGAGATACGCAAGCTCATTACCAAACTGGACATTCCCGTGCGCCAGGTGTTGATCGAATCGCGTGTCGTGATCGCCAACGACACCTTCAGCAAGGATCTCGGCGTGCGCTTCGGTGGCACCGCCGTCAAACAGAACGGCAATAACGGCATCATCACAACGAGTGGCAGCGCCAATGGCACCGATGCCCTCACCGGCAGCGCCTTGAGCAACCTTCAATCGAGTGGCCAGCCCTTCCCCGTCACCATGCCGACGCTGCCGAACAGGCTGAACGTGAACCTTCCGGTCGTCAACCCCTCGGCAGGCAAGCTGGCGCTCGCCATCCTCGGCTCGGATTATCTGCTGGATCTGGAACTTTCCGCCTTGCAGGCCGAAGGCCGCGGTGAAATTGTCTCCAGCCCGCGCGTCATCACCGCCGACCGCAGGGAAGCCAGCATCAAACAAGGCACTCAGATCGCCTATATACGTCCCGGCGGGGTCGGCGCGGTATCCACGGTGGAGTTCAAGGACGCGCTGCTCGGTCTGAAGGTCAAACCGCAAATCACCCCGGATGGCAACATCATCATGGATCTGGTCGTCACCAAGGACACCGTTGGCCAGATCCTCAACGGCGTGCCGAGCATCGACAAGAAGGAAGTGAATACCCAGGTGCTGGTAGGCAACGGAGACACCGTGGTGTTAGGCGGTGTTTACGAGACGGTACGCACCAAGAGGGTCACAGGCATCCCCTTCCTCAGCGAACTACCCGGGATTGGCAGACTGTTCAGAAACACCGGCAACGTCGACGACAAGGTTGAGCTGCTGATCTTCGTCACACCGAAGATTGTCAATGATGCGGTTGCGGTACGGTGATTGTTAGGGCCATTAACCCGGTAATATTCATTGCCGGGTTATCCGTAGCGACAAAAGTAGCGTGCGCTGTGCGCACGACCAACTGCGGTTCCGCGCGCATAGCGCGCGCTACAATTTATGTCGTTGTGGATAATGGTAGCTTGAACACCTGTTAGCCCCGCTTCATCCCGCTTTCCTCGTCGCCGCAATACTCAATATCACCGACGTTGCCAAAATTCCGGCCACCACGCCCAACGCGAGCAAAACCGGGATCTTGTAGAAATCGACAATCAACATCTTGGCGCCGATGAACATCAACACCAACGCCAGACCATATTTGAGTAAATGAAAACGATCGGCGACATCGGCAAGCAGGAAATACATGGCGCGCAGTCCAAGAATGGCGAAAATATTCGAGGTAAAGACGATGAAGGGGTCTTCCGTGATGGCGAATATCGCCGGGATGCTGTCGACGGCGAAGATCAGGTCGGTGAATTCGATCAGCACCAGTACGAGGAATAGGGGTGTAGCGTAGCGGATGCCGTTCTTGATGACGAAAAATTTCTCGCCATGGTATTCGTCGGTAATCTTCATGTGACCGCGCATCCATCGCAGCACCGGATTTTTTTCCAGATCCGTCTCCTTACCGGCGAAAAAGAACATTTTGATGCCGGTGAGCAGCAGGAAGATGCCGAAGAAATACAAGATCCAGTGAAATTTCGTGATCAGCCACGCCCCCAGCAGGATCATGATGGCGCGCATGACGAGCGCTCCCAGAACTCCGTACAGAAGCACGCGGCGCTGATATTCGGGCGGCACGGCAAAGTAGCCGAAGATCATCAGGAAGACAAAAATGTTATCGACCGCAAGGGATTTTTCGATCAAATAGCCGGTGAAAAACTCCAACGCCTTTGCGTCAGCGATCTCCCGCCCCATCTGGCCGTCGAGATACCACCACAGCCCGGCGTTGAAGATCATCGCCAGCGACATCCAGACGATGGACCAGCTCAGCGCCTCCTTGAACGAGACCTTGTGGTCGCCTTTGCGACCTAGCAGGAACATGTCCACCGCCAGCATCACCAACACTAGCGCGATGAACCCCATCCACATCCACCAGGAACCGATCGTTTCCATAGCCACTTTCCATCTCACGAGAACAGAACTGATGATAGCCGATCCTTGTTACGATCAAAAATCAATAATAACAATCGTTTAAATACAGATTACTTTATGGGTCGCCACCCGCGCCCCCGCGTCAGAATAATTGTCACTTTTTCTGTAACCCCAAGAGAGAAGGAGGTGGGGCGGAAGATGACGAAAGATGTCGAGATGTTCAGATGATCTGAAGCAGTCTGTTTTAAGGCGGATGATGCCGCCGGAGAGTCGGTCAGTGATGGACTGCAAACACGCCGGTAACGGGGCAAAAGCGCTGGTCTATCTCGGACGCCATCCCTAGCGTGGGAGAATAATGAGACTCAGACCCGCGACCGCCGCAAAAGTCAAACTTCGCGGTGGCGTTGGCATTTCTGGCGGCGAAAAAGACCACCAGCGGAAAGATGAAGAGCGAAAACGCCGAAAAACGCGCCACACACATCACCTGATCCAAATCGTTTTTGCATTCACGAACTCACGCAGGCCGTGATATGACAGCTCGCGGCCATAGCCGGAGGCTTTGATGCCGCCGAAGGGCAGGCGCGGGTCGCTCTTGACCATGCCGTTGACGAAGCACGCGCCCGCTTCCACGCGCCGGGCCAAGTCCTCGCCGCGTGCGCTGTCGCGCGTCCAGACGCTGCCGCCGAGGCCGAAACGTGAGCCGTTGGCGATATGCAACGCGTCCTCCTGGTCGCGTGCGCGAATGACGATGGCCACCGGGCCGAACAATTCTTCGTCGAAGGCACGTTGGCCGGTAGCGACATGATCGAGGATTGAGGCCTGATAATAGGCGCCCGCGCCGGGCAACGGTGCGCAGCCAGTCACGACAACGGCGCCTTGGCGGATGCTGTCGGCAACCTGCTGGTGCAACTCGTCACGCAGGTCAGCGCGTGCCATCGGCGCCAACGTGGTCGACTCGTCGAGCGGGTCGCCGGGCTTGAGGTGTTCTACCGCCGCTTTGAACCGAGCAACAAACATATCGGCAATGGCGTCGACGACGATGAAGCGCTTGGCGGCGATGCAGCTCTGCCCCGCATTGAGAAAACGCGAGGCCACGGCGTTGCTCACCACCAGCTCCAGATCGGCATCCTCCAATACAATGAAAGCATCCGATCCCCCCAGTTCCAGCACCGATTTCTTCAAGTGGGCTCCAGCCACCGCCGCCACCTTGCGCCCCGCCGCTTCACTGCCAGTGAGCGTGACGGCGTGAATGTGCGGGCCAGCGATGACCTGCTCGACCTGGGCGGCGGAAATCATCAGGGTGCGAAACACGCCCGGGGGAAACCCGCTTTCGCCGAACACCCGCTCGATGGCCTGAGCGCACTGCGGCACATTGGAGGCGTGCTTCAAGACGCCGGTGTTGCCCGCCACCAGCGCCGGCGCGGCGAAGCGGAACACCTGCCAGAAGGGGAAGTTCCACGGCATGACCGCCAGCACCGTGCCCAGCGGTTGATAGGCGACGTAGCTCTTGCCGGCATCGGAGGCGATCACTTCGTCGGCGAGAAAGACCGGACCTTGCTCGGCGTAATAGTCACAGGCCAAGGCACACTTGTCGATTTCCGCCCTGGCTTCCTTGATCAGCTTGCCCATCTCCAGAGTGATGATGCGCGCCAGCACATCGCGATGATCGCGCAGATATTGCGCGGCCTGGCGCATCAGACGGCAACGTTCCGGCAGCGGCGTGATGGTCCAGCCAGGTATGGCAGCGGCGGCCTGCGTCAGCACCGCCTCAAGCTGCGCCGCGTTCCAGACCGGAAATTCCGCAAGCACTGCGCCGTCCAAAGGGTTTATCGACTGGAATGTCATGACGGGATCCTTGAGTTCTGCGGTATTTAGGAATTTGATAATAGCCCACATTATCTCAACACAGAAACCATCCCTTGACTTTTAAATGATAATGATTATCATTTACTACAACTAACGAGGCTGTAGAAAAACTCTCTGAAATGCCGAGAAGGCGAAAATCAGAGGGTAGCAAAACCCCTCCGAGGGGTGAGAT
>SBBG01000209.1 GCA_005240065.1 Gammaproteobacteria bacterium | reverse complement strand
GGCGACACCATTGCACTGTTGCGCGAGCTCGGCTTCAATCGCATGAGCCTGGGCGTGCAAGATTTCGATTCCAAGGTGCAAAAGGCCGTCAACCGCATTCAGACCGAGGAGGAGACTCTTGTTGCGCTCGCAGCGGCGCGGCGCGAGGGCTTCAAGTCGGTGAGTATCGATTTGATTTATGGACTACCGTTTCAGAGTGTCGAAAGTTTTACGCGCACCCTGGACAGAGTCATCGCCGTCAATCCCGATCGCCTGTCAGTATTCAATTACGCTCATCTTCCGGAGCTGTTCAAGCCGCAGCGCCGCATCAATGAGGCCGATCTGCCATCGTCCGGTGAAAAGCTCGACATCCTGAAAATGACCATCGAGCGCCTGGCGCAAACCGGTTATGTCTATATCGGTATGGACCACTTCGCCAAGCCTGATGACGAGCTGGCCGTGGCGCAGCGCAATCGCACCCTGTACCGCAATTTCCAGGGCTATTCCACGCATGCCGGCTGTGATCTTATCGCACTCGGAGCCACCTCCATCGGAAAGGTGGGCAACACCTACAGCCAGAACGTGCGCACGCTCGATGAATATTATCAACGCATCGACGAAGGCCGATGGCCGATGTTTCGCGGTATCGAGTTGAGCGAAGACGATCTGCTGCGCCGTGAAGTGATCACCCAGCTCATTTGCCATTTCGAGCTGGATATCCCGCTCATCGAGCGTCAGTTCGGCATTAACTTCAACAGCTATTTCGCGCGTGAATTGCCGGATCTGGCACCTATGGGGAAGGATGGCCTGCTGGCAATTGATGCATCCGCCATCCGCGTCTTGCCGCGCGGCCGGCTGCTGATCCGCAACATTTGCATGGTGTTCGACGCCTATCTGCGGCAGAAGACAGCGCAGCGTTATTCGAAGGTGATTTGAGGTTGAGAAACCTCTGGTGTCAGCGATTCCTGTAAGCCTGAGGTTTACCCTGACAAACCGGAAGGATGGCCAGCAGTATCATTGATGGCTCTTCGTGTATTTCAGTGTGATCCATTGACTGGATGAAGGTCGAGCTTGCGCAGAAGAATAGGATGCGCACACGAAAGTTCTCGAAGCTGCGAAAGCCCCGTGCGCTGGCTTTGATGGTCTGGATGGTTGAGTTGAAGCCTTCGTCGGCGGCGTTGGTGATGCGGTGCCGGGTGTACCTTGGCTCAGACTTATGCAGATCTTGAACAGCCATTAAACCGGCTCGCGTCCGAACATCCGCCGTATGACCGCGAGTAACAATCTCCATGGCGCAGCCTGTTTCGGCGTATTTTGATAACTGCCGGTATAGACCTTGCGAATCAGCGCGTCGCGCCGCTGCCCAGGATCGATGAAACGCATGCCCACCTCATGTGTATCGATGATGCGGGCGATTTCGCAAACCAGGGGCCCCACGCCGTCGATATCGAGTTGCATGCGCGTATCGCTACCGTCGTATGCCAGGCGGACGCGCGCGCCGCTTACTGACAGATCGCGGATAGTGCAGGGCGCGATGCGTCCGCCGATGCTGATGCGGGAGGACTCGTTTATGTCGAAGCGTTCTTCCTTGCGTCGCCGCGGCAGGTCTACGCAGACCAGAAGAGTGATGAGGATCAGCACCATGTTGTAAATGCTCCAGAAGATGTTTACGCCCTGCTGATCGAAATCATCGGCGATGGCATATCCGGGTGTGAGATTGATAGCGATGCCGAATAGATTGAGCGCCAGCAGAATCAAAAAATTTCTCATCACTTGCCATTGCACGACGGCGTGATCACGGTCGCCGCCCTTCGCCGTGACCTTGAAACGTTGACCAAAGGGTCGCAGCAGACCTTGCGCGATCGCCCGTAGGGTGGTGAACATCATCACCAGACGCGTGACATCAGTTATACCCAGGATGAATGTTCTGTTCGATACCCAAGCGATGGAGAGGATCAGGGCGGCGAAGGCTGGTGCGAAATGATCGAGCAAATCCTGCCAGTCGGCCTTGATGACGTAGATGCCGGAATAGAGATAGAGTAGGGGAGCGGCGACAATAGCCAGCGTCCAGGGGAACGTCACCACCCAGCTCATCGCCAACCAGAGAAAACTGATGCGCTGGAACAGGGTCAAGCCCGGCGCCCACAGCGGGCAGGATTTCAGCCATAGCATTTGCATGGTGCCGATGCACCAGCGGGAACGCTGCGTCAGATATTCCTTCAATCCCTCGGGGGCAAGGCCGGTGCTCAAGGGTTCGTTGAGGTAGCGGGTGATGCAGCAGCGCTGCAACAGCACATAGGTGAGCAAGACATCTTCCGTGACACTATCGGTGGGAAAACCGCCGATCATGTCGAGATGGCTGCGGCGCACCACACTCGATGTGCCACAGCAAAACGCCACATCCCAGGCATCCCGCGATGGTTGCACGATGTCGAAGAAATAGCGTTGTTCGTCCACCCAATGATGATGTGCGACGAGGTTGGCCTGGATGGGATCGGAATTGAAAAAATGCTGCGGCGTCTGAACGATGCCGATTTTCGGGTCATCGAAAAAACCGGCGGTGCGCCAGAGAAAATCGCGGCGTGGCACGAAATCGGCATCGAGCACCATGACAAGGTCGCCGTTGGTCTGCGTCGCGCTCACAGCAAGACCATTATTGAGATTGCCCGCCTTGGCATGGCGGTTGTCGGGCCGGGTGAGATAACGGGCGCCCTTGGCCTTGCAGTAGTCGCGCAGCCAGTCGCGTTTGCCATCGTCCAGTACCCATACCGCATAGCGCGGATAATCCATCGACAAGGCGCCGACGATGGTGCGTTCGACGACATCGAACCCTTCGTTGTAGGTGGCGATGAAGACATCGACGAAAGGCGGGTTGTCACAGGCGCGAAGCCGTGCCTCGTGGCGAGTGGCTTCCGCCGAGCGCGAGATGGTTCGCACCTGGATGAACGAACCGATCAACATACCTGTCAGCGAGGCCATTTCCAGAATATAGAACAGCCATGGCCAGAGCGATTGCGCCGATAACTCCAGGGCCGGCAGTGTGGCGGCGGTGCGCCAATACATGTAGCGCAAGATCAATATCGCCGCGCCGCCCAGTACCAGTCCTCGCGCCCAATTGCGGTCGCGCGGGAGCAGCGGCAGCCATATCATCAGAACGGCCACCAGTATCAGCGAGGGAAGCAGGGAATCGCTAAAGCCGTTCATGAGGATTTACCGAATGTCACTTTGGCGCGCCTGCCGACCTGGTTGGCGATGTCTGTTTTTTTGGACAGCAATTCCTTGGTGTTCAGATTAACCACCACAAGAAATTCACGTGGCTTGACGGGCGGTGGCGCCACGGCGAGGACGGATTCGTCAACTTTCGATTCATTTCCCTGTATGCGCTCGACCCTGCCGCGCAACGACTCGCCCGAGCCGATCAGATCGACCCTGGCAAGGTCGCCGACGGCGATGTCGTCGAAGTGGCGTTCGTCCAGGCTGACCATGAGGAACAGGCGGGAGGTATCGAGGATTTGCAGCAGCGGTGCGCCTGCGGTGACGTATTCGCCATTGCTTGTCAGTTGCAGCCATAGACGGCCAGCGGCGGGTGCCGGCAGTTCCGCGCGGGTGAAACGGCCGAGCCTTGCCTGTTCCACAACGATTTGCCGTTCGCTTTCCTTCTGGCGTATGCGCGCATCGCGCAGCTCGCTGCGTAGCGCCTGTGCGCGCAACTGAATTTCATCGACGCGCTGTTGCGAGTAGGGCACGTTGTTGTAGCCATCGCCGAAGTAGATGCCCTGGGAAGCGCTGTTCTTTTCGACGCGGATGCGCTCCACCGTCTGCTCCGCTTCACGAAGATCCGCCTGCGCAACGCGGTCCGTCTTTTCCGCCGCATCGAGCGCGGCGAGCGTGGTCAACCGTTGGGTATAAAGTGCCCGCTGCCGCTGAAGATTCGTTGCCGCCTCGCCAGCGATGGCGCGCCGCGCCGACAGCCGAGCGGCGGCCTCCGCCAGAATCGCGTCATAGCGGCTGCCAATCGCGCGGCGGTATTTGGCAGAACTGATTTTAAGGCGGCGCTCGAGCTGTTCCAGCTCCAGCAGCTCCTGCTCGATGGCTCCGATTTTTTCCAGCAAGGTGGCCTGCTGGGCCTGCATGGCGGAGAGCTGGCTGTCATCGGCGCGGTTATTTTCGAGACGGGTGACGATATCGCCTTTGGCGATGAGACGATCCGGCCCGGAAAACACGAACGAAACCTCACCCGCGATGGGAGCGCGCAAAGTGATGACATGGGCGTTGACGACGGCATTGCTGCTGATGGGAAAGAGCAGGCCGGGGAGGAAGAACCATGCTCCGATGAGCAGGATGGCCAATCCCAGGGTGACCCGGATGAAGCGGCTGACGGGAAATTTTTTCTTGAATCCATTCAGCCATTCGTGTTGTGGTGGGTGTGCGCCGGCGACAGCGTCCATCGCGGGCGATCTCTTCGTTTTCGTCATGCTTTACCTGCTCATCCTTGAGCGCGCGAACTACGGAATGAAACCGAGCATCCGCGCGACGATTTCACTTCCAAGAGGGCTTTCCGCCTCGATTCGCAGCCGACGCCCTGTTTCCGTGTAGTCGATATGAATATGAATATCGGGCGCCGGCAGGCAATCCATACCGCGCTCGGGCCATTCCACCAGCAGAATGGCGCCGCGCTCCAGGAAGTCCCGTATACCAATATAATCCAGTTCGTGCGGATCGGCGAGACGGTAGAGGTCGAAATGATAAATGCGGCGCTGGGCGAGTTCGTAGGGTTCCACCAAGGTATACGTGGGACTTTTCACCTTGCCATGGTGTCCCAGCCCCCGCAGGAATCCCCGCACCAGTGTGGTTTTGCCCGCGCCAAGTTCGCCGTGCAGGAAAATGACCGCGCCGCTGTCCGCGCAGGCCATGGCGAGGCGCGCACCAAATGCGAGCATTTCACCTTCCCGGGCGATTGAAAAGTCGATCACGGGTTCAGCAGATGATGGATGTGCGGCATCAAATCACTGGCCAGCAAACCGCGCTCGCCTTCTTCCTCCGCGGCTTGATCGCCTGCGGTGGCGTGAACATAAACACCAAGGCGCGCCGCGTCCGCCAAGGGCAGACCTTGTGCGAGCAAGCCGGCGATGACACCCGTGAGCACATCGCCCATGCCGCCGCTGGCCATGCCCGGATTGCCTGCGGCGCAAACCGTGATGGGAGCCTGTCCGGCATCGATCAGCGTTCCCGCGCCCTTGAGCACGCAGACCCCGTCAAAGCGTTGCTGCAATTCCCCGATGGCCCTGAAACGGTCCGCCTGAATATCCGCCGTTGAGCAGTCCAGCAACCGTGCCGCTTCCCCGGGGTGGGGCGTGAGGATCCAGTTGTCGCGCCTTACGGGCTCTTGCGCCAGCAAATTCAACGCGTCGGCATCCACCACCAGCGGCAAAGCCGTCTCCAGCGCCGCGCAGAATAATTCGCGCGCCCAGGCAGATTGTCCCAGCCCTGGGCCGATGGCGATCACACTGGCGCGTTCGAGCAGGGGATGCAGATCCCTGACTTGCTCAACCGCGTGGCACATCAGTTCCGGACACGCGGCGGCGATCATGGCGGCGTGATTGGCGCGCGTGGCGATGCTGGTGAGACCGCTGCCGCTGCGTGCCGCGGCCTCGCCCGCCAATCGTGCGGCGCCTGTCATGCCGTGGTCGCCACCGATCACCAGCGTATGGCCGTGATGCCCCTTGTGCGCCGAACGCGGACGGGGTGGTAGCAGTGGTCGCAGCAAGTGCGCATCGAACAGAACGGAAAAGGGGGAGACGCCGGCGTAAGTTTCGACGGGCAGCCGAAGGTCATTGAATTCGATGACGCCGCAGCATGCCGGGCCGTCGCCAGTAAACATGCCCTGCTTGAGACCAATGAACGTGACAGTCGCCTGGGCGCGCACCGCCGCGCCCAATATCCTGCCGGTATCCGAGTCCAGTCCGGAAGGGATGTCCACGGCGAGCACCGGCGCACCGAAGCCGTTGATCGCCTCGACGGCGGCGCGCCATTCGCCAGTCACTTCGCGATCCAGCCCGGTGCCGAACAGTGCATCGACCACCGTATCGAAGCCGGTCAACACATCGGCGGCGAAAGGCTGCGCGGCGATGCCCGTCGCATTCAACGCCTCAGCCGCATGCAGTGCGTCACCGCGTAACGAGGCCGGGTCACCCACCTGAAACACGGCAACCTTCATTCCCGCCGCATGGGCAAGCCGCGCCGCGACAAAACCATCGCCGCCATTTTTGCCTGTGCCGCATACCACAGCAACGGATCGCGCCCTAGGCCAGTGCTCGCGCAGCGCCATGAAAACCGCCGCTCCCGCGCGCGACATCAGTATCGCACCGGGTATACCAAAAGTTTCGATGGCGATGCGGTCAAGTTCGCGTACCTGGCTGGCGCGATAGAGATGATGGGACAGGATGGTCATGAGACAGGATTAGTCAGTTTGTTGGAACAATTTTTTGGCGGATGGACGCGGCGGCTCATCGAGGTCTGGCTTCCGAGTTTACACCAATGTGCGGGGTGTTTTACAACAACCCGCGGACGGGATCGTTTTCCGCCGGTCATGGCTTGGCTTTTTCCGGGTTGTCCCGCTATAGTATTATTAACCCGGCAACAAAATACCTCCTGTATTTCATTGCCCCCGCCGGGCCGGTACACGCCCGACCACGGCTCACGCGGTTTGAGTCGCGTCAAGGCGTCCATGCCTTGTATTAACCATAATCTCCCATGATAAACTGGCGTGTCTGGCGTCGCCAAAATCCACGCATGGCCGATAGACAGGAGGTGGCTGGATGCGACAGAAGCAAGGCGCGCACTTGCGGCAAACATTGCCGGTTCTGCTAAGCGGCCTTCTGCTCACGGGGCTCTTCTGGTATTTCATGTCGAGCCGTGTCGATCAAGAATTGCGTTCGGGTTTCGAGGCTGAGGCCGAAGCCGGTATGGCGGAAATCACCCAATTGATGCGCATTTATATGGAGGCCTTGCACGGTGTCGCCAGCCTCTATGCAGCCTCGGAAAAGGTCACCCGCGCTGAATTCCGCAGCTATGTGGAACGCCTGAATATTGAAAAACGCTACCCCGGAATCAAGGCCTTGGAGTTTGCCCGCCGCGTCCCGGAGGAAGCCAAGGCCGACTATGAGCGCAGGGTACGGCAGGATACCAGCCTGGAATCCGCTGGCTATCCCCATTTCGCGATCTTTCCGGTGGGCCATCGCCCCGAACATGTTGTGGTGGAGTATGTCGAGCCCATGCGCGGAAATGAGACGGCGCTGGGTTACGACTTGGCGAGCGAGACCATGCGCCGACAGGCCGTCGAACTGGCGCGTGACAGCGGCGAGCCGACCGCCAGCGCCCCCATCGATCTTGTCCAGGGGACAGGCAAGGGATTGCTGTTCATCATCCCCATCTACCGGAATGGCGCGCCCACGCTCACCCTTGAACAACGGCGCGAGGCATTTCTTGGCGTCGTCGCCGCCGTCTTCAACACCGCATCGCTGATGGCCGGCGCCCTCCAGCCAGCGACCCGGCAAAAACTGGCATTCAGCATCTTCGACACCGGGACCAGCCGTGTGCGGCCATCGCCCGCCATTCCGATTTACGACAGTATGCGATCGTCGGGTATTTTCAACCATCCCCCGGCCACGACTCTGCGCAAAGAAGCCATGCTCGATGTCGGTGGGCGCCGGTGGCGTATCGACATCACGGCACTGCCCACGCCGGGCGGAGGACAGAGGCAAGCACTGCCCATGTTCATACTCCTGGGTGGTGGCGTCATCAGCCTCTTGCTGTTTGGTATCGCCAGTTCGCTCGCTGCACGACGTACAGCTTTGCGCCAAGCGGACACATTGGCAGCTCGCCTGCGGGACAGAGATGAAACCTTGCGCTTGGCAGCCAAGGTTTTTGACAACAGTTCCGAAGGCATCGTTTTCACCGATGTCCACGCCAATATCGTCGCCGTCAACAAAGCCTACACCAAAATCACGGGCTATTCGGAGAGTGAGATCCTGGGGCAGAATCCACGGCTACTCCAGTCTCATTGGCAAGATCCCATGTTCTACGAGGCGATGTGGCGCGAACTCCAGAGCAAGGGCCATTGGGAAGGTGAAATTCTGGATCGCCGCAAAGATGGACCCCTCTATGTCCAGTGGCTGACCATCGATGCCAGCCACGATGAGCAGGGTCAGATCACCCACTATATCGGCATCTGCACCGACACCACGGAGCACAAAAAGGCCCAGGAGCACATCCAACGCCTGTCTTATCACGATCCGCTCACCGGCTTGCCTAATCGCTTGCTGCTCCAGGACCGTATCGGCCTCGCCATCGCCGAAGCCCAGCGCAATAACACGACGGTAGCCGTGCTGTTCCTGGATCTCGACCGGTTCAAAACGATCAACGACTCGCTCGGTCACCTCGTCGGCGATAAGCTCTTGCAACAAATGGCGCAACGTCTGTCCGCCTGCTTGCACGAGGCCGCTACCGTTTCCCGAATCGGCGGCGATGAGTACGTCATCGTCCTTCCCAATATATCCGAGACCAGCGTGGTCGCGGACACCGCTCACAACTTACTAACCGCGGTGTCCGCGCCCCTCGCAGTGGAGGGGCAGACATTTCATGTTTCGGCCAGTATCGGCATCAGTCTCTATCCCGGCGACGGACAAGATGTGCAGACATTGATGAAATACGCCGACACCGCCATGTACCATGCCAAAGAAAACGGGCGCAACAACTTCCGGTTTTTCATGCCGCAGCTCAATCTCTGGGCATCGGAACGCCTGGAGATGGAAAACGATTTGCGCCAGGCGCTGGAGCGGGGCGAATTCGTTCTGTACTATCAACCGCAGGTGGAGATGGTTTCCGGTCATGTCACCGGACTGGAGGCGCTGATCCGCTGGCCACACCCCACCAAGGGCATGTTATCGCCGGATCGGTTTATCTCCATCGCAGAGGAAACAGGGATCATCATTCTCCTGGGAGAATGGGTGTTGCGCAGCGCTTGTACGCAAGGAGTAATCTGGCAACAGCAAGGCCTGAAACCACTTCCCATCGGCGTGAATCTGTCCGCCGCGCAGTTTCATCAACATGGTCTGGTCGAGAATATCTCCCGTATCCTCCATGGCACGGGACTACCGCCACAGCTTCTTGAGCTGGAGATCACGGAAAGCATGCTGATGCGACACGCGGAGCCGAACATCGCCGTTCTGGAGCGCCTTAGCAAGATGGGCATAAAAATCGCTATCGACGACTTCGGCACAGGCTACTCCTCTCTAAATTATCTCAAACGTTTTCCCATTGATCGGCTCAAGATCGATAAATCCTTCGTGCAACACATCACCACTGATCCTGAAGACGCCGCCATTGTCTCCGCCATCATCGCCCTCGCGGCAAGCCTGGAAATGGAAGTCATCGCCGAAGGGGTCGAAACCAGGCAACAACGCGACTTTCTCCATGACCAGGGGTGTCACCTCTACCAAGGTCATTTATGCGCCCAACCCATGCCCGCCGAGAATGTGATCGCCTATCTGCAGGAGGCCACGCTGTGCGCAAAGGCCGAGGGATGACGGCTGCTACTCCATCCTTCCTATCCGGCGGGCTCCAGATTGAGCCTCCCCACCGCCTCGGCGACATCATCGGGCCAGATAAAAACGCGGTTGCAGGCGGGTACTTTGTAGTAATCTTGAGGGGAATAAACCGCGCGGCTGGTCATATCGACACAGTACCGCTCCACCCAGCCATACCGCTCCCGGCTGCTCAGTTTTTGCCCCTTCACCAATTTGCTGGTGACCTCCCACAATTTGTAGCACATGCGGAACTCATAGCCGGTCAGCGCCGCAGGATTGGCCCAAGCGCCTTTTTTGTTCGTAAACGCATCCTCGGCGGCCTGCTGAAGCAGCACGAGGTCCGCGTATTTCGGCAGGCTGGGGTAGATCGGAAACGTGGCGGCCCAGCCCGACGCGACCATCAGCAAATTGAACGTGGCGCGCTCCGCAGGGGAGAGGGCGGCCAGCTCTTCGCCGCTGTAATAAGGCGACATATAGGCCAACAAGCGCCCGTATTGATCGAACGGCTGGTCCGCAGTGCGCAGGAATACCGAACGCTTGCTGCCCGTGGGGCGGGTGAGTTTTTCGTCCAGCAGTCTTTGAAACTCCGCTTTCGCGGCATCGCCTTGCTGCTTTTGCAAGGTTCCCGCGCTGCCGGTGGCGAGTTTCGGTTCCAGCCAGGCGGCAAGCCCCGGATCGATGGGCGCCTTGCCACCGTGAATCCAGTCGGCGAGCTGAGCCAGTTTGGCATCGTGTTTGGCGGGACTTTCATTGCCGGGATAATGCACCTCCGGCGTGTCGATGCTCAACATGCGGATCGCCATGGAAACATACGGCGTATCGCCGTCGGTAATGCGCTCGAAGGTGTTTGTGCCCAGCGTATCCAGCTCCACGCCAGTGGGATCCCAGAATAATTTTATCTTTGCCATATCGTCCTCCTTGGTAACTTCAATCTGCGATTGTCCAGATGCGCCCATAATTGCCGGGTATTTTCAGCCAGCGTTCTTCGGCAGCTGTAACACCATTGATATTATCTTCGCCATGCAGCTCTTCCCGATAATCGCCACCGATGGGAAAGGCGAATGGCACCCATTGCTCCTCGTCGCCGAAATTCAACGCCACGAGGCTGAAACGGTTGTCTTGTTTGCGTGAAAAAAGCAGAACGTTTTTTGATTGATATCGATCATGATGATTGTAGAAAAAATGATCTCCATGACGGAATTGTGGCGAAGCGCGGCGCAGTTTCATCAGGTCCCTCACCAGCTTGATCGTGCGTTTTCCAATCGCATCATAGAAATAATCCCAACGCACGGGACGAAACAGCATCACGCGGCCCCATCCTTCGTGAGGAATGTAATAGTTCTCGGCCAGCTCCTGTCCTTGCCAGATCAGCGGTATGCCCTTGGCCATCAATAAACCGATCAGATAGGGTTGAACTTTGTACCAGAGATCGCGATCTCCTTCTCCCAGCAAATCATTGTCGCGTGGGGACATACCGAAGTTGCAGACAAAGCGCGCATGGTCGTGGTTTTCGATGTACTGTAACGCGGTCTTTTTGATGGTGTCGTTATTGGCGGTGATTTCGGCAGGATAACCCGCCAGCCCCAGCCGCAAGCCAAGATCGGCCAGATTGCCTCGGTCGCCTCGCGCCACCGCCTGAGCGGCGCCGAGTGTCTCATTTTGCCAGGTGCAGTTGCTATAGGTTTTTTCCAGGATTTCCCGCGGGCCTTCCAGTTGTTCCGCGCACTGGATGAGATTGTTTCCCCCATGGTCGAAAAAACGTTGCCAGTGGCCGGCCTCGCCTTGTTTCGCCTTGATCATCTGGTAGGTGTCATAGGTCAACGCGGCATAACCTTGTCCCTCGGCGCCATCCCAGTAATTGGGAACACAGTCGTAACGAAAACCATCGACGTGGTAGCAATCGAGCCAGTGGTGGTTGACGGTGAAAAAGAAATCGCGGGTGAAGCGGCGGTTGAAATCGGTGCTTTCGCCGAAGTAATTTTTCGCAAAAGAGCCCATGAAGGGATTTTCGTGGTATGCCAGCTTCCGGTACAAATAAGAATAAGGAAAGTTATCGCTGGTATGCCCATAGACGGCATCGAGAATGACAGCGATCTTTCTGTTGTGCGCCTCATCGACCAGCCGCTGAAAATCCCTGCGCTTGCCGAATCGTTCATCGACACCGAAATAACCGATCGGCAAGAAACCCCAATCGACGGTATTCGACACATTGGAAACCGGCATCACCTCGATGCAGTTGATGCCGAGATCGGCAAGGTAATCGAGCAGCGCGATGGTCTTGTCGATATCTCCGCCGAATTCGCTGATCATCAACTCGTAGATGACGAGATCATGCAGCACCGGCGTCTTCCAGGCGTCTTCGTTCCCGCTCCAGACATGGGGTTCATAGCCCAGCGTGAACGCCGACAGCTTGCCGATCCCGAATTCCCTGGCGAAGGGATCGATGATCCAATCGATGACGCCCGGTGTGTTGGGATTTTGCAGGCAGTAGCGATAGACATATCGCCCCGGCGAACCCCATGCCGAAGCCGGGTGCAATTTGTCAGCGGGGTCGATCGCGGCTTCCGTTGACCAGTAATCACCATACTGCGGATCAACGGCGTGCTGGAGTTCGAATTTTATCGGTGGGATATCTTGCAAAAATTGGTCTTTTTCATGGATCACCTGCACCCACAGCCGGTTTCCATCGTTGGCCGATACCCAGGGCAGAAACAGCCCGAACTGAACGACGTTGCCGGGTTTTTCCCGAGCGCCGAGTTTGTCCAAAGGCAGCAGATCCATGGCAGCGTCCTTTTTGCTGTGGCCAGGTGTTTATGCCTGGGCTAACCATAAGGGAATAGTGCGCCAGTAGAAGGGGTTTTTCAATACTCGAATGGTAATGACGATTTATAATTTAACATAATATATATTATGCGAAGTTGCGCGCACTGCTAAAGAGCCTGAGAAGGCTCACAAGAGGTTATCACAGCAAAGCCAGCCTCCAACCTAGCTGACCACTTAAAAGCG
>SBBG01000086.1 GCA_005240065.1 Gammaproteobacteria bacterium | reverse complement strand
TAACTAAAAGTAGACCCCAATAAAATACCTAAAATTTTATCAGTCTGTCGTATAAAGTTTTATTCAATCATAAAGGTATTTTAAAATCAATACGAATGCCCTGTTATTGACGATAATTCTCGCTTTTTAACACCCCATTTGTTTCATTCCATATACCTCTTTATTGTCCCCGAAAAAAACATCCAGCCCAAACACAACCCCATCCTCAACGGTTCGCCACACGAGCCCGTATTCCCGATATGACAGGCCGTCTGAGCAAGGTGTTCTTCATCTCCCACTGTTCTTTTTCGTTCGCTGAATCAAGGAATCGGACCTCTCCCGCAATTTGCAGGGCCACCGGTATGCCATCGCGGTACAGGACGCGGTTTGCGGTCAGGGCGGGGATTTTGAGGCCGGAGGTGATGATGCCGGCGAGGTTGAGGGGGTCGGCGCCGGACAGGGTGATGGTGATGCCGTTGCCGGGTTGGCGGCGGATGTCGCGCAGCGAGCCGACGGCTTCGGGGAGGGCGTATTGTTCGCCGGAGAATCCGGCGACGAAGCGGCCGCCGCGGATTTCGCCGCGGGCTTCGAGGCGGCGGTAGGTCCAGAGCAGTTCGCGCCAGGGTGGTAACCAGGTGGCTTCGCGTTCCAGCAGTTTGCGGAATACCACGCCGTAGCGGCGCAGCAGGGTGCGGGCGGTGAACTCCACGGTGTCGGGGTCGTGTCCGGCGCTGGCCCAGGGGCGGGGTTGCGGGTTTGGCGTGTGCGCTGTGCCGTTGCGTTTGAGCAGGCCCCAGCGTCCGGCATCGGCAAGACCCGAAGCGGGGCTGCGGCGCCGGCCGGCGAGCGGGCGGCGCTTGTCGGCGGGGGTGAGCAGGGCGCGCAGGCCGCTGAAGCCGTCGGCGCTTGCCCGGCCTGCGGCGACCAGTTCGCCGAGCGCGTCTTCCAGTTGCGAGGGTAACAGCCGCACGCCGCCGGCGAGGTCGTCGAAGAACGAGGCGCCGTGGGCGACGAGGTATTCCGCCACGGTTCGCGCCGGGGGCGACAGGCCTGCCAGGTCGTCGCTACGTTCACCGGCCAGTTCGTTCCACAGGCCAAGATGGCGGCGGTTGAGCAGGGCGATGGGCGTGGTGCGCACCGGGCCGCCGCTTGAGTCCCTGCTCGCGGCACGCGGGGTGAGCCGCGCCCAGACCGCGCGGCCGGACAGGCATAGGCTATCGAGCCAGCCTGGATCATAGTCATTGAGACGGCAGGGCAGGATATCCGTTTCCCACGCGGCGGCCTGCGCTTCGAAGCCTTCGAGCTGTTCGATGACGGCGGCCAGCGATTCGGGACCTTCGCCGCGCAGTTCGGGTTCCAGGCGCTGCCAGTGGAACAGGAAGCGCATGAAGTCGGCGCTGCTGACCGGCTCGATCTCCTGACGCAGACGTTTGAGGGTGTAGCGGTGGATACGCGCCAGCAGGCGGCGTTCGCACCACTCGGTGTCGCTCGTGCCGGGCGTGAACTGGCCGCGTAGCACAAAGCCTTCGGCTTCCAGGGCCAGCAGCGCGGCGTCGATGTCGCGCTCGGACAGGCCCAGCGGTGCGGCCAACGCCGCCGCCGTGACCGGACCCAGGCCTTCGAGCCGCCCGCGCACGATCTCGACCAGCGCTGTTTCGCGATCCCAGGTTTGCGCGAGAAATTCGGGCGGTGCGGTGATAACGGGTTCAAGGCGCATCTGGTCGAACACGGCCTGGAATTGCGGCAGGCGTTCCACCGCGATCCAGAGTGCGGCTTGATGTCGCGCGTCGAGTATCACTGTGGCTCGGCCTGTCTGCGTCAGCGCTTGCATGCAAGCCTGCCAGCGCGCTCCTTCCTGCGTGGTAACAAAGCCCAGCACTACCAGCGCATCGTGCAGCTCGTCGGCGCTCGTGACCTCCGGCCACACCTCGTCGCGCACGCGCTGGATGGCGCCGGGATCGAGCTGGCCCAGATCGGACGCGCTCTCGGGGTCGAGCCAGCGGCGCGCCATCACCGCCTGGGTGCGTCGTTCTTCCAGCGGCGCGTCGTCCAGAAAAGTATAGGGGCGCGCGGTGAGGATCTCCTGCGCCAGAGGCGAGGGTGTGGGCAGGTCGCGCGCCACGACGCGGATCTCGCCGCGTTCCAGCGCGGCGAGCAGCCGTTCCAGACCCTCGATGTCCATCGCCTCGTGCAGGCAGTCGTCGATGGTCTGGCGCACCAGCGGGTGATCGGGGATTTCGCGGTCGCCGACGATGTTTTCCAGGCAGGCGCGCTGGTCGGGGAAGACCAGTCCGACCAGATCCTCGGCGAACATGCGCTGCAATTGCGGCGGAGTCTTCTTGCCGCCGCGAAAGCGTGGCAGCGCCAGTGCGGTGGTGGCGTTCCAGCGCCAGCGCGTGGTGAACATCGGCGCGTCGAGCAGCGCCTGCACCAGCAGCGGGCGCACCGTTTTCGCATTCAGGTAGCGCGCTACTTCGTCGAGCGGAAAGCTGTGCGTGGCGGTGAGCGACAGCACGATGGCGTCTTCGCCTGCCGCCGCCTGGAGTTCGAAATTGAAGTTGCGGCAAAAGCGTTTGCGCAGGCTCAGTCCCCAGGCGCGGTTGAGGCGCGAGCCGTAGGGCGAGTGGACGATGAGCTGCATGCCGCCGGATTCGTCGAAGAAGCGCTCCAGCACGATCGTTTCCTGGCTGGGCATGACGCCGAGCATGGCGTGCGCGGCGGCGAGATATTCGACGATCTGCACGGCGGCGGCTCCGGCGATGCCAATCTCCCGCACCAGCCACAGCAGGGCATGGTCGGCGGAGATGTTCAGCAGCTCGGTCAGCTCGGTGCGCAGCCGCGATACGGCGCGTGACAGCTCGTCGCTGCGGCCCGGCGCCTCGCCGATCCAGAAGGGAATGGTCGGCGACTGTCCCTTGGCATCCTCCACCCGCACCTTGCCGGCTTCGATGCGCAGGATGCGATAGGAATGATTGCCAAGCTGGAAGACATCGCTCGCCATGCTCTCCACGGCGAAATCCTCGTTGAGGGTGCCGATGAACTGGCCTTCGGGTTCCAGGATCACCTGATAATCGGCATTGTCGGGGATAGTGCCGCCCGAGGTGAGCGCGGTGAGGCGCGCGCCGCGCCGGGGGCGTAGCAGCCGATTCACGCTGTCGCGGTGCAGCCAGGCGGAGCGTCGTCCGCGGCGGGTGGTGAAGCCTTCGCTGAGCATGTGCGTCAGGGCGTCGAAATCGGCGCGCGGCAGGTCGCGGTAAGGCCAGGCGCGGCGCAGCCGGTCATAAAGCGCATCTTCCTGCCATTCGCGGCTGGCGACTTCGGCGACGATCTGCTGCGCCAGCACGTCCAGCGGCCGTTGTGGAGTGATCAGCCGGTCCAGTTCGCCGCGCCGCACCGCATCGAGCAACGCCGCGCATTCCACCAGATCGTCGCGGCTCAAGGGGAACAGTCGGCCCTTGGGCATGCCGCCCAGGCTGTGACCGGAGCGCCCCACGCGCTGCAAAAAAGCCGCAATGCTGCGCGGTGAGCCGAGCTGGCAGACCAGATCGACATCGCCGATGTCGATACCCAGTTCCAGCGAGGCGGTCGCCACCAGCGCGCGCAGTGAACCTTGTTTGAGGCGCTGCTCGGCGTCCAGGCGCTGCGCGCGCGACAGACTGCCGTGGTGCGAGGTGACATGTTCCTTGCCCAGCCGCTCGGAGAGGTGACGCGTGACGCGCTCGGCCATGCGGCGGGTGTTGACGAAGATCAGTGTGGTGCGGTGATCGTGGACAAGTTCGGCGAGGCGGTCGTAGATCTGCTCCCACACCTCGGCGGCCATCACCGCTTCGAGCGGCGAGCCCGGAACGACGAGGGCGAGGTCACGCGGGCGGACGTGGCCGGAGTCGATGATGGCGCAATCGGCGATCGAACCTTGGGCGGCGGCTTCCCCGCCCGTCAAAAACCGCGCCACGTCCTCGATGGGCCGCTGTGTGGCCGACAGGCCGATGCGCACCAGCCGCCGCCCGGTCAAAGCCTCCAGCCGTTCCAGCGACAGGGCCAGGTGCGCGCCGCGCTTGTTCGGGGCAAGGGCGTGAATCTCGTCCACGATCACGGTACGCACACTCTTGAGCATGTCACGCCCGCTTTCGCTGCTGAGCAACACATAAAGCGATTCCGGCGTGGTCACCGCGATATGCGGCGGGCGGCGGCGCATCGCCAGCCGTTCGCCCGGCGGCGTGTCGCCGGTGCGTACCACGGTGCGGATCTCCACCTCGGGCAGGTTCAATGCGGCCAGCTCCGCGCGTATTCCTGCGAGCGGGATTTCCAGATTCTTGTGAATATCGTTGCTCAACGCCTTGAGCGGCGAGACATAGACGACCTGCGTCTCGTCCCGCAACTGCCCGGCCAGCCCCTGGCGCAGCAGCGCGTCGATGGCGGCGAGAAACGCCGCCAGTGTCTTGCCTGAGCCGGTGGGCGCGGCGATCAACGTATGCCTGTCCGCCATGATCTGCGGCCAGGCTTCGGCTTGCGGCAGGGTGGGGATGCCGAAGGTTTTGCTGAACCATCCCGCCACAGCGGGATGGAAGCGGTCGAGAGTCATAGAGTTAACGGCGTGGTGGCCGGTGTGAGCAGGCGGGTTGTGAATCCGCCCGGTGATCCTGAACCATTATTCTGAATGGTTGACCGGGGTTGCGCAAGAGCGGGTGGAAGATGACGTGATATGTAAGCTATCTGTAATCCCGCGCATGTCATAACAACACTTTAAGGAAGCTCTGAATAATTCCACTCTGGAATTCCCAGAGCCCGGTGCCGCGGAACCTCTGAACTGATCAGAGGTTCCTTAATAGTTTACAGATGTAACCGGGGGAGATCCAAATGAAACTGACGCTCTACACCGACTACGCCCTGCGGGTGCTCATTCATCTGGGTGCACATCCCGGCCGGAAAACCACCATCCAGGAATTGGCCGAAGACCTTCGCGTGTCGCACAATCACCTGATGAAGGTGGTGAGCCACCTGGTGCATAATGGCTTCGTGCGCGCCGTGCGCGGCAAAAAGGGCGGTGTCATCCTTGATCGCCCGCCGGAAACCATCTCCATCGGTTCGGTGGTGCGGCTCACGGAAGCCATGACGCTGGCCGAGTGTTTCGAGGCGTCGGACAACACCTGCGTGATGGCTTCGAGTTGCAAGCTGAAAAGGGTTTTGCACGATGCGGCAGAGGATTTTCTGCGACGCTTCGATAGCTGCTGTCTCGCCGACTTGCTGCCGGATGGCCTGCCATTGCCGGATGTGCGCGGTATTTCGCAAGGCGGTGTACATCTCCTGCGGCGCATGGAGTGGAGTCCGGCGACGGCAATATCATGAGGCGGCAATTGGTTTCCATTCCCAATGCCAAAGTCTTGGCTCATAACCGCAGCCGATTTCCGTGGTTACATAAGCATCGATTTCATACCTGCCTTTTCGCCAAATATAGTGCTTTGGTTGTTTCGGGTACATGCCGTAAGCAATGCCTGTGGCAATCATCCCGCCAGTAGTGATGCCATCAATAAATACAATTGGCAGTACTACTATTGGTATTTGAAGCCACACAGTTTTAACTTGATCCGGTTCGCCCCAAAGCTTTGTCAGTTGCTTAATGGGGGTGCAATAGCCAATAAAAACATTATTTTTCCTATATACATCCAGATCAGGGTAGGTGGTATTTAATGTCTCTATAGACGTTTTAAACTCTTTCGAGTCTATTGGTACTGGCCCTAATGTTCGATTCGAAGCGCAACCAGCTAAAAACATTAGGGTAAATAGAAATGCCAGTTTTTTCTGCATGAGTGAGTTCTCATTATTGTTGGGCGAAGCCGCTACGCGGAGAAAAGCCATCCTCGCCAAAGAATTCTAAGGAACCTCTGATCAATTCCCCTGTTATGCGATAATAATCGCATCCAACCCGACAGGACAAGGACATGCGGCAGAAGAGCTTCAGCAGCGGTTTC